>CAYLIM010000070.1:0-16228 GCA_964383805.1 uncultured Acetatifactor sp.
ATTTGTTTCGCTTCCACTACCAGATCGCGTAGCTTTTTTCCACTGTCTTCCCACAAAAAGGTCTCGCCGCCGCAAAAGAAGAGGATGCGTATACCCATCTCATAAAGCTGTCGCATTTCAGCTTGAATCTGCGGGTAAGGATGAATGACCGCTGTGATGTTATTGACGGAACAGTGCTTGCAGTGAAGATTGCACTTGTCCGTCAAGATGATCGTTCCCAGGATCGGCTCTTTTTTGCGAAACAGGATGGAACGAACGCCAAAACGCGCAAAATATAAAAAAGAAGAAATTTTCACATGGACCTCCTTTGTGAGTTTACCGCCTCTCCGCTTTCCAGTCCTCGTCCCGCTCCTTGCTGGAGGCAGTGGCCTTAGTCAGTTGCCATATGATCTCGCTGAAGTACCTCTGAGGAATATCCTTCAGGGGCAGCTGCTTATCCCCCTTAGCTTCATCATAGCAGTAGGAGCCTCTCTCAATGGTGCCCGCCTTGTAAAAGCGCACGTCATACACCGTGACCTCCTCGCCGCCCATGCTGCCGCTGCCCACATAGCTGCCGGAAAAATGCAGCTCCGCGCCCAGGCCAATGGAGGCGTCCTCCCGGTAGTAGGTGTCAAAGCAGCCCGCATCCTGCACCGAACCGCGATACCACCCCAGAGTTGTGAGCTTGCCCCCCAGGGACAGGTCGTTGAGAATCATGCCGCCGAAACGCTCCAGACTCTTGGCTTTCTGCTCCTCTGGTGTAATGTAGTAAATCGTGCGGCCTAACTGCTCGATGGGCTGGGTGATCTCATAGTCCTCCAGCTGCTGTTTCCAGGTCTCCAGGCTCTCTTTTGTCAGCTCTATGGGATGCACAAGGCCGATCTGCCCCTGCTCCGGTAGGGTGTACTCGTCCTCATCCTCTGTATTAAAGGAGCCATCCTCCATGTAGCGGAAACTCTGCGCCAGCTTGTGCTCCTCGTAGATACCCCAGACCAGGCCGATGGCAAACTGGTGCATAATGGGATTGCCCACAAACAGCTCGCGCCACGCCTCCATACTCCACAGACGCTCCGAGGACAGAGCCATCTCCAGCCTCTGTTTCTGGCTGGTGACGGTGGCCTTCATCTGTTTTTTCATCTCCTTGAATTCCGCGTAAGCTGCGGCCGCCTGCTCCGCGTCGTCCTTTGCGCCGGGAGCAGGCATATTTTTCAGTTTCTTGCCATTTTCATCAAATACCTCCACCTCTAAAGCAGGGGTGATGGTCACGGTAAAGCTGCGGCTGCCGTAATCAAAGCGCCGCTCCATATTTTCGTCAAAGCCCAGGCTGGGCACGATCTTATCCTCCAACTGCTCCCGGGTCAACCCCAGTTGGCTGGCCGCAAATTCCAGCGCCTGCCCGGCTGCCGTCTTGACCTGCTTAAACTTGAACTTCCGGGCAATCCCATCCACGATCAGCAGAGCCTGGGGCTGGGGATTCAGCGCCAGCGCCTGCACTGCGTCCGCGGCGATAGCGCCCCTCGCAATCTGGGGCCACTCCTGAATCTGGTGGTGGAGTCTCTTGACAATATCGCTGCCGCCGTGAATGGAGGCCGCATACAGTACCCAGCGTTTTTTAGCCTCCGCACCGGCGCTCATCCACTTGTCAAAAAGCTCACCCACATAGACTGCCAGCTCCTGCGACTCCAAATCCTCCGCCAGCAGAGCGGCATCCGTGCTGATACCGGGCTTTGCCATGGAACAATAGCACAGCAGCAAAGCCTGCAGATACTCCTCCGTGGCCTGCTCTCCGCCTTTTCTGCGCACCGGAGAAAAGGGCGTCTCATAGGCCCAGGCCAGGCTGCGTTTCTTGCCGCCCTTGTGTAGATTTTTCACCAGATCCTCCCTTGTCAGGGCCTGGCTGCCCTCCCCTGCGCCGCCCTCTCCGGCACTGCCTGCCGCAGCTTCATGTCCCAGAACAGTATCCAGGAGTGTGCGAATCTTGGCATTCTTCTCTTTCTCATAAAGCTCCTGCAGGGTTTCCCGATCCTGAGGAGTATTCCACTTGGCCAGCACTCGGATGCCCATCTCCCGCTCCGCAGCCTTTTTGGAGGATAGCAGACCTTTAACCTGTTCTCTCCAGCCGGGACGGTCCGCCAATATCCGCTCCAGCTCCTCCTTCACCAGCTTGGAACTGTCCTGGCTAAAGGAAAGTATCTGCTCCTGCCAGGCGTCCTTGCCCTTAGCAAACTCCTCCAATGCCGCCTGACAGGACTCCCTGTTTTCATCCGTCACCTGCAGATTGGCCTTACTGCCATATACCAGCAGCGCAAAATAGCGGCCGTATGCCCCGGCCTCAGAAAAAGCCGTCACGGTTTCCTGGGTACGCTGTGCCAGGTACTGCTGGAAGATGGAAATGCCGCCATCGGTAACAGCCTGCTTTTTGACTGTATCATAGATCGTATCCGTCATAAAAGTTATGACCCGCAGCTGCTGCGCCACCCCCATTCCGGCCAGCGTCAAACCCGAGAAAATATGCCGCAGTTCCAGCTCAAACGCCTCCTTTTGAGCCGGTTTTGCGATGAACCCTGTAAAGAAATAACCGTCTTCCAGTACTGCCATCGCCGCCATGCAGCGGCCATAGAACTCCTCATCGTGATAGGTTTGCACATACTGCTCCAAAGCCCCTCTGCCACCATATGTGTACGCTCCATAGTATGGAATAGACAGCCGGTTTCTGACAGCATAAAGGGCCTGAAGATCCGCTCTGCCCTCCAGATAATCTATGCATTCCTGAGGGAAATTTCCTTTAGTATTGAAAAGTCTGATCAATTTCTGCTTTTGCTCTTCCCCCTTGGCCAGCACTTCCCGCTGGTACAGCGCGGGATCTTCCTCCTTCATGATCTGCGCCATCTTGGCCGCAGCAGCAAACTCCGCATTGCGGTAGCACTCCAGAAAAGCTGCAGGGTGCTTGCGGAGCTGTACCCGCAATATCTTTTTACCATCCTCCTCCTTGAGACCCGTGACGCTGCTCCTATTATCGTTTTTTATCTGCTCCGCCACCCAGGCGAGCAGCTCCCGGCTGGGGATTCCGAACAGGTCGTCCCAATCTCCTCCGGTGCGGCTGATCTCCCCCCGGGGGTCCAGCGCGCAAAATACTGACAGCATCAACTTGGGGTCAGCGGCGCAGCAGGTTTTCACCACATGATACAGTTTCTCGGAAAGCATGTAGTTGACAAAGGCACAGCCACCCGCCAGCATGAACAGCGGTCTGTCCATGACTCTGCCCGCAGCGCCCGGCAGGACGGCCTTGCACATTGCCTCTTTCAGCAGTTTTTCATACTCTCCCATCCAGGCGGCGTCCTCCGAGGGGGCCTTGCCGCCAAGCAGTTTCCGGATTCCTCCCAGCACGGCGCCCTCGTCCGCGGACTGGGTGCTTTTTTTGCGAAAAGCCTCCGCGGACTGTACGCTGTCGTAATTCATATTGAACAATACCGTCAGCAGTATCAGTCTCTCGCCGATGTATCCGCTCTCATATTCCCGCAGCGCCTGCCGGACGGTTTCAGGGAGGCCGCCCGCATGTTTTTTCAGCGCACTATACATATGCTCAGACATAAAATAGGGGTAATGATTGCACCAGCTAAGGCACGATTTATATGTATGCCGGGCATATACCGCCACGATCTTGTACGGGTCGATCCGGAGCTTTCTTGCCTCTACATTCCTTATAAACTCCCAAAATATCTGATATTCCTGGCCCAGACACTGGAAACAGGTATGGGAACCCAGAGCATACAGCAGATTAAAGAGCCGCAGCGTCTCGTCAAACTGCTTTTTCTTCATATAAGACCCCAAAAGCTTTGTCACCGGCAAAGCTTTCTCCCGGGGTATGCCGCTCATATCACGGAGCTCCAACTCTGCCAGTGTTTCCTCTCCCGTCTCCCCTTTCAAATATTTCTCCGCAAGCTCCAGCTCGCCGTCTGTCAGCCCCAGATCTGCCAGGGCCTCCCTAACTTTGTCCGCCTGTCCATTTTGTGCTCGTAACATACTGCTCCTCCTTGCTTAAAATAATTTATTAGTCGGTAGCCTTAGCTATCTGCCACACAATCTCACTGAAAAACCGCCGGGGAATGTTCTTCAAGGGCAGCCTTCTCTCCTCTGTCACCTCGTCATAACTCTCCGGTCCTCTGTCAACCGTTCCCACCTGGTAGAAACGCACGTCCTGCACCGTGACGTCCCGGCCTCCCGTGCTGGCGCTGCCCACAATGCTGCCGGAAAAATGCAGCTCCGCGCCCAGGCCCAGGGAGGGTTCCTCCCGATAGTAGATGGCAAATCTGCCCCCCTGCACAGGACCGCGCAGCCAGCCCATAGCCGTAAGCCTGCCCCCCAGAGACAAATCGTTGATAACCACGCCGTCAAAGCGCTCCAGGCTGTTGCCCTCCTGCTCCTCGGGACTGAGACGGTACACCGTTCTGCCAAGCTGCTCTACGGGCTGGATGATCTCATAGTCCTCCAGCTGCCGTCTCCAGGCCTCCAGACTCTCCCCGGACAGCTCCAGCGGATGGACGAGACCGATCTGCCCCTGCCTTGGCAAAAGCTCCGGCAAAGTGTACTCCTCCTCGTTCTCCGTGTTGAAAGATCCGTCCTCCATGTAGCGGAAACTCTGTGCCAGCCTTTGTTCCTCGTAGACTCCCCAGATTAGGCTGAGGGCAAACCGGTGCATAATGGGATTGCCCACAAACAGCTCCCGCCAAGCCTCCGCACTCCACAATCTTCCCGTGGAGAGCGCCCGTTCCATCCGCTGTTTCTGTGCGGCCGCCGTAGTTCTGAGCAGCTTTTTCATCTCCTTGAAATCCGCATAGGCCGCAGCTGCTTTCTCTGCATCATCCCTGGCTCCGGGCGTAGGAATATTTTTTAGTTTTCTCCCATTTTCGTCAAAGACTTCCACCTCCAAGGCCGGGGTGACAGTCACGGTAAAGCTGCGGCTTCCATAGTCAAAGTGGCGCTCCATATGCTCGTCAAACCCTAAGTCAGGCACCATCTTATCCTCCAGCTGTTCCTGGGTTAGACCCAGCCGGATGGCCGCCTCCTCCAGCGCCAGCGCCGCCGTTTCTCTAACCTTCCCGGAGCCGGACTTACGGGCAATGCCGTCCACAGCAGGCAGCGCCAGAGGGTGGGGACTCAGCGCCAGCGCCCGAACCGCCTGTGCCGCCAAAGCGCTGCGTGCATGCCGGGACCAGTGCTGGATCTGATGCTGCAGCTTTCGCACAATATCCCCATCGCCGTGGATGGAGGCTGTATACAGCACCCAGCGTTTTTTCGCCTCTCCACCGGCGGCCAGCCATTTGTCCAAAAGCTCATTCATATAGACTGCCAGGTCCCGCGGGTCCAGCTTTTCCGCCAGCAGGGCGGCGTCAGAGCTCCATCCCGGCTCCTTCATGGAGCTGTAACACAACAGGAGTGCCTGCAGATACTCTTCTCCGGCCCATCCCCCGCCTTCCCTGTGTACCGGAGAAAAGGGCGTCTCATAAGCCCAGGCCAGACCGCGCCGTTTGCCGCCCCTGTGAAGCTCCTTCACCAGCTCTCCTCTGGTCAGGGTCCGGCCGCCCACGACCTTTTCTTCCGCATCCTCTCTCTCCACCACTCCGCTCAGCACCTCCTCCAGCAGAGAGCGGACGGCAGGAGTTTTCTCCTTCTCCTGCATACTCCACAGGGCCGCCCGGTCCTGTGGGGTGTCCCACCTGGACAGCACACGGATGCCCATCTCCCGCTGGGCCGCCTTCCTGGCGGAGAGCAGCTCCATGATCTGCGGTCTCCAGTGAGGGCGATCCACCAGAATCTGCTCCAGCTCCCGCCTGACCAGCTTGGAGTTGTCCAGGCAGTAGGCGAGAAGCTCTTCCTGTCTCTCCTCACTACTGTATATCAGCAGAGCCAGGCATCTTCCATAGGGACCTTCCCCTGTAAAAACCGCCTTTGTCTCCTGGGGGCGCTCCGCCAGATACCGCTGAAAGACGGAGACACAGCAGGGGATGAGCTGCAGGTCGTCATCCTCATAGATCTCGGCAACCAGCTGACTGGCAATATGAAACTGCTGAGCCACCCCCACCCCGGCCAGGTCGAGGCCCTGAAAAGTATGCCGAGTCATCTCCTTCATTGATATCTCATGTAATTCTTCCAAATGCTTAAATCTCCCATAATTGAAAAAATAACCACACCCCCGCAGCGCCATATAGGCCATACAGCGGGCATAGAACATCTCGTCATGATAAATCTCGTCATACCATTCCAGAGCCCTTCTGGATCTATTTTCCGTTCCATATCTGCCCCCTAGCTGTATCCCCGGCGCCTGGAGCGCGGACAGCTCCAATTGACCCTCCAGATAGCTCCGGCTCTCCCGAAGGCTCTTTCCCTCAGTGGTCAGGATATCGATCACCCTGTCCCGCCGCTCGGCGGACCTGGACAAGATCTCCCGGCGATACACCTCAGGGTCTTCCGCCCTGATCGCCCGGGACATCACATGGGCTATGTAATAGTCCGCCTTTTTATATGTCTCCAGATAGACGGAAGGGTACTTGCGAAACAGCGACCGAAACAGTGCGTGCGCCCCATCCATGTCCACCTCCGTATGATAATCAAAGCCATCCTCCACCCACTCCATAACCCAGGTGAGCAGGTATCTCACGGGAATGCCAAAGGTCTCGTCCATCCCGTCCTCAATGCACGCAAACTCATTCATATGGTGGCTCAGCCACGGTATTTCCTCCGGCGCTGCCGCCCCACAGACCGCCACCACGCCGCGCAGCTGCTCGGAAATCCTGTAGTTGGCATAGGCGCAGCAGGCTATCTGCAGAAAAATGGCGTCATTGATGGCCCTGCCCCTGAGTTTGGGCAGCTGGTATCTGGGAAACTCTCCCCGGCGTATCCTGTCCTGAATGTCGCGGAATACCCTATCTCTGGAAACGTCCCGCTTGAAGATCTGTCCCAGAGCGCTCACCATCACGTTTTCGTATTCCCTGAGCAGCGCTCTATCTGTGCCGTCCAGACCCGGAGGGCCTATGACCACCGCCGGCTCGTCTTTTTCGGTGGCCCGCTTTTGTATACCCAGTATCCAGCCACGGTTCGAACCCCGTCTCTGTCCCAGGGAGGTGGTACTGTCCCATATAGATCGGCCCGCATTTAATGGCACCCTGCTGCTGCGCATATAGAAATACAGCGTGTACAAAATCATCTTTACATTAATAAATTCTTCCTGATAATCCTTCAGAGCCTGCCGCACCACCTGCAGATCGTATCTGATGAATTTTGCCAGGTGTTCCAGATCGTTGGCCTGCAGATATATCCTTTTCACAACCTGTCCCGATGCCGCACAATATACCCTGGGAACCATTTCCTGAGCATAAACTGTCAGCGCCGCACTCATATCTACCTGAATATCTCCTTTTCTCAAGGCATTCCAGAAACTGGAATAGGCGGTGACAACGCAGTGCGCCAGGGAAGAACCATACAGCGCATATAGGAGTCTAAAAAACCTGTCCGCCTCCTTGTGCTGCTCCTGCGCATAATAATCGTCAAGTATCGCGCGTATCGCTTCCTGCAGGCTCTTCGGCTCCTGCTCCATGTCATGCCGCTTGAATCCTCTCAGAGCTACTTCCCCGTGCTCCCCTCTCAGATAGTTCTCCGCAATCCGCCGTTCCATGAAACCAAGCTGCAGCAGCTTTAGTATTTCCGCAATCTTCTCCTGCTGTGGGTTCTCTGTCTGTGGGTACTTTGCTCGCAGCATAGTATTTCTCCTCATTTCAACGTCATTTAGCTCATATAAGTCAGGCGAGCCATGTCATAGGCTGTCCTTTGGCGGCACAACCGCATATACTGCCAAAGTCTGCAATATATCCTCATAATCTCCGACGACTGGCGCCGCAGTTGATGACGGGCCCCGGACAGTTGTCCGCCCAGCTGACGCAGCCAATCTGACAGCATTGTCATTCCATATGCCGTGCCCTGTTTCTCCGCCTGTTTCAATGCCTCCAGAGTACTGTCCTGCACGGTGTTGCTTCCCACCTGGTAGACCTCCTGCAGCAGCCAGCCGACCTCCTCCAGATAGCTCTGCAGGGCCTGACAGGCCGTTTTGTCATGGCTCTGCGCAGGGGCGACAGCTGCGTCCCCACCGCCATTTTCTTTCCCCGTGGATTCATTTATCTGCTCCAGTTCCTGACGTTCCAGTATATCCACCGGATAGAGGCAGACCTGACTGTCCCGGAGATAGACTCTGCCCAGAAAACAGGGATTCTGCTGCCTTTCCAAGCGCTCCAGATAACGGATGGAGGCCTCGTCCCGCTTGGAATAGGGCAGTTCTACCAGCACCTGGCGGCCCGCCTTATCCCATATGGACAGTTCCAGTTTCTGCGTGATCTCATTGAACCGGCCCTGCTCAAAATCCGTCGCCTGTACAAAGACCAGACAGGGATGGTCCGTCCGGGAATTTTTATCCGGCTTTGGTATCTGCTCCGCAAAGAGCCGGTCATACGCCCGGTAATACCAACCTTTCAGACCGGACGCCGTCAATTCGCTTTTCCCCAATATCTCCCCTCTGGTCTCCTGGCTGGAGGACAGCCGCCCTCCGGCGTCACATTTGGCTCCACGCAGCAGCAGCCGCACACGGGCCAGACCCTCCAGCGGCAGAGAAATCCCCCAGGGTGCGGGAGCTTTCTCCTGATAGCCCTTTCGCTTTTTTCCCTCGTAAAATGTGGGCCGGGCGTTGGTGTAGGTATACCAGACGCCCGCCGCGGTGTCCAGAAAATATATCGTGTCTCCCTCGTAACCCGAATCGCTGACGAAATGTTCCATGGTAATCCCCGTCAGCTCCAGATCTCCCACGGGCAGATATTCCGAGCGGAATTCCCCCGCCAGGGCCTGAATCCGGCTGATCGTATTTCCGGAAGAGTCCGCGCTGTCTGCCAACTCCTTGAGCTGCATGGTCTTGTCATATAACAGCTGCAGCTGTCCGGCCAGTCTCTCCATGGTCTGCCCTGCCGCCCGGCACAGATATTTCTCGTACCCCTCAGCCAGCGCCCGGATATCTCCCTCCCATCCCGGCAGACCCGCATTGTGACAGAGAATGGCCAGGCGTTCCAGCTCCTGAGGCTGCTGCGCGCCGCTCCTCGCCAGCCCCGTCTCCAGCAGATGCTCCAGACAGCTCCCGACCCGTTTTGCCGTGTCCGACAGCTCCTCCAAATCAAGATCCGGCTGCTGAGCCAGCTCCTGGGCCAGCTCCTGAGCTGTCAGCTGCTTTTCCATATATTGACACCAGAGAATCGCCTCCGCCTTGTGGCTGCACAGTTCTTTCTTATGGCAGGTACAGGTGCTGTACTCCAGAGGCGCCAGGAGCTTTACCGTCATGTCCTGCCCCGGCAGCTGCATGCGCACCACTGTGCCGCGCTCAACCTGAGGAATCTGCCCTGTCTCCATGGCCGTCGCCAGACGCCGCAGTCCCCGGATGCCCAAAGCCCGCAGCAGAGGCTTTCGGGGCTGGGAGAGAATCTCCTGCCATACTTTCAGTGACAGGTCGTCGAGATCACCGCTGCTCTCTAAGTTTTCTGCCGCTGGACTACCGTCGCCCGCTGGATTCTCTGCCGTCGGGCCATCGCTGTCTTCAGGCTGCTTGGGGCCTGCGCCCGCAGCCGCCTGCTGAGCCAGCAAAATAGCCATAATCACGTGGCGGCAGATGCTCCGGGAAGGGCAGCTGCACCGACTCTCTCCCAGAGGCAGACGGATCGTCACATTCTCGCCGCCTGCCGCCACCGTCAGCTCCTGGGCCTGCCAGTCAAGCGCCGCGGCGTCCTGAGCCTTGCCGCCCTCCGCCTCCAGATCCTTGTATGCCCTTTTCACGATTCCCCTGTTGCTGATGCCCACCAGGTAGTCCTCATCCACCCCCGCCAGGCTCTGTCTCCAATCCATCATTTTTTACTTCTTTCTGCACATACCTCAGTACGCTCAATTTACCATGATTTCATGCGCTTTAGCGCATTTTACTCATCTCACCATATCCGCCACATGCGCCGCCAGCTGCTCCGGGGTCATCGCTCCCACGAAAGCGCCTAACTGGGCCAGCTGAGCCGCCGTATGCCGACTGTAATTGGGCGTTGCCGTCATGTCCAGGGCCGTCAGCGCAATCAGCTTGGCCCCGCTCTCTATGATACTGCGGCTGACACTGCATAAGTTGTGCGTGCTGCCGCCCTCATACAGATCCGAAATCAGTACCACCAGCGTCCTGTGGGGATTCTCAATCAGCGTCTCACAGTAACTCAGCGCCCCCGCAATGTTGGTACCGCCCCCCAGCTGTACACTCATCAGCGTCTCCACCGGGTCCTCCACATGGCCGCTTAAGTCCACCACATTGGTGTCAAAGATCACCAGCCGGGTGTCAAGCATGGGGAGCCTCGCGAAGATCCCCGCCATCACAGCGCTGTGAATCACAGAGTCCAGCATGGAACCACTCTCGTCCACACAGATCACCACGCGCCACTGATGATACCGTTTCATCCGGGAGTGAAAATACACCTGCTGCAATACCAGCTGCTGCCGCTCCCGGTCATAGTGCTGCAGATTTCTCCGTATGGTTTTCCGAATATCCAGATTGCGCAGACTGCGGACGGGACTGCCGCTGGTACGGTCCAACATTCCCTGCAGCGCCCGGCGCACATCCTGCTCCAGTTTCTCCATGATCTCCTGCGCCACCTTGCGCACAATCTCCCGAGCCAGCTGCAGCACCTCGCCCTTCATCATATGTTTCAGCCCCATGATGGTTTTCAGCAGTTCCCGGTTAGGCTCTAAGCGCCGCAGCACCTCCGGGTCAGTGAGCAGCTCCGTCATCTCGTATTTTTCCAGGGCGTGGCGTTCCATGATCTCCACAGTCTGCCTGGGAAAAAGCTTTTTCATCTCATGGAGCCACTTTGGTACGGTCAGCTGGGAACCCCCGCTGCCTCCCTGCCGCTCCTGCCGGATCTCCTGCTCCTCCCCGTATTCCCGGGAGTACAGATAGTCCAGCACCTCCTCCATGCCCATGTAATTGACATCGCCGCCGCTGTAGGATATCTGCCCGGAGGCATATTTCCCCAGCACCAGCCGCCATCTGTTCAAAACCTGTCCGTCATCCATATACTTCCTCTTTCAAATCCGCTGCTGTCCCCATTTCCTCCAGGGCAAAATCTTCCAGCTCCCGCCCATAGAGATACCACGCCTCCGGGACCGCCTGCTGCGCCTGCAGCTCGCTGCGGTTTTTGCCGTGAAAACCAGCCGCCGTCTGCGCGATCCGGTCCGTCTCCGCCGGGGTGAAATAGGTGAAAGCCATGTGCAGCTCCGGCAGCAGCTGCATGAAATCCTCCTCCCCGATCTGCATCAGAAATTCATCTAACATTCGCAGGAAATCCTCTCCCACAAACACCAGATCCTTGGCTCCAAAGAACAGTCCCCGGAAAAAAAGCGCCGTTTTCAGCTGCTGCTCCCGGGTTCCCGTCAAATACCCGCGGCACACCTGCCGGGTCTGTGTCACACTCTCCCGGCCGCCGCCATACAGCAGCCCGTGGATACAGCCGTGAACACCAGCCTGTATCTCACTGTCCCGGTCCATAACCAGCAGTGCGTCAAAATAGCTGTCGAGCAGAGCGCCGTCCGACTGTGCAGCCTCAGTTTTTTCCCTGCTTTCCATTCTTCCGATGACCTGGTATAACAGTTTTATCGCCTCCATGCACCGGGCCATATCCTCTTCCTTGACCCGGGCCATGCCAGGCAAAAGTCCCAGGAGCCGGCGGATGCAGGTGTGTATCATCCCCTCTACCTCCAGCCCGGAATCGTAGAGCCGGCGCAGCTGCTGCACCATAGTCAAAAGGCGCAGCGCCTCGGCCAGAGAATAGAAGTCCGTGTCCGATATGAGCAGCTCCTGAAGTCTCCCATACACCTGCTCCAGCTGTCCCTCCAAACCCATTTCCAGTACCTGGGACAGCAGCAGCGCGCCCTCCCGGGCGTACACCGCCTTTTTAAGCTGCTCGGCAGCCAGCCCTCTGACAGCCTCCTCCACCGTACCCCCATATACGGAGGCGTCGATCAGAGCCGCCATGACCTGGGCGTTCCACTTATATTTCCATATTTCCCGTATCAGGTTACGATCCCTGCCGGTCTGCAGATTGGGCCCCTTTACCCTTCGGGCATAGGGGGCTTGCAGAAACAGCAGTCTATGGAAAAACATGCTCATCTGGCGGTGCTTTTTCTTGCTGAAAACAGAGAGCGTCACCTCATTCTCCAGGGTGGAGGAGACCTGCAGCCCGTAACGCTTACACAAAGTCCGAAAATCCTGCAGCACCGGCGGCTCTCCTGCGCCCTGGCACAGTTCTCCCACACGCCTGCCCGTCATCTGCCGCCGCAGCAGTCTCATAGGCTCGTCGGTTGCCAGATTGTATTCTCCCTTGACAAAACAGGACAGCACTGCATCCTGCAGCTCATAGGCGCCCGGCTGGGGTTTTCCCCGCAGGGCCGCCAGTCCCTCCGCCATGGAGCAGGCGCATATCTCGTCGTAGGTGGAGGCGCTGCCCTCCGCCCGCCGCACGGCCTTGCCCGTAGCCACCACCATATCCAGCACAGCCTTGGCATAGGGCGGCATTCCCTCCTGCTCCTCTGTCTGCACATGCTCCCATATCTCCTGGTAAAAACCGGGAAAGGGCATACCGCTGGCGTAGCCGTTCAGAGCGTCCGCCGCCTCCATGGAGTAGGGCATCAGGTAGACTCCCTGGTCCTTGGCGCTCACCAGTTTCCTGGGCAAGTCCGCCTGGGCGGAACCGGCCGCAGCGCTCTTCTCCGCATCCATGCCGCCCAGCCTTTGCGCCAGAGCCGGGGTATGAAAACCGCCTGTCACCACCAGGATGCGGTGCGGGGAAGTGCCCGCCATCTCCCTTGCCACGTCCAGAATCTTCTCCGCCATATAGGCCTCTCTGGCAAGACACCCCTCCTCCTTAAGCTGCTCCTGGAGAGTGCTTTCCCTGGCCTGGCGGCAATAGGTCAGCAGATTGTCAAACCAGGTCTCACTGTCCTGCTCAAGCCCCTCCAGCTCAAAATATTTTTCCCAGAATTCGTCAAAGCTGCGCAGCCCTGTCTTTTCACACAGCCGCCGCACATAGGCGCTCCGAGACAGCAGATAATCGTCATTGTAATTGCTCTTATCTCCCTCCTGCCGCATGCCTTTTCCCTCCCGGGAGGCCGCCAGGATATCCCCGTAAGGCAGGTCAATAAAGGCCACCTTCGCCCCCTGCGCGCTGCCCGTTCGCAGCGCCGCCAGCTCCGGGGAGTAGTCCAAAAAAGGATAATAGCAGCGGTACTTTTCTTTCTCCTCCGACACCGCGCCCGCCGTATCGTCGTAGGAGTAGTATACGGCAAAGGGAGCCTTGGTGGCAGGATCGATCATGGCCGGTATCAGAGAACTGGCCGTGTCCGGCCCCTCGATCAGCACAGCCTGAGGGTGCCATGTCTCTATCATGCGCTGCACCTGCCAGGCGCAGGCCGGGCTGTGGTGCCGCACCGGGAGCAGCTTTATTTCAGCCATTTCCTGGCGTCGTAGTATCGTTTCCATAGGCCACCTTCCTTGCCTGCCTTGTCTCTGATAACCGTGTTAAAATAGTCCTTCACCCTGGACAGATCCTCCTGATTTTCCTTGGAAAGCGCACCGACCAGGTTCTGCACCAGATTGTCCACGTCCATTTCTCCGTCCCCATAATAGTATGCGCCGATCATGGTCTGATAGTACACGGAAACCGCCTCCGCAGTGCTCATCACGGCGCTGGGGCTGTCAATGCGGTGCCCCATGTCGGACACCCCCTCCCGCAGCTCATGATAGGTGGTCGCCAACAGCTCCGCCACATCCTCGTCCATCGGCATGTCGATATGGTTCTCCTCTGCCAGATTCTGCACCTCATTCAAAATAATCTGTTTTTCCAGCGCTACCTCCCGCACCGGCATAACCGTCTCAAAATTAAAGCGGCGCTTGAGGGCGGAACTCATCTCGTTCACGCCCTTGTCCCGTGTGTTGGCCGTGCCGATCACATTAAAACCGGGGCGGGCAAACAAAATTCCCTCATCCCCCAGCTCAGGCACATTCAGCACCTTGTCGCTGAGCACACTGATCAGGCTGTCCTGCACCTCCGCCGGTGTGCGGGTGATCTCCTCGAAACGGGTCAAGACGCCCTTTTCCATCCCTATGTACAGCGGCGAGGGCACCAGCGCCTCCCGGCCGGGGCCTTTGGCCAGCAGCAGCGCATAATTCCAGGAGTATTTAATCATATCCTCCGTGGTGCCCGCCGTCCCCTGTATGGTGTTGGTGCTGACTCCGCTGATGGCTGCGGACAGCAGCTCCGACAGCATAGTTTTGGCCGTGCCCGGCTCCCCTACCAGCATCAGTCCCCGGTTGCCCGCCAGGGTGATAATGCACCGCTCCACCAGAGCGTCGTTGCCAAAATATTTTTTCCCGATAGTGACAGTGCCTCCCTCATACTCGATGGGAGTCCTGCTGCCCAGAATGAAGGTTCGCACAGCTCTGGGGGAGAGCTGCCAGTTCTCCGGTTTTTTTCCTGTGTCTGTGGCTTTCAACGCCTCCAGTTCCTGCCTGTAGCGCACCTCCACGGGAGGCCGCAGCAATTTTTGATCGTTCATATGAATCCCACGCCTTTCCTGCAAATACTAATTTTATTGTAACTGCTCCACGTTTTTTCGTCAATGGATTGCAATCAGTTTGATGGCGTAAATTTACTGTTGGAAAGCAAAAGAATCACTGCCTTTGACCCAGGCACTCTAAGACAGGTTCTATATACTTCCTGTCAGAGATGTCATAGGAGTGGGAAATCATCTCCGCCATTACCTTTTCCTCCTCCGTCCTATCCTTTTTGGCCTGAATCGCTTTGACAAACACTTTCATCATCATTTTGGACGTGAGAGACATCCTCTCGTAGTTAAAGCCGCCGGGACAATAGAATGCCCTTATCCGCTCCCACTCATCTGCGCTGAAATTGTTTCTAAGCGCTGTGGCAATTTCCGGACTATCCGCCGGACTGCCGCCCACGCAGTAGACGATCAGTTTTTTCCCCTCCCAACGATTCAGGTTGGACTTGAACCATTTCAGTCCGCTGATGCCGCCCGCACAGGCCCAGCCGCCAAAGACAATGGCGTCATAGCTGTCATAAGTATTTTTTCTGGCCTCCTTAAGCTCCACGCATTCCGCCCCCGCCGCCTCCGCAATCCACCGGGCGTAGCGCTCCGTGAAACCTGTCTGGGAATTATATATCACAACTGTTTTCATTCTGATTCTCCTTTCTTCAGTTCCCCTATGCGCATTTCTCTGAGATTGTCCTCCAACCGGGACAGCACCTCATAGACATAGGCAATATCCGCCTCCTCCACCCCTGCAAAGAGCAGCTCCAGGAAAGCCGTCTCTCTCTCCCTGTACCGCTCTGCCAACTCGTTGGCTTTCTCTGTCAGATAAATCCTTTGTTTCCTGCGATCCTTGCCATCGGTCTGCATGCGGACAAATCCCTTTTTCTCCAGGCTGGTCAGAATCTCTTTTACACTCTGTCTGGAACAGCCCATGGTCCCCGCCAGTTCCATGGCCGTAGGTGCATGGTCGGGGTAGAGGTTCATGCAGGCCAGCAGAAAAAACTGTTTGCATGTAATCTTCTCATAAAAGGAATCTCCCACGGCCTGCAATCGGTTGTGGAACGCAAAAAACAGACCAAACAACGCATACTTTTTCTCCATCCGGAGTGACACTTCTCTAGCAGTCATAAGTATCTCCTTTCTTATGCGCAATATATTGCGCATCTAGGTTAATAATAGTCTTTACTGTGAGGATTGTCAAGTTGATACATCTTGTTCGTATAAAATATGCAAAAGAGCGAGACATTTACCATAAAAGATTTACAGTAAAAATTCTCGCTCTTAAAATTAATCTATTTCAGAGTATTATCTTCACATACCGACTCATATATGTTACTAGGTAAGCTATATAAGCTATTTCCTATTGCATGCCCTCTCGAAATTCCTCAAAGCTTTTCACGCCGGGCGCAGTCATATACCATTTTTTCAGAGTTTCTCTGTCCTGCTCATCTTCAATACGCCTGCGGATATCCTCTGGAATTTCCCCCAGGTGTTGTAAAAAATCATATATTACCTGCCGCTCTCCCGCCGTTGATGTGTACCCCTTGTCAAGGACATTTTAGAAAAAGGGAAAATATGTTCTTCA
>CAYLIM010000071.1:0-15679 GCA_964383805.1 uncultured Acetatifactor sp.
GGAAGTGATATGGAAAAGGCATGTGATGAAGAAGTCATTCGGACCATGAGCAGGGAGAAACGGAAGGAGTACGCTTATGCACTGCTGCATATTGCCACAGAGAACGAGGCAGGAAAGAAAAGAATATTTGTTGCTCCAATTTGCTTTAATGAGGGAAATGTAAAGTCAAGAATCAAGAATATCATGAAATACAAATACACACTCCCGGGAATTGGAATCGCAGTAGTAATTGTAATCGTGGCGCTGTCTGTGATGTTTCTGACAGAAGCAAAGGACATCGATGCAGAGGAAAATGGGAAAACAGAAGAATCTGGAGAGGAACCGGCAGATGAAAACGACAAAGAAAATGCCGGTGCAGATGTGGCTACTGGTGAGGAAAAGGAAAAACTTCCGGTTTTTTATGTGGAAGATTTGAATACACTTCAAATTGGGGAAAGCTTTTCTCTGGAAGATTTCTATATTACCAGCCGCTATACTTTCTTAAATCACTATTATATAGATGAAAACAAAGTGCTCTGGGGCACCGGAAAGAATGAATTCGGGCAGCTCGGTACAGGTACTTACGGTACAGAGGAATACTACGAAGAGCCGGTTAAGATTGCAGAGAATGTAATTTCTGTGGATGCTTCATGGAACGGCTATTTTTGCATCTATTTGACTGAAGGTGGGGAACTCTATGGTATCGGTTCAAATCATGCGGAAGTGCTCTTGGGAGAAGGAAGCGAATCTCAGGTTTACTCAGATTATGATTTCCAAAAGGTCACAGAACCAGTTCTTTTGATGGCAGATGTAACTTATGCCAGAGCGGGACGGGAATGCATCGTTGCCCTTCAAAATGATAAATCCGCTTACTGGTGGGGACAGTATGCTCCTTTGACACATACTTATGCGGGCAGCATTTATCAAGAATATTGGAAATTGGAAGAGGATATATCAAATCCAGTAAAAATGTTTGCCGCAGAACCCATAAAAATCATGGAACATTGTAAATATATTACCACAGGAACATTTACCGGTGCCGCTGTCAGTGAGTCGGGAGAATTGTATACCTGGGGATTTAATGTCTTCGGACAATGCGGAATACCTGTGACAGAAGATGATTTTGTCCGTACTCCCGTAAAGGTCATGGATGGTGTGAAAATGGTATGGCCGGACAGAATCGCCTTTAGTGATCCCATAAGCCATTCTTCGGAGTTTGGAAGATGGGAAACGGATTATCGGTATAACACTTTTGTATTAACAGAGGACAACAGTTTGCTGGCTGTTGGATTGAATACGGGTGATAAAGAGAAGGTAACGCAAGTGAACGGAGATATTGTGGAAACCCAGACCAATCTATATAATGATAGTTTTGCTCCTATTCAAGCAGTAGAATACTCTGTCAGCAACAATCTGAAAATTTTAAGCAAGCTGGAGTTTGGAATGCCTATAGACGAGGTTGAAGAGATTTTGAACAGTGCTGACATGCGCACTTTCCGCGCAATTAATGAGTACGTATACAGTGAAGGGTATGCGATAAACCTTTCGGCGCAGTATAACCAGTATCATTGCTATTTTGACAGCCAAAATAAGTTGGCCAGGATCGAGATTCAGGAGGGTGAAAGCCGGGACGGACGGTTTACTTTGGGAATGTCTTTTTCAGATTTAGAAAAGACAGTCCAGGAGGCGGGAGGCCTTCTTACAAAAATGGAGGGTGATACCTTATATGATATCTGGGCCTATCAGGATCAGGAACAACAGATACAGTACGAATTTTCAGTGTATGAGGGAAATGTAATTACCGTGAATGAGGTTGTGATAAGCGAAAACTCTGGTCAGTAGAAACTGCAAATGCAAAGGTTTCATTCTCTGATTGCATATCCGTCCGTCTCGTGGTAATATAAACTGTATAGAACATATTTTCGATTTTGTATACAGTTTTAAACATATCCATATAGAGGAGAGGTTTTATGAATCAGATGTCTTTGTTTGATATGGCCCCCGGCAGCAATGCCGGACAGAACAGTGCGCCGGGCAATGTCCCTGTGACATCCGGCCCTCTGGCTGACCGCCTGCGGCCCGCTGCTCTGGAGGAATATGTGGGGCAGCAGCACCTCCTGGGTCCCGGGAAGATCCTGCGCCAGCTTTTGGAGCGGGATCAGATTCCCTCCATGATTTTCTGGGGGCCGCCGGGAGTGGGCAAGACCACCCTTGCCAGCATCATTGCGAACCGCACCCGCTCCGACTTCGTGAATTTCAGCGCCGTGACCAGCGGCATTAAGGAGATCAAGGATATCATGAACCAGGCCCAGGAAAACAGGGCCTACGGCGTTCGCACTCTAGTGTTTGTGGACGAGATCCACCGTTTTAACAAGGCACAGCAGGACGCTTTTCTTCCCTATGTGGAGCGGGGCAGTATCACACTGATCGGCGCCACCACGGAGAATCCCTCCTTTGAGATCAACGCGGCTCTGCTCTCCCGCTGCAAGGTGTTTGTGCTGAAGGAGCTGACAAGCGAGGATCTCACCGAACTGCTGTCCCGGGCACTGAGAGATAAACGCAGTTTCGGCAGTTCACAGGTTCATATGGAGCAGTCTCTGCTGTCCGTCATTGCCGCTTTTGCCGACGGGGACGCCCGCACTGCCCTGAACACTCTGGAGATGGCCGTGCTGAACGGGGAGCTTGCCCCCGACGGCTCCGTGACCGTGACAGAGGACACATTGGAGCAGTGCCTCGGCAAAAAGACACTGCTGTATGACAAAAAGGGCGAAGAACATTATAACCTGATCTCCGCCCTGCATAAATCCATGCGCAACTGTGACCCGGACGCCGCCGTCTACTGGCTGGCCCGGATGCTGGAGGCCGGGGAGGACCCCCTGTTTATCGCCCGCAGGCTGATCCGCTTTGCCAGCGAGGACGTAGGACTGGCAGACCCTCAGGCTCTGCCCCTGGCGGTGGCCGCCTATCAAGCCTGCCATTTCAACGGCATGCCGGAGTGCAATGTAAACCTGACTCAGGCAGTAGTCTACCTGTCTCTGGCCCCACGCTCCAACGCCCTGTACCGGGCTTACGAGACTGCCAAGGCGGACGCCATGACCCGCTTAAATCAGCCTGTACCCCTGGTGATCCGCAATGCCCCCACCGATCTGATGGAGGAACTGCACTATGGGGAAGGGTATGTCTACGCCCACGACACCCAGGAAAAAATGGCCCGTATGACCTGCCTGCCCGAGGATCTGAAAGACCGCCGCTACTATCTGCCCACCGAGGAGGGCACTGAAGGGATACAGAAGGAGCGCCTGGAGCGCAGCAGAGCTTTCCGGCTGGGGACGTGATATTATGTAGTAACTCTTCCTTTCTTCGCCAGCAGCCAGGCCATCACATGCACCGCCTGTTGGAATCCGCCTGTGCGGATCAGCTCCTCGATCTCCTGCTCTGTGTGCAGCTCCACATTCAAAAACTCCGTCTCGTCCAGCTCCTGGCTGCTGACCTTACGGCAGTTTTTTGCCATATACACATAGGCGTAATTGTCGGCTATCGTGGCATTGGAAGGGATTGTGATCAGATGCGACCAATCACATGACGAGTATCCTGTCTCCTCCAACAACTCTCTCTTTGCCGCCGCAAGCGCATCCTCAGAGCATGCGTCTTCACCGTCCGTGCGGTATTCCTTTCCGTCAGGCCGTTCCAAGCCGCCCGCCGGGAACTCGGTGGTAACTTCTCTTATCCCCTGCCGAAACTGCCTTACACAGAGATAGTTTCCGTCACAGTCTGACGCCACAACGACTACATAGTCTCTACGGCTAAAGCTATAATACGGTTCAAACACATTTCCGTCAGGAAGGCGGTATGCCGACCGCCTGAAATCTATCCACTCATCCTGTATAATATGCTCTGTGCTGACCTCTTCCCATGCGAGGTCATCCCTGTCATTTCCCATTATATCCGCCTCTCTCAGAGACTCGTCAAATACCAGCTGCAGTCCCAGTGCAGATGCGTAGTCTCAATATTGTTCACACTCTCCTTAGTGCTGTACCCGGTGTTCCCCATATAGGGTTGAGTCAAGCTCCAAATGGCACAAGCCCTATATTTGAAATTAATTACCACCCTTTTCAATCATTTCTTTTATTACTTTATCAAAATCAGATTCAATAGGCTGGTTTATATTATAAATCTCATACTCACCAAAGGCTTTCTCGATAGCTTGCCGATGGGATATACTCCCGTTATCTTTAAGAATCTTATATTGCCTAAACTCAAGAAATGCATTGACACTCTTTTCAAACTCAGCCATAGTAAATACATTTTCCCGCTCAATTAAGTCTTCAATATAGTCAAAATATCCCGTAACTGCCCGTTCCAATTGCCGAATCTGTTTCTCTTCAAGATAATTTTTCGCGACTGACACATCAGATTTTAGAATTCTTCCCTCCGGCGCATTTTTCCATGTCGTCAGCCCCATATGTTCCTTATGATGGTCAGCAGATTTATACACAATTTCTGCAGCGGTCTGATTTGTTATGGCATAATGAAATTTATTCTGTATAGTAGCAAAAAAATGGTAGGCAACCTCAGAGTCTTTTGTATAATCAATACTGCATTCCGCAAATATATCCGTAATCTGCTGCCATATTCTGCGCTCACTTGCACGGATGGAACGTACTCTTTCAAGAAGTTCTTTAAAATAATCTTTTCCAAAAGCAGTTTTCCCCTGCTTTAGTCTCTCATCATCAAGCACAAATCCCTTTTTCATATACTCTTTCAGGACTTGGGTTGCCCATATCCGAAACTGCGTAGCTTTTTTTGAGTTTACTCTGTAGCCAACAGATATAATTGCGTCAAGGTTATAAAATTTTGTTTCGGAAACTTGTGTTTTCCCCTCTATTGCACCGTGCTGAGTGGTTGTTGCAATTTTTGCAACAACCACTCTTTCATCTAATTCTCCAGTATGAAATATATTTTTCAAATGTCTGCTAATTCCGGATTTGTCTACACCAAAAAGATCTGCCATAGCCTTTTGCGTAATCCATAAATCTTCATCCTTTATGTAGGCATTTACCGACACGGCGCCATCATCCGAATGGTATAACACCATTTGCATCTGCTTTGAAAAATCTGACATATCTATTCCTCCCATAATTAGGGCTCCTCATAAACGCTGCATTCCGTATAATTTTTCCTTCCACAGATCCCCGAATTAGTAAAGTGCTTTTTTTGAAAGGTATCTGCATATTTTTTGTTTATGAATCACTTTTTCATAGCCCATCTGCGGGATAAAATATCCTCTGACAATTTCCTGATAAAATTTCCGCAAATGCTTTTCCATATATGGATCCCCTGACATATTTTCTAATAGTGTACTATTTTTCTATTTCCATTTCAACCATTTCTAGTATAAATTCAACATTTTATTTCGGAACATCGTGCAATCATTGCGGCCTTAAGAAGATTTTAAGGCAGACGCAGCACACCTTCACCTCCACAAATCACTGTGTCTGCTCCGGCTCCCTTTTTCCATCTGTTTCCTTCTGTGCCTCATACTCCTCCACCGCCGGGTCCTTTATCTTATTCGTCCTCACCCACTCCTTCGTCCCCTCCACTTTTACCGCCGTCTGGGTATGCTTTGCCAGGAATCTGGTCAGAGGATAAATATCAATCCATATCTCGTTGTTCCCCTCCTTCTGAGACTCGTCGAATATCAGCTGCAGCCCCCAGTGCAGGTGCGTAGTCTCAATGTTGTTCACATTCTCCTTGGTGCTGTACCCGGTGTGCCCCATATAACCAATCACATCCCCCGCAGTGACAATGCTGCCCTCCTCCAGTCCCTCCGCATAGGGATAATTCTGCCGCAGATGGGCGTAATAATAGTAGCGCTTTCCGTCAAAGCTGCGGATACCGATGCGCCAGCCCCCGTACTGGTTCCAGCCCAAAGCCTCCACTCTCCCGGACTCCACAGCCATTATTGGAGTGCCCGTTAGACCCATCATGTCATGTCCCAGGTGCCTGCGCTTATAGCCATAACTACGGCTGACGCCAAAATCATCATAATGCGTATAGTCAAACCCTCTGGCGAGTGGAAAATAGCCCTTTAGCCCATACCGCGCCTCATAGCTGCCGTCTTCCTTCTCCTCCTCATACTCCCCCACCAGCCCGCCGATGGCGGCGTCATAAGCCTCCTTGTAATAGGGGTAATACTGTAATTTTTCCGTCAGTTCCTCTATCGTCTTTTCACCCTCTGACAGGGCTTTTGCCGCCTTCTCCATGATTTTTAACGCATTTTTGTCAAACTCTCCGCCTGTCTTGGCGGCTGTGTACGCCAACAGCTCCACCCAATGCACTTCATGCTCCGTACCGTGGGTCTTCACATCCCACTCATATGCGCTGCACAACGCCTCATAGGATACTGTGAAATCCACCCATTTTATGTAGTCATCTGCGACGGCCAGCACGGGATTGTTGGCGGCTCTGCGCGCTTCCAGACGGCCTCTCTGCCCTGTCAGCACGGCCACCGCCATCACCACCAGTACACACTCTGTCAAAATCCCCTTCTTAATCCGCATCAGATATTGCGCCCTCTGTCTCTTGTCCATTGCCTCTCCAGGTAGATTTTCTCACTGGAAATATATGAAAAATCATCCAAAAAAATACACCGAAAGGAAATCCCTTTCCTCCCGGTGTACCTGTAACACTTTTATATTTTCGCCGCCACACGCACGGTCATCAACGAAAATACCTTACTCCTCCGGCTCTATCAGTCCGTAGGTATCGCCCTTTCTCTTGTATACCACGTTCACCTGATCCGTCTCCGCATTGCAGAACACAAAGAAATTGTGTCCCAGCAGTTCCATCTGAATACAGGCATCCTCAGGATACATGGGCTTGATATCAAATTTCTTGGTGCGGACGATTTTGATCTCTTCGTCCTCCATATAATCATTCTCCACGAATGCCTGGCTGAAAGAGCTGGCACTCTGCTGCTTGTCCACAATTTTGCTCTTGTATTTTTTCAGCTGCCTCTCAATGATCTCCTCCACCAGGTCAATGGACACATACATATCGTTGCTGACCTGCTCAGAACGGATGATACTGCCCTTTACGGGGATTGTCACTTCTATCTTCTGCCGCTCCTTCTCCACACTGAGCGTCACATGTGCCTCTGTATCAGGATTAAAGTATTTCTCCAGCTTACCGATTTTGTCCTCCACCGCTGCCCTCAGGCCCGGAGTTACTTCAATATTTCTTCCGACAATCACTAATTTCATACAGTTCATTCCTTTCTTTATTTTAAGTTCCGCATATTCCCTCTGACACACATTACCAGTGTTCAACATATGGCCGCCCGCGTCCATATATTGAACAGTGCGCCATTCGGGAATATGCTGATTTATAGTTCCGTAAGCGCTCTCCCAGTACCATTGCCTGAGAATACACCCTTTATTGTATAAAAAGTATATCATATTCGGATGTATTTTGCAACAATTTAACCAGTTTTTTACATGTTTTTGACATCAGATTTGTCAACAGAAAAATTGATTTTTTGACTCAAATTGCAATTTTCGGGAGAAGTGCACAAAACGTGCGTTCCCGTTTTCGATTGCTAAAACCGGCTTCAGGAGACCAAAAACCTGTGGATAAGGTGTATAACTCCGTGTATAAATAGGTTTTGATTGATTTTCCGTTTTCAAGTCGGTGGATAACTTCCTCACGAAAGACAATATAAAGAATAACGTCTTATCAACTTTTCTCATTTTTTTGGTTAAGTTGCACAACCCGTCCAAATCGCAAGCCCTTTTTCAATTTTTTTATTATTAGAAAATAAGAGCATCCTCCTCTCAGAAGATGCTCTCCATTGATTTATTCACCACATTTTTTTAGAAAATACGTCTGATTGCCAGAATCCTCTTGTAGTCCGCCTTGGAGATGATAATTCCGGTCTTACTGGTAGATGCATGCACGATATTTCCATCTCCAATATACAGAGCCACATGGCCTGAATAACAGATCAGGTCTCCGGGCTGGGCATTTTCCAGACTGTCTACCGCATATCCCTGTTTCCTGTCGGCGGAAGAGGAATGCGGCAGCGATACTCCAAAGTTGGCGTATACGCTCATCACAAATCCGGAACAGTCCGCACCGTTGGTCAAGCTTGTGCCGCCCCATTTGTAGGGATTGCCCACAAACTGTACCGCATAATTAGCCACTGCCACGCCCATCTCGCTGTCGCCGCTGATGGTGACGCTGGTGGGATCAATTCCATAACCGGTACTCTGAGACGTTGTGGTCTGTGTAGCGGTGGCCTGACGAGCCGCCTCCCTTGCCTTCTGTCTGTCTGCCGCCTCTTTGGCCAGTCTGGCTGCCTCCTCCTCCTTGGATTCGGCCTGTACAAATTCCGTATGTAAATTCACAAATTCTCTGGAAACCCAGCCTTCGCCTTCCTCTGTGTCCACCCGCACCCAGGTGTCCGTCTCCTCCAGCACCAGCAGATCATCCTCAAAGGCCACCATGCCCAGAATCTTGCTGTCTGTACTGGGCTCCTTGCGCACATACAGGCCGTCGCAGGTCACGGAGGCAATCCTGGTGCCCACCTCTCTGGCCAGTTTGATGGCGTCCTCTCCGGTCACGCAGTACTGACCTTTTACATAACCTATCACGTTGCCGGACTGTATCTTATACCAGCCGTTCTCCTCCGCAAGAAATGTTCCGACAGAGTTGTTATACAATTTACCCACGATCTCGCCGGACTCGCCGGGCAGATTTCTCACATTCACATAAGCGCTCACCTGGGCAATCACCAGGTTCTTGAACATTTCCTCCTCCTTGGCCAACTCCCTGGCTGCCGCCTCCGCAGCAGCGGCGGCTTTGGCCTCATTCACCTGCTCCTCATTTACAACTGTCTCCAGCGGTTTACTCATATCGCCGGTCTGCTCCTGCAGGTTCTCCAGAGTCGTTCCGTTGTCAAGTGCTATATTGATACCGCCGCTGGGCAATACTGAAGAAATTCCCGTCGCGGCATATGCTTCTATATTCAGGCCGGTGCAAAGCAAAACAGCAGATAATGCATATGCGGTGGCTTTCACTGTACGTCTAAGCATTCCATCCTCCATTTGTTTCGGCTAATTGTTACATCTACCATAGAAATAATTACAAAATTGTTACATCTGTCATTAACTATAACACGCTCCGCACAAATTGTCAACACCCGTTATAAAATATCAAAAAACCTCTAATATGCCATAAATATCAGCTTTTTTAACTCTCAAAGAAAAAAGAAACCTCTTATATGGTTTCTTTTTCCAGTAAACACTTTGTTTATTTTTCTTAATAATTTGTTTATCTGAATACTGCAGCATTCAATGCCGCGGCAGCCGACGTCACGGCATTGGCGCCGTCCGCCACCGCCGTCACTACCTGGCGAAGAGGTTTTTTGCGCACGTCACCGGCCACATATATTCCGGGCAAATCTGTGGCGCCGTCCTCACCGGCCAGCACATAGCCCGCCTCATCGCAGGCTGCCAACCCTTTGAGCAGTTCTGTCTCCGGATGTATGCCCACTGCCACAAACACGCCGTCTACCGGCAGAATGCGCTGTTCTCCGCTCTTTTTATCCTCCAGCAGCAGACCTGTGACGCTATCCTGCCCCTGTATCTCCTTTACCACATGGGAATACAGAATCTCCACTCCCGGCAGCGCCCGCAGCTGTTCCTGAAGCACATGCGCGCCCCGCAGCTCGTCCCGGCGATGGATGAGGTACACCTTCTCGCAAAAACGGGTCAGATAGATTGCGTCCTCCAACGCCACGTCTCCGCCGCCTACCACCGCCACCGTCTTACCCCGGAAAAAGGCTCCGTCACAGGTTGCGCAGTAGGACACGCCCATGCCTGACAGTTCCTCCTCCCCCGGCACCTCCAAATGCGCATGGCGGGCGCCGGTGGCCAGAATCAGCGCCCTTGTCCGCAGATCCCCCTCCGTGGTATGGACTGTTTTCAGTTCACCGTCCGAAATACCCGTGACCTCCGCCTCCAGAAAAGGCGCGCCCAGCCTGTCCGCATGTTCCCGGAACTTCACGCCCATGTCAAAGCCGTTAAATCCCGGCATTCCCAGGTAGTTGTCCACCTCATAGGTGTTCAGCACCTGGCCGCCGCTCATAGGATTTTTCTCAACGACCAGCAGTTTCAGACCCGCCCGCATACCGTACACCGCCGCCGACAGGCCCGCTGGGCCGGAGCCGATGATAATCAAATCATATATTTCCTGCATAGTAATTTCCTCCTATTTGAGGTTCTTTAGAACCTCTGTTCCGCATACTCCCTCAGCGGTCATGCTCCGCCCTGCGCATGCGCCTCTCAATATGTGCGCTGTCCAGGGAATCGATGACCACCCTGTCCCTGTCGCTGTCAAATCTCCCCTCGAAAAAGACCTCCGCCACTGTGTTCTGCACAAGCTCCCTGATCCTGTTCAGAGGCCGTCTCGCCCCCAGGCTGCCAAAGGAGATATCCAGAAAAGCCCTCAGGGTATCCTCCGGCATCCCGATGTCAATCCCCATATCGCTTGAGATTTCCCCTACCTTGTACCTGATAAGTTCCAGCATGGCGTCCTCGGACAGCTTATGGAAATTCACCACCTGCACCATACGTCCCGCAAGTTCTTCTCCCATTCCATAATCTATCATATCCTGCAGATTCAGATCCTCATAGAAACAATCCGCCACCCGGTCTATGTCATCCTCATGGTGCGCCGCCTCACTGCTAGCCGTAAAACCGAGGGGCTTTGCCGCCTGCTTTTTCTGTTTCTGCTGCCTGATGCTCTGAAAAGCTCCCATCAGTACAAACATGGTATAGTTGGAATTAAAGTCCTTTTTTTCGTCACCCACATCGACTTTCAGCTCCGTGCCCTCGATCAGTGTGAGCAAATTGGCCTGAACCGCGGCATTGTTGTCCACATTGTTGCTGCCGTAGCTGGGAATAAACTTTTTGTCCGCCTCGTCCAGAAAACAGATCGCTACGCCCTTTGCATCGGGTTTCTCGGCAAGAATCCTCTGGGGGATCGTGGATACGTTGCTCCCCTTGTACCCCGCCTCGGTGATCTGGCTTAAGTCAATCTGAACCACCGGAATCGGGATCTCATATTTCGCAAACAATTCCCTGATCGTCCTGTAGAACTCCGTCTTTCCCGAACCGCTGGGGGCCGTCAGAATCCAGTTATCCGCGCAAAAGGAGTCTCCCTTTGCCACGTTCTGCATATACCTGCATATCTGATACACTGCCAGCTTGAGCTGGATACCCTGGCCCCGTATCCTTTTCTCACAGTAATCGAGCATTGTTTTGGGAGAAAGTTTCTCTATATACCAGCGCGCATACTTGCCGGAAAACTTGCCCTGATACTGTTCTTCCAGCTCCTCCATGGACACCGTATCCGCAACTGGGTAGAAGACCGGGGAAAATGAGCCGGACAGTCCGCAATCCCGAGTATTGGATATCCCGATAATATTATCCTCCACATCACGGACAAAGACAGGATTTCCACCGATATAGGCTCCCAGATCATCCCAGATATATTTAAATACCTCCCTATAGTCAACAAAGGCGTCTTTGCTTATAAATCTATTTATTGGGAAGAACAACATGACATACTCGTCCTTCTTTTCAAGGGCATAGCTGTCTCCGCTTAACTTATTCAGAAAGCGATTCGGGTTCAAATCGCCGTTTCCCACAGAATTGACTACCAGATGATCTCCGTTCTCCTTCAGCCCGTAGATCCCATCTGCCAGACGAGTAAGGAGAGAGCGCTCCAGCAAAAGTTTTCCTATCACAAGCTCTCCCGGCACCCCTTCCGCAATATACCTGGCATATGGAGCGTCATCATCCTCAAGGGATGACGCCGGAATTTTCTTTTCAAAGCAATTCTGACAATAATCCTTGCCGTCAACATCGTAGTGATAGATCAGGCTTCCCTCCTCAAACATAGTATAACACTCTTCACAGCTCTGTATCCGGGGACGTATTTTCACCGCAGCTATCATATATCTTCCTCCTCCGTATTCCTAACCGCCGCTGTGCCGCCATTGTATACTCACTAACGATTAGATTTTCCTTTCCGTACAGTGCATGTTGCCCGATTATGCGACATGTGCTGTGCGGAAACCTAAAAATCTTAACGTTAGTCAGTATAAAACAGCGTACTAAAATTGCCATATTCATCATAGCATATCTCTGAGTGCTGAACAAGAAATTTACAGTATAATTTCTTAAATTAGTGGAAAAGCAGAGAGAAAATGTGTTATACTGAATTGCCTGAGATTTATACTGACTATAGTGAGTCTATTTATATTAAGAAAGGAATTGCTGTACGATGAACAAGACTGTACTGATTACAGGGGCATCCAGAGGTATCGGCCGGGCCATGGCAGATATATTTGCCGCCGCGGGATATGACTTGGTGCTGACCTGTCTAAATAATATAGAAGAATTGGAAAACCTCGGGCGGGAACTCGAACAGAAATATGGTATCTCCTGCCAATGCTTTGCCGTGGACGCCGGGAACTGCGAGGCGGTGGACGCTCTCTTCGCCCGGATAAAGCGTTTGGACGTGCTGATCAACAACGCTGGAATCGCCCATATGGGGCTGCTGCAGGACATGAGCCCCGAGCAGTGGCATCGCATCATTGCCACCCATCTGGACGGCTGTTTCTACACCTGTCGCCATGCCATACCACTGATGCTGTCCCAGGGAGAGGGGCATATCTTGAATATCTCCTCGGTCTGGGGCAATGTGGGAGCCTCCATGGAAGTGGCCTACAGCGCCGCCAAGGGCGGCGTCAACAGCTTTACCCGCGCGCTGGCCAAGGAGCTGGCCCCCAGCCATATCCGTGTCAATGCCATCGCCTGCGGCGTGATTGACACGGATATGAACCGCTGTCTCTTAAGGGAAGAACTGGAAGTACTGCGCGGGGAAATCCCGGCGGACCGCCTTGGCACTCCCCAAGAGGTGGCGGCGCTGGCCCTGCAGCTGGTACAGTCGCCCGGCTACCTCACAGGACAGATCATCACCATGGATGGCGGGTGGAATTAGCCATGTCCCGCACTACCTCCCCAGCGATAATCAGACCTGCCACGGAGGGGACAAACGCTATGCTGCCGGGAACCGCCCGCCTGCCTGCAGGCGGTTCCTCGTCACTGTATCCCGGCGTCAGCGGCGGCTCCTGGGAATAGACCACTTTCAGCTGCCGAACGCCCCTTTTTTTCAGTTCCCTTCGCATGACCTTCGCCAGAGGGCACA
Organism: uncultured Acetatifactor sp.; assembly: GCA_964383805.1. Taxonomy (GTDB): domain Bacteria; phylum Bacillota; class Clostridia; order Lachnospirales; family Lachnospiraceae; genus Acetatifactor. Next base: position 13,255 of record CAYLIM010000071.1, read on the forward strand.
CGCTGGTCTGGTAGATATCCGCCACCCGAAAGGCGCTGGCGTCCAGCTTGTTGCCCGCTCCCATGCTGCTGATTATGGGAACCCCTGCCGCCTGGGCCTTCATTACCAGTTCGATCTTGGCTGTCACCGTGTCCACGGCATCCACCACATAGTCATACTCTGCAAACGGAAACTGCTCCGCATTCTCCGGCAGAAAAAAACACTGGTATTTATACACCACCGCGCGCGGATTGATGTCCCTGATCCGCTCCTCCATCACATCCACCTTATACCTGCCCACAGTGCTGTGAGTGGCGATCAGCTGCCTGTTCAGGTTGCTCTCGCTCACCGTATCGCTGTCGATCAGATCAATCTCCCCTATACCGCTGCGCGCCAGCGCCTCCGCCGCATGGCCGCCCACGCCGCCGATGCCAAACACCGCCACCCTGGCCGCCGCAAGACGTTCCATTGCCGCCTCACCCAGCAGCAGCCGGGTTCTGGAAAACTGTTCGCTCATATTTTTGTCCACTCCTTTTCATCAGCGCTGACTCATCACCAGACTTTTGTAGTCGGAACGTTCCCTTCCCCTATAGGTATGTAAAATTCCCTTTTCATACAGTATATACAGTCCATGTCCAACCGTCAATTCTACATACGTAATATTTTTATCCGGGAGTTGATAATTGAGATAATTGTGTTACACTTATCTTAACGTTAGTGAGTATAAAATCAATGTCTGACAAGGACTTACAGGGAGGAGAACTGTCATGTATATCGCCAATGAAAAAAGATATGAAAAAATGATTTACAATCGCTGCGGAAACAGCGGTCTGAAACTGTCCGCCGTCTCATTGGGGCTGTGGCAGAATTTCGGTCACAATGATTCCTTTGCCAATATGGAGAATATGGTGCACACAGCCTTCGACTTAGGTATCACGCACTTTGACCTCGCCAACAACTATGGGCATCCGTACAATGGCAGCGCCGAGGAAAACTTTGGAAGGATTCTGAGCGATATGAGACAGTACCGGGATGAGATGTGTATCTCCACAAAGGCGGGCTACGAAATGTGGCCGGGCCCCTATGGCGACAGAAACGGTTCCCGCAAATATCTCACCGCCTCTCTGGACCAGAGCCTGAAACGCATGAATCTGGAGTATGTCGATATTTATTACCATCATATTTTTGATCCCGACACCCCTCTGGAGGAAACCGCGCTGGCGCTGGACCATACGGTCAGGCAGGGGAAAGCCCTGTATGTGGGAATTTCCAACTACAACAGAGAACAGACTCAAAATATCCTAAAGATATTCCAGGAACTGCACACCCCGTTTGTCATAAATCAGCCCTCCTATTCCATGCTTAACCGCTGGATAGAGCGGGACAAGCTCGATCAGCTTGCGCTGGAGAGCGGATTCGGACTGGCTGTGTTTTCGCCGCTGTATCAGGGACTGCTCACAGACAAATATCTACATGGTATCCCGGCGGACTCCCGGGTGGGCAAAGGCGCTACCTGGATCAGCAATGAGCTTGACGACAAAATGCTCGCCAGATTGAACAAACTGAATTCCATTGCCGCCGAGCGGGGACAAAAGCTCTCTCAGATGGCTCTCTCCTGGGTTCTGCACAATCCCGCTGTCACCACCGTTCTCATCGGCGCAAGCCGCCCCGAGCAGATTGTGGAAAATGTTGCCTGTATCGAAAAAGCAGACTTTACGGCGGACGAGATTGCAAAGATCGAGAATGCTTTGGCGCAGTAAAGCTTTGAGGAGACATGACAATGGGGCTGTGACAGCCCCATTATCTCTGCTTTCTCAGCCGCCCGCAGGCCCCTCGTACAAAGCGCTGATCCGGCCCTCCGGCACCTCATCTCTCACGATCCGCCGCATCTCCTTGTCGGACCTGGCGTCCAGACACCGCATCAGCAGCCGCTCCTTTTCACTCTCCGTCATATCGGCTTGCCTATCCCGGACCGCCTCATTTTCCATCATATCTAGGTCAAGACCCAGGGGCACCATGGAAAGGGGGTAGCCCGCCTCAGCCGAAACGCCGAATGCTGTTCCGTTAAAATCCATATTCCCCGTTCCTTTCTTATTTAGAGTTCCGCATCTGTCCTACCAGTACCATCTCTGGCAGAGTAATTTCTGCCCGTTTTGACGTGCAGAAATTCTCTGGGCACTGTCCGGGCAGATGCTGTTTTGAGGATTACCTAATCCTCCGTTCCGCATCCACCCTACCAGTACCATCTCTGGCAGAGTAATTTCTGCCCGTTTTGACGTGCAGAAATTCTCTGGGCACTGTCCGGGCAGATGCTGTTTTGAGGATTACCTAATCCTCCGTTCCGCATCTGTCCATATGCTTCAACAAAAAGTGACCCTCCAACCTACGTCGGAGGATCACTTTTAGCATTCCCTTACAGCAATCGCCTATTCTCACTTTTTTACGG
>CAYLIM010000072.1:0-7948 GCA_964383805.1 uncultured Acetatifactor sp.
TCATCATCGGCGACGCCATAGACAACTATATAAACGGGTACTATCAGCCCTTTACAATAACGGCGGAAGGAACCAAAGGGGCGGTGCCCTATGGAGATATCTGGCTGACCAGAGACAGAGAGCCTTCCGCCTTTAAGCCATCCGGCTATTACCAGCTTTTTCTCTATGAGGACCGCTATTATATGGCGGAGGGGATCACCGCCGCCGAGAGTGAGGCTCTGACTGAGGGCAGTCCTGAGCTGATACAATCCTATGTGGACGCCGGGGCGCCCTGTCTTGAGCGGGAACAGCTTAAGGCCCTGCGGCGCTATGATTTCACCGGCATACTCTATGCGGCGGGGCTGTATCTGCTGATGATGGCGCTGGGATTTGTGCTGAATGCGGTGGACACGTGGATGCTGCAGAAGATGGGACAGAATATTATCTTCCGCATGAGGGAGCAGGTGTTTACGCATATTCACAGTCTGTCCCTGAGCTTTTTTAACACCACTCCTGTGGGCAAGCTGGTGACCCGTGTCAGCAATGACACCGAGGCGGTGAACGAGCTGTTTACCACCATATTGGTGCGGCTCTTTAAAAATGTGGTGAAAATTCTGGGCTATGCAGTGGTGATGCTGTCCATCAGCGTGCGGATGGCGCTGGTATCCTTTGCGCTGCTGCCTGTGGTGGGCGTGCTCACTTTTGTATTTCGCTTTTACTCCCGCAAGGCCTACCAGATAACCCGCAATAAGATCACGGAGCTGAATACCTTTTTGTCCGAGCATATCTCCGGCATGAGGCTGATTCAGGTGTTTGTGCGGGAGAAGGAAAAATATGAGGAGTTTGAGACCAAGTCCCAGGAACTTTTCCGGGCCAACTGGCGGGAAGTTATGACCTTTGCCATCTTCCGCCCCAGCATTTATTTTCTGTCCATCATCGCCATGGTGATCGTGATCGGAACCGGAAGCTATTCCGTGTTGGGCGGCAGCCTGTCCCTGGGGACGCTGTTCGTGTTTATCACCTATATCAGTTCATTTTTTGAGCCGATTCAGGAGCTGGCGGAGCAGTTCGGCACTCTGCAATCCTCCCTGGCCTCTGCGGAGAAGATTTTCTCCATACTGGACGAGGAGCCTCAGATTGTGAATCCGCCCCAGCCGATGGAGGTTAATATTCAGGGCTGCATCGAGTTTCGGCATGTGTGGTTTGCCTATGAGAAGGATGACTATATATTAAAAGATGTGAATTTCGTGATCCATCCCGGGGAGAAGGTGGCCTTTGTAGGCGCTACCGGGGCCGGCAAGACCTCCATACTGAATCTGATCGGCAGATATTTTGACATACAAAAGGGAGAGATATTGATTGACGGCGTTGATATCAGGCAGATAGACAAGGCCGTACTTCGCAGAGCTATCGGCCAGGTACAGCAGGATGTATTCCTCTTTACCGGAGATATTAAAACCAATATTTCCCTGGATAACGAGACCATCAGCCGTGAGGATGTGATCCGTGCGGCCCGAACCGTCCATGCGGACACCTTTATTGAGAGAATGCCCGGAACCTATGACGCACCGGTGACGGAGCGGGGCAGCACCCTGTCCGCGGGGCAGCGGCAGTTGATCTCCTTCGCCAGGACCCTGGCCTATGAGCCGCGGATTCTGGTGCTGGACGAGGCCACGGCCAATATTGACACAGAGACAGAGAGCCTGATTACCCAGGCGTTGTCTGCGCTGATGAAGGAACGCACCACCATTATGGTGGCGCACCGTCTCTCCACGATCCAGCATGCGGACAAGATTATTGTTTTGCACCACGGGCGGATCAGAGAGTCCGGCAGCCATCAGGAACTGCTGGCCCAGAATGGATTGTACAAAAAGCTGTATGATCTGCAGCTGGTGGAAGAGTAGAGCATTTGAAAGGGTATCCCTTCGGGGGTGCCTTTTTTGTTATGAAAATATAGAAAATAGCATTATTGACAAGCCATACAGTTCATGTTATAGTGAGTATACTGTGTATAACAAATATACACAATTTGAGGCGGATATGTTTTCATGCGGCAGTATGCTTTGCCGCAGGAAAGACTACAGACATGTGAGGATACATATGGACATCATTATAAGCAATTCCTCGGGGGACCCCATATATGAGCAGATCGCAGCCCAGATCAAGGCCCAGATTCTGACAGGGCAGCTGGCGGCGGGGGAGGCGCTGCCCTCCATGCGCAGGCTGGCGCTGGAGCTGCATATCAGCCTGATTACTACCAAGCGTGCCTACGGGGAACTGGAGGAGCAGGGCTTTATCGAAACCTGTACCGGAAGGGGCTGTTTTGTGAAAGCGCAGAATGCCCAGCTGGTGCGGGAAGAACATTTAAAGCAAATCGAGGGACTGTTTGAGCAGGCTCTGGGCCGGGCCAGACTCAGCGGGATTGAGTTGGCGGAGCTGCAGGAGATGCTGGAGCTGCTCTACGAGGAGAGACAGCGCCTGAAAACGGAGGAGGAGAAAGGGGAAATGACATGAAGGAACAGGAGTATGCGAACGCCATTGAGATTAAAGGTCTGTGCAAGCACTATGACGGCTTTTCTCTGCGGGAGGTGGACCTTGTGGTGCCCAGGGGCAGTATTATGGGCTTTGTGGGGCAGAACGGAGCGGGCAAGACCACCACAATACGGGCGATTCTGAACCTGATAAGCAAGGATGCGGGAAAGATTCAGGTGCTGGGCATGGATCATGTGGAGCAGGAGAATATCATCAAGGAGAGGATTGCCGTGATTTTTGACGAGATTCCCTTTCATGACGCGCTGACTCCGAGACAGCTCTCCCTGGTGCTGCAGGGGATTTATTCCCGGTGGCAGCCGCAGGTTTACACGGGATATCTGGAGCGCTTTGGACTGCCTCAGAACAAGAAAATAGGGCAGCTCTCCAAGGGAATGAAGATGAAACTGCAGATTGCGGCTGCCCTGTCTCACCAGGCCGAGCTGTTGATTATGGATGAGGCGACGGCGGGACTGGACCCGGTGGTTCGCAGCGAAATGCTCCGTGTTTTTATGGAGTATATGCAGGACGAGCGCCACAGTATCCTTATGTCTTCACATATCACCAGCGATCTGGAAAAAATAGCGGACAGCGTCACTTATATTCATCAGGGCCGCATCCTTCTAAGCGGCTATAAGGATGACATTCTGGACAGGCACGGACTGTTGAAGTGCAAGAATGCCGACCTGGAACAGGTGGAGCCGCAGGACTGTGTCAGCACCCACAGGACGGAGTACGGGGCGGACGTGTTGGTGGCGGACAGGGAGCTGTGCCGCCATAAGTACCCGGAGCTGCTGCTGGAGCCTGCCACACTGGATGAGATTCTGCTGTACTATGTGAGGGCGGGCGGTCTTACGGATGCCAGAAGGGAGTGGACGCTGTGAGAGGACTATGGAAAAAGGACTACTATCTGGGCAGACAGTATCTGCTGCTCGGAGCAGTGATAAGTCTTTTGCTGATATTTATGGCCTACTGGATACGGCTGGCCTTTATCTACGGCAATCTGGCTCTGCTACCGGAGGAGGACCAGTTGGACACCCTGCCGGGGCTGGATATGATTTTTCCGGTACTGCCGGGAGTGGTGCTGCTGTTTATGGCAATTAAGGTGGTCAATGTATCCATTTACGCGGACCGGCAGGCGGGATGGAACCGTTATCTGCTGTCAAGCCCTCTGGGAGAGAAGGTCATTGTCAGGGCAAAATATCTGGAGTTTCTGGGAGCGGAGGGGGCAGCGCTGACGATAGGGCTGTTGGCAGCAGGTATCTATGGGCTGTTCTTCGGTTTTGACCGGGTGAAAACAGGCTGCCTGGGGATGGCAGTGGCGCTGCTGGTGGCCTTGCTGTGCGAGTGTATCATGCTGCCCCTGTCCTATCGATATCAGAGTGAAAATGTGGCGGTGACGGCGGCGTTTCTGGGAATGCTGGTGCCGGGATATCTGGCCGCCGGGCTTTTGATGCTGGGGAATCCGGACCCGGAGCAGACCCTGCAGTCGCTGGGAAATTGGTGCAGAACCCATCCGTGGGTCATCCTGTGCGCGACGCTGGGAATCGTCACGCTGGCCCTGGCGGTATCCTATTGTATTACATTGCGAATCGTGAGAAAGAGGCAATTATGTGGGGATTGATGTTAAAGGACTTATATGTGAATCGCAGGACAATTGGAATTTATAGCGCTATGGCAGGAGTGTGTTCTGTATTTTTGATGATTCCCTTTAATGCGAAGACCATGGACGAACTGGGATTTCTCTATACGATACTGGGCGCTCTGTGTGTGGCGGGCATTTTTATGCTGACGGGCACTCTGGAAAACGAACTGCTTTTGTCAGATGAAACTACAGGTTATCAGCAGTTTGTGCTGTCCTCCCCTATGGGGGTGAAGGGACAGGTGCTGTCCAAGTATTATACCTGTCTGCTCATCAGTCTGCTGGGGGCGTTCTGGTGCATCCTTCTGACGGAGATCAGCGATATGGTCACAGGTACGGAAAACGGTCTGCTCCTGCCGGTGATAGTCCTGTTTTATCTGCAGATATTCCTGCGGGCGGTGGAACTGCCCTTCCTGTTTGGACTGGGAGCCAGGTATGGAAACTATGTGAAAATGTGTGTGGGGATGGTTCTGGTTTTTTTAGTGATGAACCATGCCATGTATGGTAAAAACTTCCGGATGCAGACCTTTGACAGTCTGATGGAATATATCAGTGGATTTTCCTTGGAACAGTTGGCGGACAGGGCGCTGCTGGCATGGGGACTGATGCTTGCGGGAAGTCTGGTGTTGTTCTACGTTTCCTACTATCTGTCCTGCCTGTGGTATCGCAGGCGTATGCGGCAGTGAGAAAGAGGAGAGCAAAGTTATGCGAAAAATGTTGGTAAAGCGTCTGGTTCTATTTCTGGTATTGGCTTTTGGTATCACCTGGGGGGCAAGCTTTCTGTGTCGCCTGCTGTTTTCGGACCCGGAGGAGGCAGGCAGGACGGGCCTTTTCAGTATTGTGGGCATGATGGGACCCGCGCTGGGACATCTGCTGACCCGGCTGCTGACCCGGGAGGGCTGGCAGGAGACCTACCTGGGGCTTTTAGGGGACAATAAAGGAGAGTCTTCCGGGCAAAAGAAAACCGGCAAATGGCTGGACTATCACATTGCCGTCTGGGGACAGTCTGCAATGATTCTGGCATCGGCGGTGCTGCTGTGTCTCTACATAAAGATCCCTGTTTCACTGCAGTACTCCGGAGCATACAGTATCGGTCTGCTGCTGTTCAACGCCGCTGTCGGTTTTGCCGGGTTGTTTGTCTATTTTGGAGAGGAATGGGGCTGGAGAGGGTATCTGTTTCCCAAGCTAAGGCAGCTTACCGGCACTGTACCGGCGCTGATTATCTCAGGAATTATCTGGGGAGTGTGGCATTTGCCATCGCTGCTGGAGGGCTTGAATTTCGGAACCGACCTGCCGGGATATCCGGTGAGCAATGTGCTGCTTATGTGCGTTTACTGTATCTTGATGGGAATCTTTTATAGCTGGCTGACTCAGCGCAGCGGTTCCATATGGCCCGCCACCCTCGCCCATATGCTGCAGGATCATATATCGGTGGGGATGGCTGCCCTCTTTATACCGGAGGCTGTGCTGGAGCAGATCGATGGAATGACCAATTTTTACTGTAGTCTGGCCGTCATACTCCCTCTGGCGGTGCTGATATTGTGGGCAATGCTGCGGAGACAGAGGATTGATGAAAAAAGAAAGCAGGTGATTCCTTCATGATAGAACGGACAGTGGACAATTTTAACCTGGCTCAGATCTGTCAGTCAGGGCAGTGCTTTCGCATGAATGCCATAGGGGAAAACCGATACAGCGTCATTGCGGGGAGGCACTATCTGGAACTGGAGCAACGGGGACAGAAATGCATTTTTGACTGCGGCGAAATGGAATTTGAGAATTTCTGGAAAAGCTATTTTGACTTGGAGGCGGACTACAGCTCTTACATAGGGAAGATTGGCCGGACGGACAGCTATCTGAGGAATGCGGCGGAGTTTGGCGCAGGGATCAGGATACTGCGGCAGGATCTGTGGGAGATGATCGTCTCTTTCCTGATCTCCCAGCAGAACAATATCGTGCGGATTCGCAGGTGCATTGAAAATATCTGTGCGGAGTATGGAGAAAAGCTGGTGAGCGGCAGTGGACAGACATATCATGGCTTTCCTGCGCCTCAGGCACTGGCGGACCTTTCGGAGGACGCCTTGATGGCATGTAATCTTGGTTATCGCAGCAAATATGTGGTGCGCACCGCCAGAAACGTTGCAGGCGGGGAGTGTGACCTGGAGGCGATCCGCAGACTCCCGTATCTGGGGGCAAGGGAGGAACTGCTGAAATTATACGGCGTGGGGGAGAAGGTGGCGGACTGTATCTGTCTCTTTGCGCTGCACCACTTGGAGGCATTTCCGGTGGATACGCATATCCGGCAGGCCATGGAGAATCATTATAGGCAGGGTTTTTCCATGGAGCGGTATCAGGGCTGCCAGGGGGTATTGCAGCAGTACATATTCTATTATGAACTGGCCGGAGGCATGCAGGGAGAAAGGAGACAAAAATGAGTAAATACAACACATTATGGGAATATGTGAAAAACAGCGGCAGCTCTTCCCTTCTGCTGACCTTCGCGGAGATAGAAGAGATCGCCGGAATACCCATTGACCATTCTTTCTTGAAATACAAAAAGGAATTAACGGAATATGGATATCAGGTGGGAAAGATTTCTATGAAAGCGCAGACAGTCAGTTTCCAGCGAATTAATTAAAGATAAATAAAAACGGGAGAATTTATTTACGTTTGAATTGACAAATCTTGTAAAATATTATATACTGGCGTTACAACGGATAGAGAAAACAGCAGATTCGCATCTATGGATGTAGAATCTATGTTTTCTCTATTTTTTTGTAAGCAATATATGTGAGCGGAGAAGGAGAGGTTAAATGAAAGAAGAAACATTGCGGAGCATTTTTAGTCATCTGCCGACAGAACAGGAACTACTTAGCAGGATCGAGGAAAGAGAGGACCTACGAGAAATATTTGATACGTGGACTGACGAGCAACAACAGGAATATCTGGACAGATGTACCGGAAAAAGAGGATTCAATATTCTGTATGACGCGTATTTCAAGGAAGTGATGAATCCCGAATATGACTCATCTAGGCTGGAGTCCTTTTTGGAGGTAGTCATAGGTGAGAGGGTACGAATTTTAAAGTTGCTGCCCAATGACAGTGTACGTCTGGAGGATGAAAATACATTGTTGGTGACAGATATTGTAGTGGAACTTGCGGACGGTTCCATAGCCAATGTCGAGGTGCAGAAGATAGGATATAGATTTACAGGCCCGCGCTGTTCCTGTTATCTGTCTGACATGATGCTGCGACAGTACAAGAGAATTCGAGCCAGGAAGAAAATGGGATTCTCATACGGAGATATCAAAAAAGTATATTTGATCGTACTCTATGAGACAAGCCCGAGGGCTTTACGGACTATGCCAGACACATATCTGCACCGCGCCAGGCATGTGTTCGATACGGGACTGGATATGGATTTATTGCAGAGATGTGTTTTGGTTCCACTTGACATTTTCAGGGAAACCATGCAAAATAAACCTATCAGGACGTTGCTGGAGGCATGGTTAACGTTTCTGGGGGAGGACAGCCCACAACGTCTGACGGAACTGTTCAAGGCGTTTCCGCAATTTATAGCAATGTATGAGACGCTGTATGGTATGAATAAGGACATGGTGAGTGCGATGGGATTTTTTTCGGAAGAGCTTCGGATAATGGATCGGAATACTGTGAAATATATGATTGATGAGATGGATGATGAGATCAAGCGCCTGGAGGAGGTAAAGAACCAGCTGGAGGGAGAGAAGAACCAGCTGGAGGGAGAGAAGAACCAGCTGGAGGGAGAGAAGAACCAGCTGG
>CAYLIM010000072.1:8048-15078 GCA_964383805.1 uncultured Acetatifactor sp.
AGGGAGAGAAGAACCAGCTGGAGGGAGAGAAGAACCAGCTGGAGGGAGAGAAGAATCAGCTGGAAGGAGAAAAGAACCAACTGGAAGGAGAGAAAAACCAGTTGGAGAAAGAGAAGAATCAGCTGGAGGGAGAGAAACTTCAGTGGGAGAGCGAGAGGGCCCAGCTGGAATCCCAGAATATCCAGTACCAGGCCCAAATTGCAGAACTGTTAGCCGAGGTGCAAAGGCTCAAAGTTAATCAGTCGTGAATTCGATGAGAAGAGAGAAACTTGAGAGGGGCAGGCCAGATATGCACATATGTATATGTGATGACGAGCCGCAGATGCTGTCAAATATTGCGAAAAAGGTTATGGAATGTCTGCCGGACAGTGACGTTCGGACCTTCTCCTGCGGTCGGGACCTTCTTCTCTGTCTGAAAACAGAGCCGTGCGATATCCTGCTGCTTGACATTGATATGCCGGATATAACCGGATTGGAAATAGCCCGGCATCTTGCGTCGGAGGTGAAACGGCCGCTCCTCTTGTTTGTGACAAGCCATGACGAACTGGTCTACGATAGTTTTCAGTACCATCCTTTTGCCTTCCTGCGCAAAACTTGTTTTGACAGGGAGATTATGGCTGTCCTGGCGGACTGTTTACAGGAACTGGAACACCGGGAAAGGCATTTTTGTTTTCGGTCGGAAGGAAAACAGATATGTCTTTGGAACTCAGATATTTTGTACTTTGAAGCCGAAGGCAACTACCTGAAACTGTTTTCAAAAACAGGACAATATCGTTTCCGCAGCACAATTACCTCTGTGGAAAATACATTGACGGACTGTGGTTTTATCCGGATACACAAAGGCTTTCTGATTAACCAGGAGGCGGTCAGACTCCTTAACGCAGAGAAAGCGGAGCTTGTCGATGGCACTGCGCTCCCTATCGGCAAAAACTATGCAAAAACGGCAAGGGAACAACTGCTGAGGTATATGAGAACATGAGACAGTATTGTCAATTACAGAAAGAACTGGACGAGCAGGAGGAGAAATACCTGCGGCTGCTGGAGCAAAAGTCTGAATTAGAGTATCAGCTTTCCAGCCAAAAGGAAGAGGCGGCATACTTCAGACAACAGGAAAGCGACATCCGCTCCCTACACCAAAGTGTGCGTCAATTAAAGCATGACATGAAAAATCATCTCATGGTGATTGCATCTTATCTGAACAGTGGAGAGTATGAGACGGCAAAAACATATACTTCGGATATATTGGACAAACTTAACACGATGCACAGCTATATTGAAACCGGAAATTCTCTGCTCAACCATATTTTGAATGAGAAACTGGAGCTCGCCAGAAACTACGGGATTACTGTCAGGGCGGAGGTCGAAAATCTTTCCTTTTCCAGAATGCGCAGTATTGACTTTTCTGCGCTGCTTACCAATCTTCTGGACAATTCCATCGAAGCGAGCAAAAACGAACCTGCCGGAGAACTGCATCTTCACATATATCAGGAACGAGGCTATGACGCAGTCAGCGTAAAGAACAAGATCGGGAGATCGGTTTTAGCGGAAAATCCTGGGTTACACTCTACAAAGGAGAATCAGGAACTGCATGGAATCGGCATCTCACAGATAAAAGAAATTGTCACCGCCTATGACGGTATCTATGATTTTTATGAGAAGGAAGGTTACTTCTGTTCCTGCGTGTTTATCCCACAATAGGCACTGTTTATCCCATCCCCTTGCATTTATCAAGTGCAGGGGGTATTTTGTTAGTGAGGAAAGGTCAATGATTTTTTTTGAGCATGTTTTTAAATTTATTTTATCGGATGTAAACATCCATGTCCCGCAGGGAACCTCTCTGGGGCTTATCGGTCCTTCCGGCTCCGGTAAAACCACCTTTTTAAAATTGGCATGTGGTTTGTTGCAGCCGACAGCAGGGTGTGTTCACACCATGCGTCTGATTTCCGAGAAGAACCGACAGAAATTGGGAAGCATGACAGGAGCTTTCTTTTCCGGTATTCCGTTTTTTCGGGAGACAGATACGGTGGAAAGCAATTTCAGGGATCTCAAAATAGCCTACCGGATGCGGGACGATATCTTTGGAAGAGAATATACTGCGCTTGGGGAGCGGTTGGGTTTTTGTTCTTTTGTAAATGAACCGGTGAAACAGCTTTCTCTCGGGCAGAGGCGCCGCGCGGAACTCGGCGCCCTTCTTCTGCCTCGTCCGAAACTTTTACTGTTAGACGAACCGTCCGAAGGTCTGGACCAGACGGCCAAGGACAGCCTGCGGGAACTTCTTATCGAGCGGCAGTCAGAAGGAACAACTATTGTCATAAGCTCTCATAACATGGAGGAGATTTCCGAACTCTGTGAGAGAATCGTCCTTTTAGATCACGGGATTATACGCTATTACGGAGACAAAGATCTTTTATTAAAGCGATTTGCACCTGATGAAGTGATGGAAATAAGCTTTTCGGGGAAACTTCCCGATCTGGAAGACCTGCCGCTCAGACATTACTCCCTGCATCAAAATAAACTGAAAATGACCTATAACTCCAATTATGTCACTTCCGCAGAACTGCTGCGTCATATTTTGGCGCAGACCACGGTTATTGCGGTAACCACATATAAATCCGGGCTTTCGGATGCAATCAGCAAAAAGCAAGAGTAAATTTTTTTTGATGGGTGGGTGAAGTCGCGAAGGCACACGAGAGGAACTTTCATGAGCGCATTTTCGAATGAAAGTTTCTCTCATGAGTGCGTGCCGAAGGGACTTTACCCTTTAGTACCGTCGCGTAGCGACTTAAAATGGGGGATGATTATGAGCTTTATTGAAGTAAACGAGGTGAGCAAGACATTCCGGGTAAGCAAACGATCTGCGGGTATTCCGGGCATGCTGGCGAATCTGGTGGTTCCAAAATTTGAAAGAAAGCAGGCTGTAAACAACATCAGCTTTTCCATTGAGCAGGGAGAGATGGTGGGTTTTATCGGTCCGAACGGCGCCGGGAAATCGACTACCATTAAGATGCTGTCCGGCATCCTATATCCGGACGCCGGGAGCGTGCGGGTAAACGGGTATATCCCTTACCGCCAGCGCAGGGAGTATGTGGGGAGCATCGGCGTTGTATTCGGCCAGAAGTCCCAGCTACAATGGGATTTGCCGGTTATCGACAGCTTTGAACTGTTAAAGGCAATTTACCGTGTGCCGGATGAAGTTTATCAGAGAAACGTAAGCCGCTTTACGGAGATGCTCGATATGTCCGGTTTCATAAACCAGCCGGTCCGCCAGCTTTCCCTGGGACAGCGGATGCGTGCGGACATCGTTGCGGCGCTCTTACACTCTCCCCGGATCGTCTTTTTCGATGAGCCGACCATAGGCGTTGACGTTGTGGGAAAGGAAACGATCCGGAACTTTATCTGTGAACTTAACGCTAGGGATCAGGTCACCATGCTTTTTACGACACATGATATGCAGGATATTGAGAAAACCTGTAAACGGCTGATTATCATAGATAAGGGGTCCAAAGTGTACGACGGCACCCTTTCCGGCATTCGCGGCGCCTATGGAACGACAAGACAGGTGGACGTGGAGTTTGCCGAAAACTGCACGGTGGCGCCAATTGAACATGTGGAGATCAAAGAGCTTGACGCGCCGGGCGGACGAAAAAAACGATTTCTGTTTGAGAGCAGGGAAGTGCAGATCGACTCATTGATGAATTCCCTGTTAGCCAATTATGCAATCCGGGATCTCACGGTCTCTGAGCCGGAAATCGAAGGACTTATCCGAAAAATCTATAACGGGGAGGTGGCCCGATGACAAAGCTTTATCCTTATTTTGCCTTTGCCAAAAAGAGTTTCCTTGGCCGGAGTGCATACCGTTTCAATCACTTCATGGGGATTTTAAATACCATTCTCCGCATTTTTATTTTTTGGGAGATTTACCGTGCCCTCTACGGCAGTCGGTCTGAGGTTGACGGCATTACCATCACAATGGTTGCGACCAACTTTATCCTGTCGCTGGGGCTGGATTCCGTGTTTTTTGTCAATGACTACTATCTTCCGGACCGCATTCAAAACGGGAGCATCGCAACCGAATTGCTGCTCCCGGTAAGTTTCCACGGAAGAATGCTGGCGGACAACCTGGGACATGCTCTGTTTCAGTTGTTGTTTCATTTTGTCCCCGCAGTGGCAGTCTCCGTGCTTTTCATCGGAATTTCAGCACCGGCAGGTTTTTCGATGCTGTTTCTGTTCCTTTTGAGTGCTTTTCTCGGTTATGGCGTTTTATGGTCGATCAGCTTTGCGGCGCAGATGCTCTCTTTTTGGCTGATCAACGTATGGAGCATCATGACGATTAAAAATGTATTTATCAATGTGTTGTCCGGTTCCATGATACCGCTTTGGTTCATGCCGGATTGGATGAGGGGAGTTATCCGTTTTACGCCCTTTTCCTCCATTTACTTCACCCCTGTACAGATTTATCTGGGGCAGCTGTCCCTTTCGGAAATTCTGCGCAGTTTTTTGATCCAATTTTTTTGGATCGTGTGTCTATTTTCTATCGGGATGTTTCTTTGGAAAAAGGGACAAAAAAAGCTTGTAGTACAGGGAGGCTGACAGACTATGAAAAACGATACGATGCATCTGGCAGGGGTCTACACCAGAACCATTATGAAATCCTGGTTTCAATATAAGGTGGATGCGATTCTTCGCTCTCTTGCGGTGTTTTTCAGAGAAGCAACCGGGATTATCGTAATCTATTTTACCCTGCTGAAATTTGATACTTTGAATGGCTGGGACATTCATGAGCTGTTGTTTTTGTTCAGCCTACTGTTTTTAACCTACGGAATCCTCATTATTTTTTTCACCGGACTGCGAGACTTTGGAAGAACCGTGCGTGACGGCGGCTTTGACCGTTTTATTTTAAGGCCGAGGGGTCTTCTTTTTCAACTCATTTTTTCCAATGCGGACTGGTTTGCCGCCATCGGGCACGGCGGTCTCGGCATTGTGCTGTTTGTGATCTCGGCGGGAAATGTAGGCATTATCTGGAGCGTTGGAACCATCGTTTACTATATTGCGGCCGTCATTGGCGGTGTTCTGATTCAGGGAGCAATCTTTTTGTTTCTTGCGTCCCTGAACATCTATCTGCTTGAAACAAACAGCCTGAAAGAGCTTTTCTACTGGAATATGCGAAAGTTCGCGGGATACCCAATCAGTATCTTTCATAAAGCCATTCAGTTCTGTATGATTTATGTGGTTCCGTTTGCGTTTGTCAACTATTTCCCGGCGCAATATTTACTGCGCAAGGACGATATGGCGGGCTATCCCTGGATTTATATGTACCTTACCCCTGTCGTCGGGGTGGTTCTGTATCTGGCGGCCTACGGGTTCTGGCGCTACAGTATCCGGTTTTATAAAAGCTCAGGAAATTAGGAGAAAAGGCGTGTCTGGATTCCCCTTGACATTTTCAAGAAAACCATGCAAAATAAACCCATAGAGACGTTACAGGAGGCATGGCGATATGAAAAATCTGGAGAAATATCTCTCAAAACTGGAGAAGGAGTTTCCTGATATCCGGGAACGCCTAAATGGAGGGGCAGATGCAGCTGAAATCATACAGCTGGAGGAGAAAGCCGGTCATGTGCTCCCGGAAGATTTTAAGGAACTTTACAATACCTTTGACGGAGAGAGTTTAAAGGAGACCGGGTTAATGGCGGGACTTAGGTTTCTCTCTTTAAAGGGCGTGCTTAGTGAGTTTGATTTTTTTAAGGGAGTGGATCAGGAGATGACGGCAATGGGAACGAGAGCGGTAAAGGACGCCCCCTTGTCGGAGCTCTGCTGGATTCCCTTTGCTTTTGACGGCAGCAGGGCATTTCTCGCCATGGATTTATCCCCGGCGGCAGAGGGGAAAGCAGGCCAGATTATTGCGGTGGACTACGACAGCGACAGAACCTGGCTGCTGGCGGACAGCATGGATGAATTTTTAGGAAAGATGGCCGCATGGCTTGAAGAGGGGACTCTTGTCGTAAACAGGAAAGAGGGCGAGGCAGCTTTTCTCATGGAAACCTCCGGGCACCTGTTCAATTCTCTGGAAAAGCTTTCCATACAGGAGAAAAGCAGCCAGGCAGAGATCTCGTTACCGGCGGGTTACTGGCAGGAGCGATATGAGGGCAACGTTGTACCCAAGGAGGTTCTTGGCAAGGAAAAAAGCATGCGGCTTGCCAATAAAACCGTGGATTGTGCGCTGTTTGAGCATATGGACAACCTGAAAGAACTCATACTTCACGATTGCAAGCTGGAGCATATAGGGGGAATTGCAAGGGCGCAGCAGCTGAAAACGCTGTTTTTTGTGAACTGTACCTTTGACGGAGAGGATTTATCCCGGCTTTCCCAGGCTCCGGCACTGAAAGAGCTGAGTTTAAATGTGATGGATGTCAGCGGCCTGGCGGCGCTGGCAGGTATAAAGACCCTGCAAAGCCTCAGAATCAGAGAGGTGACAGGGGTCAGCCCGGAGGAAGTGACCTGTTTTGAAAAGCTGCAGGAGCTTAGTATTGAGAAAATGGGTCTGCACGACGGCAGCTTTCTCGGAGAAATGAAAAATCTGAAAAAACTGGATTTACATCGGCATGAGATGGACAATCTGGATTTCCTGGCGGCACTTACAAAGCTGACGGAATTCCACCTGGCGATCCCGGCGGCAAATGAGGACGGGCTGGCTGCGGTTCAGGGACTTAAAAAGCTGAAGGAGTTTGTGTATCCGGTGCGGGATCTGGGAATATATGCAGATCTTCCCAAGCTGGAGACAATAGGGATGGCGGCAGAGGGGGTACGGGGCTTTGAAACCCTGGCTGGCAGCAAGGTGAACAGTTTTAAGGTCTGCGGCAAGGACTCTCCGGACGCGAAGGAAAAGCTGAAGAAACTGGCGGAAGAGATCAAGCAGTACGTGAAAGTATACTCCTATGGGCAGGAATACATATAGGCAGCATTGTACTACGATTCGAAAAGATTGGAGAACAAATGACCAAGAAACAGCGTGCATTGGCGATAATAGAGAAAT
>CAYLIM010000073.1:0-14535 GCA_964383805.1 uncultured Acetatifactor sp.
GGCAGTTTCTGATTCTGGAGCTGGCCATAGACGGTCTGCGGCTGGCGGCGGTCAATACTCCCAATATGCTGAGTACGCCGCTGAGTGTCATGGCGGCGCTGGTGCTGGGAGAGTTTGCGGTCAACAGCGGCTGGTTTAGCAGTGAGGTCATGTTATATATGGCCTTTGTTGCCATTGCCAACTATACCCAGGCCAACTATGAACTGGGCTATGCGCTGAAATTCATGCGGGTTATCACACTGGTGCTGACCGCCATATTCGGCATATGGGGGTATGGCGCAGGACTTATTGTGACCGGGCTGTGCATGTGCTGCAACAAGACTCTGTCCCACCGCAGCTATCTCTATCCGCTGATTCCCCTGAACTGGAAAAAGTTGAAAAACCGCCTGATCCGTCGGCGATTGCCCGGAGCGAGACAGGAGTAAGCACACATTTCATCAAAATTACCCTATTCCTTTTTTGGCAGGAGTAGGGTATACTTTTTGTGGACTTATTTTTATATAGGGAGAGACATATGGCACACAGGATAAAGACAACAATACAGGAGATCGCAGCAAAGCCGGGACAGCGTCTGCTGGTGGTCAGCGATATTCACGGACATCTGGATCGGCTCATACAGTTGTTGCGGCAGATGCATTACAGCGGGGAGGATATTCTAATTCTGGTGGGGGATCTGATCGAGAAAGGGCCTGAGAGTCTGCGGGTGGTGCAGTATGTGATGGATCTGGCCAGACAGCACCCCGTGTATGTGTCCATGGGCAATGTGGACCTGGGGCGGCTCCTCAAAGTGGATGATGACTCAGCCGAGGGTGTGGAGAGCTGGGCAGGATTTTTGAACTGGGCGGAGCGGGCCTGGGGTGGCAGCCTGTTCCATGAGATGCTGGCGGACATGGGCATCCCAGCAGACCAGGTGACAGGGGAAAGGGCGGCGGAGTACCGCAGCTGCATGCTGGAGCAGTTTTGTGAGGAACTGGAATTTCTCTGGAGCAGGCCCACGATCCTGACGGCCGGAAAGTATCTGTTTGTCCACGGCGGCATCCCCACGGAGGATCTGCAGAGCCTGAAGGGCACAGACCCGGCCCCCTATCTGAAAAATGACGATTTTCTGAGCCAGGGACATGCATTCAGGGAGTATATCGTGGTAACCGGACATTGGCCCACCTGCCTGTACCGGACGGACAGGGAGGATGTGAGCCCGGTTTTTGACAGCGCGAGACAGATTCTGTGTATTGATGGGGGCAACGGACTGAAACGCTCCGGGCAGCTAAATGGCATCATTATCCCGGACTGCCAGGCGCAGATGGATCA
This sequence comes from uncultured Acetatifactor sp., assembly GCA_964383805.1. Lineage (GTDB taxonomy): Bacteria > Bacillota > Clostridia > Lachnospirales > Lachnospiraceae > Acetatifactor. The sequence continues at coordinate 1,309 of CAYLIM010000073.1, forward strand.
AATCAGCTGGACCGGATATGACGGCTTTCCCCTGGTGGAGGCCTTGGAACGGCAGGAGGGCAGGGCGGCGGATGTCCATATTCAATATTTTGAGAGCCAGGTGGAACTTCTGGAGCAGAGGGGGGATATGGCTCTCTGGAGACAGGTTTCCACGGGAAAATCCTTTGAGGCCCCGATGAAGTGGACTTACCATGACGGCGACGGCAGGCTCCACTACAGCGATTATGCGGATACGTTGCTGGATGTGGAGCCGGGGGATCAGCTGTCGGTGATCGTACAGACTGACGCAGGATATTACTGCAAAAAGGATGGATTGATCGGCTGGTATAAGGGGGCTGCACGGCCCGTGGAGCAGAAACTGGCACTGCAGCCGGGGTTCCCCGATTCTTCAGCCTCCGATGGAAAGGAATGCCACCGCCGGGAGAGGGAACAGGCGGTATATGAGCTGCTTGGGAAACTGGAGATCGAATACCAGCGGATCGACCATGTGCAGGCCAACACCATGGAGGCTTGCCGGGCAGTGGAGGAGGCGCTGGATGGGGCGCTAATCTGCAAGAACCTGTTTCTGTGTAACCGGCAGCGGACAAAATTCTATCTGTTGATGATGCCCGGTGACAAGGTGTTTAAGACTAAGGAATTATCCGCGCAGATCGGCAGTTCCAGGCTGTCCTTTGGGGAGGCTGTCTACATGGAAAAATATCTACATACCAGTCCGGGCAGCGTCAGTGTCATGGGCCTGATGCATGACACAGATCATCAGGTGCAGCTGCTAATGGATCGGGATATTTTGCAGGGGGAGTATTTCGGATGCCATCCCTGTATGAACACCTCCAGCATTCGTCTTCGGATGAGGGATATGCTGGACAAATTCCTGCCTGCCGTGGGACATGCGCCTGTGTATGTGGAGCTGGCGGGCGGTCAGGAGTAGAGTATGATATACATGACGACCTACGAATCTCCTATAGGCAAATTGTTTCTGGCGGCGGAGAGTGAGGCATTGATCGGTCTGTGGATACAGGGACAGAAATATTTTCCCAGAGAATTGTTTTCCGGGCGGGGCTGTGGGGGGGAGCCTGCAGAGGAGGACTGCGGGATATTGGCCCAAGCTAAGACCTGGCTGGATCAATACTTTGCCGGGGACAGGCCCGGGCCGGAACAGCTGAAAATGGCTCCGGGAGCGGCCCTGGGGATTTTGCCCCCGGTCAGCGATTTCCGGCAGCAGGTGTGGAAACTGTTGCTGGAGATTCCCTATGGGGAAGTTGTCACCTACGGGGAACTGACCAGACGATTGGCTAAGCGCAGAGGCCTTAACAGCATGTCCGCTCAGGCGGTGGGCGGCGCGGTGGGGCACAATCCCATATCCATCATTATCCCCTGCCACCGGGTTGTGGGGGCGGATGGAGGTCTGACCGGCTATGCGGGAGGCGTGGAGAAGAAACGCTGGCTGCTTAAACTAGAGGGAGCTTTGGAGGAATAGGTAAAAATGAAACTGGTCATATGTGATGACAATCCGGCAGATATCGACTATATCACCGGCATGATTGATGTGTGGAAAAGGCAGGCGGGAACAGCGGTGAAACTGCTTTCCTTTCCTTCGGCGGAAGCGCTGCTCTTTGCCTGGGAGGAAAACCGGGATACGGACATTCTGCTGCTGGATATCGAGATGGGTAAGATGAGCGGCGTAGAGCTGGCAAAGCATCTGCGTCAGGCCGGGGCCAGAATGCAGATTGTTTTTATCACAGGGTATATGGACTATATCGCCGAGGGATATGATGTGGAGGCGCTGCATTATCTGTTAAAGCCTGTGACGCAGGAGCGTCTGGGCCAGGTGCTGGACCGGGCTATGGAGCGGATCAGGACCAGGGAGCATATGCTGCAGCTTGCGCTGCAGGATGGCGTGGTACGTCTGCCGGTGTATGAAATCCGCTATCTGGAGGTTATGCGCAATTACACCACCGTCCATGCGTCGGAGGATTACAGTGTCAAGCGCAGTCTGAATGACTTAGAGGGGGAGCTTGATGAGAGCTTTTATCGAATTCACCGCTCCTTCATCGTAAATATGCGCTTTGTCCGGCGAGTTACCCGGACGGAGGTGGTTCTGAAAGACGGCACGGCGCTGCCCCTGTCCCGCAAACATTACGAGGGACTGAACCAGGCGCTGATTGCATATTTTTAATGCGAATATTTCCTGGCGGTTAAGAAAATCTTCCATACAGTTTACTTTCCCTCCATTGCGGGCAGAGGGTCTCTTCCTATATACTGTATTTATACTCACTAACGATTAGATTTTCCTTTTTGCACAGTACATGTTGCCCTGAAACCTAAAAATCTTAACGTTAGTCAGTATAACGGCCGTGAGTATAGGAAAGGTAAAAGGTAAACGATATGGAATTGAATATGGGAACAAAAATCATAGCGCTGCGCAGGGCAAAGGGTATGACCCAGGAGCAGCTGGCAGCAGTGCTGGGGGTATCGGCCCCGGCGGTGAGCAAGTGGGAGACGGGCAGCTCTTACCCGGATATTACTCTGCTTTGCCCTCTGGCCAGGGCGCTGGGCACGGATGTGGACCATCTGCTGGCTTTTGAGGAGGAACTGTCACAGGAGAAACTGGGGCAGTATATGACAGAGCTGATCGGGATAGCCCAGCAGGGAAATATTCCCCAGGCGGAGGAGCAGCTGAATGCTCTGCTGCACAGATATCCCTCAGACATTCCGCTCAAGTTTTCCGCTGTCGCAGCACTGACCATTTTTGAGATGAATTCAGATGTAAGCACGGATTGCGGGAACGAGGATAAAGCGCGCTGGACAAAGCAGAAAAAGGAGCTGGCCCAGGCGATACATGATGACGGGAATCCCGCATACTATCTGGCTTCTGTGTCCATGCTGGTGACTCTGTCTCTGGAGGAGGGCGAACTGGAAAAGGCCGAGGCTCTGTTGAAGGAAAACCTTACCAATACAGCAGACTTTACTGTCCTCTGGGTGCGGTTATATCTGAAAAAAGGTGAGAAGGAGCAGGCGCTTGAAATATTGCAGAGGCAGGCATATAAGCTGGTAGGCGAACTGCGTAACTGCCTTGCGAGCCTGATGGGTGAGGAGCTTAACCTGGATCATGACAGGGTTCTGGAGATCTGCGGGATTTCGGAGCAGCTTGATGAGATGTTTTCCGTGGGTGGAAACATGGGTGTAGGTCTGTTTGCGGAGGTCTATCTGCGTATGGGGGAGCAGGAGAGGGCGCTTGAGTATCTGGAACAGATGGCGGAGCGGTTGGCTGGACAGATGTCCCCGCCCAATCCCCTGATTTTCTCCCCGGCCATTGCTCCGAAACCCGAAAAACTTAAGTGGAGCCGGGAGATGAAACTGACCGTCTTGCAGGCGCTGGAAAAGGATGCCTGTTTTGAGCCCCTGCGCGGGCACAAGCGCTTTGAGGTGATAGTTAAAAAAGTGGCGGACAGTTTGGAAAAGGAGTAAACAATGCGTTTTTTGGACAAGATCATAGACAGGCGGATTGCACGCTATCAGAGCGATCTGCTGGCCACCCACTATGCGGAGGTGGAGAATATGTACCGGCAGACCAGAGGGTGGCGGCATGATTACCGCAATCATATTCAGGTGCTGAAAAACTATGCCGAAATGGGAGATATGGAGGCGGTTAAGGGATATCTGGATGAACTGGCGGAGGACCTAAACACAGTGGATATGGCGCTGAAAACCGGCAACAAGATGACAGATGTGATCTTGAACAGCAAGATTTCCTTGGCCAGGTCCAAGGAGATTCAGGTGAGAGCGGACGCCCATGTGCCGATGACATTGACCACGGCCCAGATTGATCTGTGTATCATTCTGGGGAACCTGTTTGACAATGCCATCGAGGCCTGTCTGCAGCTGCCCAGTAAGGAGCGGATGATCCGTATTTATATGGAGATGAAGAACACTCAGCTCTATATCTCTTTTACCAACACCACAGCTCAGAGGAAACAGAAAAAGGAAAACGGTCGCTTTGCCAGTACCAAGGGCAGCGATCGTGGCTATGGGCTGGTGCGCATCGATACCATCATCGAGAGGTATCAGGGCTATATCCGGCGTGGCAGCGAGGACGGAGCCTTTACCACCGAGATATTGCTGCCTCAGTAGAGAAAACCAATACAGAAGACGATGAGGCAGTCGTTCGTCCCCAAGGGCATGCATTTCGTCCCCGAAATGTGGTGCCCTTGTTTTTTGTGGTAACATTGGTGACACAAGAAAACAGGAGAAAAGGAATGATGTTTATGAGCGGAAAAAAAGATCAAAAGAAAAAAGTCCAGAAACCGCAGTATGGCATGGGCAGCAATGTGCTGTATCTGCTTCGCCTGAGCAGGGAAGTGCCGGGACTGCTGCTGCAGAGGAGCTGCCTGGTTTTGGTCAGCGTGGTCATCAGTGTCACCGGTCTGTATATGTCGCCCACACTGCTGCGCATTCTGGAGCTGCATCAGTCTCTGGAGAAATTTTTGGGGACGCTGTGTGCTTTTGCGCTGGTGCTGGTGGCGGCGAGCGCAGTCAAAGGGTATCTGGAACCGCAGAATGTGCGTTTTATTGTGGCCAGAGAGGTACTTCTGGACCGAATTAGCGCCAAGGCGGGAACCTGCTCCTATCCGCTGCTGCAGGACGACTCTTTCCGAAATAAATGGGAGAAAGCCATGAATGCCACCAATAACAATGAATCGGCGGCGGAGGATATCTGGAGGACCATGTTCAGAATCCTGCAGAATTTGATATGTTTTGTCATCTATCTGGCGCTGCTGACCCAGGTGAATCCTTTTTTAATAGGAATCACATTGGCAACCACGGGACTGGGTTATCTGGTCTCCTTTCATTTTGTCCAGAAGGATTATCAGTTTCAGGAGGAGGCGTCTAAGCCCTCCCGGGGAGGATTCTGGGTGTTCAACGCGACACGCAACCCCAGGTTGGCCAAGGACGTGCGGATTTTCGGTATGCGGGACTGGCTGGAGGGGATGTATGCCAAGTACCGGAAATTGGCGGAGGACGTGCAGAAACGCCGGGCGAGGAACAATATTTTGGCAGATATAATCAGCCTGGCGCTGGACTTTTTGCGGGGGGCCGTAGCCTACGCCTATCTGCTTTTTATCACCCTGCGGGGCAATTTGTCAGCCGGGGAATTTCTGTTGTATTTCACGGCCGTGGGCGGTTTTACCTCCTGGATCACCGGCATACTGAGTGGTTTCACTACCCTGCACAGGCAGAGCATTGAGATATCCATGATTCGTGAGTTCTGTCAGTTCCCGGAGCCTTTTCGGATGGAGGGCGGAAGGGAACTGACTGTGGACGCTCAGGGCGTCTATGAGCTGGAGCTGCGGGATGTGAGCTATCAGTATCCCACCGGTAAAAAGCCGGTATTGGAGCATTTTAATCTAAAGGTCAGACCGGGGGAAAAGCTGGCGGTGGTGGGTGTAAACGGAGCGGGAAAGACTACGCTGATCAAGCTGCTCTGCGGTTTTCTGGACCCTGACCGTGGAGCGGTGCTGCTAAACGGCGTAGACATAAGGGAGTACAACCGTCGGGATTATTACCGTCTGTTTAGTGCCGTTTTTCAGGACTTTTCTATTCTGGGAGGCTCCATAGCGGAGAACGTGGCCCAGTGTACCACGCCGGATCTGGGAAAGGTGTGGTCCTGTCTGGAGCGAGCCGGAGTCAGGGAGCGCATAGAGCGTCTGCCCGAAGGTCTGGATGCCAAGCTGGAAAAGAAAGTGTATCTGGAAGCAGTGGAGCTTTCCGGCGGCGAGACCCAGCGGCTGATGATGGCGAGGATGCTGTATAAGAACGCTCCGGTCATACTGTTGGACGAACCCACGGCGGCGCTGGACGCTCTGGCTGAGCAGGATATCTATGAACGCTACAATGAGTTGACCCGGGGGCGCACCAGCGTGTATATATCTCACCGGCTGGCCAGCACCCGTTTCTGTGACCGTGTGATTTTGCTGGAGGACGGGGGCATCCGGGAGGAGGGCACTCATGAGCAGCTGTTGGCCCTGGGAGGCAGATATGCGGAGTTGTTCCAGGTGCAGAGCAAGTATTACAGGGAAGAGGAGGTAGGGGAGGATGCGTAGAGAGAAAACCAAAGACCAGCTCTCCTGGAAAGAGACCTGGCAGATCAATAAAAGAATGTTCGGGATCTGCGCCAAAGCAAAACCACATTTCTTCGCAGTTTCATTTGGAGCGCAGATTGTGGAGGTCCTGTCCCCCTATGTGACGCTGTATTGCTCCGCAAGGTTCCTGGACGAGCTGACAGCGGCGCGCAGGACGGAGATTCTGATCATGTGGGTACTGTTGATATTGGGGTTGACGGCGGCGTTGGGGCTGATTAAGTCACTTTTGTCGCGGATGGAAGAGAGAGAGAACGACACAAATAGTTTCTGGATATACTGGATTTATGGCCGGAAAGCTCTGGAAATGGATTTTGCCAAGGCGGACGACGCCAAATATTCCGATCGGCTGGTACAGATTCTGCAGACGTCCCAGCTTTCCGGGCGGGGCATCCCGAATTTTCTGGGAGCGCTGCCCCGGCTGGTGGGAACGGTCTTCAAGGTGGCGGGCGGTATCGCACTGTCGGTATCCCTGTTTACTCTGCCGGTGGAGCCATGGGCACAGAATAAGCCGCTGCTGAAGACCGGACTGGTTCTGGCCGTGGGAGGAATTCTCGCGGTACTGATTCTGGCTCCTGTTCTGACAGACAAGCAGATGAAAGCATGGAATGCATGCATGGAATCGGGCAGGGCTGGCAACCGTTTTTTCAGCTTTTACGGTTTTCAACTCTACAGGGAAGACAAGCGCGCTCTGGATGTGAGGATGTACCGACAGGATTTGTATGGACGGGAAGTAAACGGGCGCAACGACAGTTGGGGAATGGGCGGCGTATTTATGAAACTGCAACAGGGACTCTTTGGCATTGCCGGCGGTATAATGGAGATGCTGTCCCAGCTGATGATGGGTTTTGTCTATCTCTATGTGTGCCTGAAGGCCTGGTATGGCGCTTTTGGGGTGGGCAGTGTGACACAGTATGTGGGGGCGCTGCTGTCCCTGGCAAACGGCATATCCGACCTGCTCTCACAGAGCGCGGAGATTCGTGGCAATACCATATTTTTAAAACAGGTGCTGGACTATCTGGATATCCCTAACGAGATGTACCAGGGGAGCCTGACGGTGGAAAAGCGGAGCGACCGGGAGTATGAGGTGGAGTTTCGGGATGTGAGCTTTCGGTATCCGGGCAGCCGGGAGTACGCGCTGCGCCATGTGAATATGCAGTTCAAGGTGGGGGAAAAGCTGGCCGTGGTAGGCCAGAACGGCTCCGGCAAGACCACATTTATCAAGCTGTTGTGCAGGCTTTATGACCCCACGGAGGGAGAGATTCTGCTCAACGGCATCAATATCAAAAAGTACGATTACCAGGAGTACATGTCCGTGTTCTCTGTAGTGTTCCAGGATTTTCAGCTGCTGGACGCTCCGATCGGAGAAAACATAGCCGCGAGCCTGTCCTATGACGAGGACAGAGCTATAGAGTGTCTGGAGAAGGCAGGGCTGAAGGAGTGGTACCGGTCCAAGGCAGGCAAAGGGCTGGAGACCCGTCTGTATCAGCATGAAGATGCGGACGAGGGCATACAGCTGTCCGGCGGCGAGGAGCAGAAACTGGCTATCGCCAGGAGCCTGTACCGGGACGCGCCCTTTTTGGTGCTGGATGAGCCTACGGCGGCATTGGACCCCATGTCGGAGTATGAGGTGTATTCCCGCCTGAATGACATTGTGGAGGACAAGACTGCCATCTATATCAGCCACAGGCTTTCCTCCTGCCGGTTCTGCGACGAGATCGCCGTGTTTCATCAGGGACAGGTAATTGAGAGGGGCAGCCACGAGGGACTGCTGGCGCAGGGCGGCAAATACGCCGAACTGTGGAATGCCCAGGCGCAGTATTATGTATAAAGTGATTGGCATCCCCGCCAAATTCAGGGCGGGGATGTTTTGAGAAAGGCAGCTTACGGACAATTATAAGGGGGTGCCCAGAACGGCAAAGCCATGGTCATACAGGGAGTCGTTGGTTTCCAGAATGGTCTTTCCCCGCTCCAGAGCAAAGAGGATCAGGGCGTCCCGCATATCCCGGGCGTACAATTCCCGGTTGCAGGATATCTTCAGCATTCGCTGGGTCTCGTCGATGGAGAGCCTCAGCCCGAAAGCCAGCGCCAGCAGCTTGTCCCGGGAAGGGGACTTTTCCCCGGAGAAGATCTGGTACACATAAGCCCGGTCCAGCAGGGAATCCCGCACTACCTGCGCCCTGCGGAGCCCTTTTTGCGTCAGCAGCTTTTCAAGATGCCCGGGCAGGCTGCAATCCAGCATATTTTCTCTGTTTTCATGCAGATAATCCTCGATGTCAGTCGCCGCTTTGATCTCGTGGCATAACTCCTGTGTCGTCTTGGTTTCCATGATTGCCCCCATTTTTGTATATCTTCAGTCGTTAGTATAGCGCCATTATTTTATCAGACCGATGGTATTGTGTCAAGAATGTTTGCATGTGGAACTGTCAAAACAGTTTGCATGTGGAACTGTCAAAACAAGCAGTAATTTTGTGGAAAATACCAATGTCTGCTGGCAGCAGACCACTTATGGGAAAGTTTCCGGGTATAATAATGCAGTTGCCTTGGACTTGTTGGCGGAATTGAAATATGCCGGTTGTGGATAATAAAATCCATATTTACAAGGGGACGGCACAGTGATAGGATATGTGTAGAGGATCGATGAAACCTCACAGTACAGGAGAGTACATGTATGGAGTACGAGGAGATCAAGCTGTTAAAGCAGAGTGAAAAGAGCACGGTACATTTAGTGCGCGGAGCAGACGGCGGGGAACAGATTTATGTGCGCAAGCGCCTGGACGGGCAGCATTCCATCTATCAGACGCTGCAAAGCTGCTCTCATCCCTGCCTGCCGAAGATTTATGAAGTGACGGTGGGGGAAGATGCCACCACCGTGATAGAGGAATATATAGAGGGACAGACGCCGGACGGCACATGGCTGTCCCGAAAACAGATGCGCGGCTTGATCCGGCAGCTCTGCGGCGTGTTGGAGTTCATTCACGGGAAGGGGATCATCCACAGGGATATCAAGCCCTCCAACCTGCTACTGGCAGAGGACGGACGGCTGTATCTGATCGATTTTGACGCGGCGCGGACGCTCAAGGATGAGCAGGAGCAGGACACCCGGCTGCTGGGGACCAGAGGATTTGCGCCGCCGGAACAGTATGGGTTCGCCCAGACGGACGAGAGGACGGACATCTATGCCCTGGGGGTGACGCTGGAGCGGATCATGGGCGGGAAGGCAGGAACTTCCGCCAAAAAGGTGATACGCAGATGTATGAATCTGGATCCGGATAAACGGTATCAGTCAGTGCGGGAAGTGAGGAGGGCTTTTCTCCATACAGGGCAGAAAGAGGCATGTGCGGCCGCGATATTTCTGGTGCTGGCCCTGGTGGGGATCTGTATGCTGACGCTGCCCTCCCGGCAGGGAGGAGGGGAATCCGGCAGCGGATCACAGGGCGGTGAACTCACAGTGCTGCCTGTCCCGGGCAATCCCCATTGGGACGGGGAGACGGGCATAGCCGTGTGGGACAATGTACCGGAGGCAGGGACCGGAGATGAACTGCATTTCATGCTCAGACTGTACAAGAGGGATGCGCAGGATCCGCCGGCTCCTGATGAGGAGGGCTGGATTTATGAAGAAAAGGTTCGTATGTCGGGCAGTGATGTCCGAAAATGGGAAACCCTTACATATAACCAGGCAACAGAACTAAATGGCAACGGAACCTACTATTTCACAATATCCGCTGTGGGGGATGGCATACGGTATGCGGACAGTCCATATGTGGTGTCTGACGCTTTTATATATACGGGGGAGAACGCCCCGCCGCTGCCCGATCCCACTGGGCTTTTCTGGAGACTGTATGAAGAGGATGATACCATACGCTATATTGCCTCATGGGAGAATCTTGACGACTATGAGGTTATGGACAGCTTTAATGTGACGGTATATGACCAAAACGGCGACTATGTGATGAATACTATCTGGACCAAAGCCCTAATAGAGAAATACGAGTATGGCGGGATTATGATCCGGGCAGAGTATCTGGCACACGGAGACGGTCAGGATCATAGGTATCGTTTTGTGGTGCAGGCATATTCCTCCCGGCCAAACGAGTACGGGTCGAGTCTCCTGCCCGACCCCTTGCCGGATGAGTATTACAATTACAGCCCGTGGCTGTTCAACAAACCGCGGAGCGACGAATAGACAGGGATAGATTTATAAGCGAATATGTATGGACTGCCGCGCGGGCCGGGAATTTTGGCCTGCGCGGCAGTTTTTGCAAAAAATCTATTTTTATGCTGGCAGCAGACCTATGCGGCGAAATGGACAGGTATAATGAGGATATAAAATTTTTTCACAGGAGGAAAAATAGGATGAAGAAAAGTGTTATGTTGGCGTCCTTGCTGGCGCTGGCGCTGGCGGTATCGCCGCTTGGGGGCATGGGAATGAGGGTGTCCGCCGAGGAGGGCGCGCCTACAGGAGCAGAGATAAGAACGGTATCAGGCGGCAACAACAGCGAGCTTGAAGACAGGAAGTTGCCGACTCCAACTAATCCGAGGCGGGAGGGTAACTTTGTTGTGTTTGACTATGATGGAAGACAGCCTGGAGGTTGGGAGACGGAAGTTGAACGGAATTTTCATGATGGGCTCTATGTAGATGTCATCTCTAGTTATCAGTTTCCATGGAATGATCTGTATCTACGGGATGATAATACTGATGGATCGGACACTTATTATGTTCCAAATCCGCCGATAGACAAATTGTTTGTAGGGGACGAGACGTCTCTTAGAATCCGTGTGAGAGCCCTGGACTTCTTCAATGATGTAAACAACAGTGAATGGTCTGAGTGGTCAGAAAGCTGGATAAGGAAGGAGCAGCAGGAGACAGTGGAATTTTACCCCGCAGAAGAGGCAGCATTTCGTAATAACTACAGGGGTGAGTTTGCATGCTTGAGTTCAGCACGCAATGGTACTTCAGTTTTCTATGAAATGATCCTGGAAAAGGACGGAGAGGTACTGTGGTCTATAGACGGCATATATGGCCACATATATGGTGGCGTTGCTTCTTTAGATTTTCCTCTCGCCCAGCACATGGAGGATACTGGTTCCTATCAATGGCGTGTACGCGTTAGATGCGAAGATGGACAGAGGGCTAGCGAATGGAGGTCGTCTCCCGTTGTGGAATACACTCGCCCTGAGCAAGCTCTGGGTACCACTGTTGGGCAGTGGGATGAGGAGTCAATTGGGGTGTTGCATTATCCCTCAGTGGAGGGAGCCGCAGGATATCAGTGGCGCTTATACAAATGGAATGAGGAAAGCAACCAGTGGGAGCCCAAGAACCAGTATTGGGAAGACGGCACATGGACCGAGAACGGGTGGGCTTATGATGATGTAAAATACTACAGCCCGATAGACGTGGGAGGCGAGGATAAGATCCGGGACTTTTCTTATGAGATTGGTTGGTACGGGCCGGGCAGATATTGTGCCGTTGTGAAGGCGCTGAGCCGCAACATAGATGAAGTAGCTAACGGCCCGGTGGGAGAGATGTCCAACGTTCTTGAAATCAGTTCCGGAAACAGTGAGGAGGGCTCCAGCAACCAAAGCAGTTCTAATGGCACTTCCACATTGGAGAGCCAGATAACGGCGGCGGTCTCTGGCACTACAGTTAAAATAACCAAAGACCAGAACATATGCTCTCTGCCCAACAGTATCATGAAACAGCTTCTGGAACGGGGAGATGTGGCGCTGGAGATGGAATATACCTATGAGGGTGTGGATTTCGAGATTCTGATTCCTGCCGGAGCGGCCATGGATAATGACATCCCTTGGTACGGCCCGCTGTACTTGGCACAGTATTACAGTGTGAACAACGCACAGACTGCAGAGGGTATCGTTCATGTAGTGCGGAGGGGAGATACCTTCTCCAAGATTGCCCGCGCCAATGGCATGACGACCGCGCAACTGGCGGCTAAGAATCCCCAGATCAAGAATATAAGCTTTATCTATCCGGGGCAGATCATCTATATCAAATAAGGTTGTGTCTAACAGGGCAGTTCCATGAGGGCTGTCCTGTTTTTTTTGCGAAAGTCTGTCCATAGCCGACCATAAAATTTCTATTCCCGTTGATTTTTGGCGGAGGATATGGTATATAATAATTATGGAGATACACTTTTCAGGATATGTCTGGTATCCGGCAGTGGCGCGTCAAATCTGCATAGACGCATATCGCCAATTAAGTACTTCTGGTACGGCAGTAACAAGCCGTCTATATAAGCAAAACAGGCTCATAGTCCTTATCTTTCCCTTGTAAATATAGATAAATAATACTGCTGTAGCAGGGAAAGGGAGGAAAATGATGACATTTGAAGAAAAGAAAGAACGGGTGGAGGGCTTTCGCCCCATTGACGATGTGTTTTTTGAGGTGCTCGCCGATGACAGGGAGGTATGCCAGGAGATTCTGAGGACGATTCTGGAAGACAAGGCACTGATCGTTGAGGAAGTGATCGTTCAACGCAGCATTAAGAATATCTACGGACGGTCCGTAAGACTGGATGCTCTATGCATTCTGGGCGATGGCGCAAAGTGCAATATCGAGGTACAGCGTGCCCGTTCCGATGACCATTTAAAAAGGGCGCGATTTAACGCTGCAAGTATTGTTACCAAAAACACGGAACCCGGCGAACGGTTTGAGAATGTGCCCCGGGTGATCATTGTGTATATTTCGGAGAGAGATTTTCTGGGGTATGGACGGACGATTTATCATATTGATAAGGTGATCCGGGAGAATGGAGAACCGATTGATGACGGTTTACAGGAGGTATTTGTCAATACATGTATTGACGATGGGACGGAGATAGCGGATTTAATGAGGTGTTTTATGCAACAGGAAGTGCACGATCCGCGTTTTCCCAAATTGTCCTCCCGCGTGTATTATCTGAAAGAGCAAGAAGGAGGTGTAGCCGCAATGTGTGAGATCATGGAAAAATACATGGACGAGGCGAAGGCGGCCGGGATAAAGGAAGGCAAGGCGGCTGGGATAAGGGAAGAAAAAAGGTAAAATGTACCCTATAAAGTAGACACGATAAGAAGAAGGGAACCCTAAAAATGG
>CAYLIM010000074.1:0-14273 GCA_964383805.1 uncultured Acetatifactor sp.
TGGCGTCGTGAATGTTCACGCTCTCGATACCAGCCAGCTCCAGGCCCGCGTCCTCGATCTCCTTTTTCAGAGCCAGAATATCTTCCATCTCCCAGGCCTCACCCGGAGCCGTGCCGTACAGGGTGGAGATCACCCCGGTCACTCCCGGAATCTGTCGGATCTGCTTTAAAGTCACTGTGTCGTACTTGCTGCCATACCAGCGCAACGTCATCTGCATAAATGTATCCCTCCTGTGATTTTGATTGTGATAAGTCCTTTACTGATTTCATTATAAAGCATTGGGAATTGCATGAAAATACTATATATTGCTTGAAAAAGGGCAAAAATTGCTCTATAATGATTTCGAGAATATTCCTATTCGCAACAGTGTGTTCAACACTGGGGAGAAATTAAGCAGCAATGCCGCAAAGAAGGAGAGACAAGATGAGCGAGGTCAGGCTGCACCAGTTGGAGGCAACGGACGAGCGGCAGTACATGCTCAGAGAAGGCTATGAGGTCTACGAAAAGCAGGGAGCGCCGCTGGGCGCCATCGCCTTCCACTACCACAGTTTCTATGAAATTATTTATGTGCTGGAGGGGGAGTACTCCTCCATGCTGGAAAATCAGACTTATCACATGAAAAAGGGAGACATGCTGCTCATTGACTGCAATGTCATGCACAAGTATCATTTTATCGAGAAAAAGCATGATTCCTCCAGGCGTATTATCCTGTGGGTGACCAGGGAGATGCTGCAGAGCCTGTCCGGGGAGGAGATGGATTTGAGCGCCTGCTTTCGGGGGCAGAGTTCCCGCGCCTATCACTTTCCCATTTACTATGAGGAGATGCTGCGGGGGTATCTCTTGAAACTGGTCATGGAGGAGCTGCCGGACGTGCCCTCGCCGGAGGCCAAGCAGGTGCTGGACCGGGGATATCTGACCCTGTTTTTTGTCTATCTGAACATGCTGTGCAGCCGCAGGGAATACGGATTTTCCCGGGAAAACACAGTGTTTCATCCCATGGTGGAGCAGGTGGCCGACTACATTGAGAGACATATCAGCGAGGGAATATCCGTGGAGGAGCTGGCCAGGCAGGTGCATATGAGCAAATATTATTTTCTGCGCAAGTTTAAGGAACAGACCGGCGTGACAGTACATAATTTTGTGCTGAACAAACGTCTGATTCAGGCCAGCGAGGAGCTTTTACAGGGAAATAATATGACCCAGGTCTGGCAGAACGCGGGATTTGCGGACTACTCCTCCTTTCTGCGCAATTTTAAGAGGGCCTTCGGGATATCGCCCGGAAAATATCGGGCCTGGGTTCTGGAAAGAATGTGAAAAGACATTCTAAAAGAATATGGACATTTTCCGCGAAATATTGTAAAATACAAAGAAAAAAGTATTTATTGCAGATACAATTCCGTACATAATGCGGCAAAAAGGGAGACGACGTTATGACGACAAAGGAATGCTATGAATTGATGGGGGCGGACTATGAGGATGTGCTGGAACGCCTGATGAATGACAAGCTGGTCAAGAGATTCCTGTACAAGTTTGCTGATGCCAAGGATATGGAGGAATTGAAGAGCTCTCTGGAGGCACAGGACTATGAGACGGCGTTTCGTATGGCGCACAATCTGAAAGGCGTGTGTGCCAATCTGAGCATCCGAAAGCTGGGCGCATCCAGTTCCGAGCTGTGCGAGGAGTTGAGGGGAGGCAAGTATACCGACAGGGTGGAATCCATGATGGCCGTGGTGCAGGCGGATTATGACGCGACGCTGGCGGCGATCAGACAGCTGCAGGCAGAGGAAATGTAACGGCAGGCTATATTTTTAAGAGACGTGTGAAAGGATTTGGGAGCATTATGCAAAATACAGTATTGGTAGTAGACGATATGGAGATTAACCGGGAGATTTTGGCAGAGATCCTGGGCGAGGAATATCAGGTGAAGACTGCGGAGGACGGTCGCAAGGCGCTGGAGATGATCGAGGAGCTGCATGAGGAGCTGGCGGTGGTGCTGTTGGATCTCATGATGCCGGTGGTGGACGGTTTTGCTGTGCTGGAAGTGATGCAGGAGAAAGGCTGGTCTGATAAAATCCCCGTGCTCATTATCAGCGGCGAGACTTCCGTCAACGCGGAGCGGAAATGCTTTGACTATCATATTTCCGATTTTATCCGCAAACCCTTTGACAATGCTCTGGTCAAAAAGAGGGTAAGAAATGTGGTAAGCCTGTACCAGTATCAGCGGGGTCTGGAGGACAAGGTGCAGGCGCAGACCAAGACGCTGCGGGAGCAGAATAAACTGCTGCAGCTCCAGGCCGACAAGCTGAGAAAGAGCAATACGAACATTATAGAGATCCTGGGTACTGTAGTGGAGTACCGCGATTTTGAGAGCGGAGAGCATATCAATCGTGTCAAGGGGTATACCCGGATATTGGCGGAGCGTCTGGCTGTGGAATACCCGGAGTACGGACTGGATCAGGAGGAGATCGAGGTCATTGTTTCGGCGAGCGCTCTGCACGACGTGGGCAAGATCGCCATACCCGACAATATCTTGTTAAAGCCGGGAAGACTCACGGACGAGGAGTTTGCCTGCATGAAGACCCATACCACCAGAGGCGGTGAGATTCTGCAGAATATCAGGAATGCATGGGATGAAGAGTACGGCAAGATCAGCTATCAGATATGCCGTCATCACCATGAGAAATATGATGGCCGGGGGTATCCGGACGGGCTGGTGGGGGATGAGATACCCATTGCCGCTCAGATCGTATCCATTGCGGATGTGTACGATGCCCTGGTCAACGAGAGAGTCTACAAGGACGCCTTTCCCAAGGAGGAGGCGTTCCGTATGATTATGAACGGGGAGTGCGGTAAGTTCAACCCCAAGCTGCTGGAGTGTTTCCGCATAGAGCGCAAGGCGTTTGAGGAATTGAAGACTACCTATGACCATATGGAGAGTGTTTAAGACACGGAGTATAATCTGGCGGTAAAAGAGAAGGCAGTCTCCTGCCGGACAGGGGACTGCTCTTTTTACGCCCCGACAGGCCGGCTTGCGATATGCAGAGAGAGGGAAAGATGGACGGGATCAGGACAGAAATAAACAGACAGGCCCGGTACGCCTATGACAGGGCGCAGGAGGTACTGCGGGAAGTGAGAACAGTGATAAAGGGGAAGGACGACTGTGTGGAAAAGGCATTTTCCGCTATATTGGCGGGGGGCCATATTTTGATAGAGGATGTACCCGGGGTGGGCAAGACCACGCTGGCAGTGGCTTTTTCCCGTGCCATGGCGTTTCAGACGCAGAGGGTGCAGTTCACCCCGGATGTACAGCCCTCAGATATACTGGGTTTTTCCATGTATCACAAGGAGACAGGCACCTTCTCCTACCATCCCGGCCCTGTCATGTGCAACCTTTTTTTGGCGGATGAGATCAACCGCACTTCCCCCAAAACCCAGTCGGCGCTGCTGGAGGTCATGGAGGAGAACTATGTGACGGTGGACGGCGAGAGCCACCCGGTTCCCAGCCCGTTTATCGTGATGGCAACCCAGAACCCCAAGGGAAGCGCGGGCACACAGCTGCTGCCGGACTCTCAGCTGGACCGCTTTATGATCAGCATGCGTATGGGGTATCCGAACATGCAGGACGAGATCGAGATTGCCCGCGGGAAAAGCCTGCGCATA
Source organism: uncultured Acetatifactor sp. (assembly GCA_964383805.1). GTDB lineage: Bacteria > Bacillota > Clostridia > Lachnospirales > Lachnospiraceae > Acetatifactor. The sequence goes on from CAYLIM010000074.1 coordinate 3,661, forward strand.
CGTTCACAGGAGATTCGTCAGGTGATCACGGCCCAGGAGCTGCAGGCGATGCAGAATCTGGTGGAGCGGGTCTTCATACATGACAATATCTATAAGTACATTGTGCGGCTGATAGAAGCCACCAGAAATAGCGGTTATGTGGAACTGGGGGTCAGCCCCAGAGGGACCATTGCCTGTACCCGCATGGCCAGAGCCAGAGCATTTATCCAGGGCAGGGGATATGTGATACCCGAGGATGTGGCGGCAGTGTTTCCTGACGTGACGGGACACCGGCTCCAGCTCAACACCAAAGCCAGAGTGGCGCATGTAGCGACGGAGACTGTGCTGGAACAGATACTGCAGCAGGAGAAACAACCGGTCTCCTATATGAGAAACTAGGAGTAGATATGATACGTTATCTTTGTACATTGCTCCTGACAGCGGCGAGCATATATATGGCATCTCTCTACGAGAGCACTGCATTCGCATTTATGGGGTGCACAATGCTTTTTCTGATGGTGTCTTCTCTCGGGTATCTGCTGTACGAAAAAAAGAGCCTGCAGGTGGCGCTGGACATGCTGCCCTCCATGATCGACAAGCAGGAGCCCATATATGTCCGAGTCAGGGCGAAACACCGATATCGGGGCTGTTATGGAAGGATAAAGGTGCAGGTGGCCGTCAGCCGGGAGGGACGCAGGATGAGGCGGTGCAAATGGCTGCCGGAGGACGGAGCGGGAGCAGGCCGGGGAAAGGAAGACTGTCCCGGTGAGCGGCAGCTGGCCGGATTTTTAACCATTGAACAGGCTGGAAGCTATGAGATCCGGCTGAGAAAAATAAGAATCTATGACCTGACGGGGCTGTTCTGTCTGGACTGCAGCAGAGCGGTCAGGGGAGAGTGTGCCGTGATGGCGGTGCTGCCCCGGATTTATCTCATGGGGATAAGGATTTCCGAGGCCGTCCGCAATTTTGCGGGAGACGCGGAGGTGTACGATTCCCTGCGCAGCGGCAGGGATATGAGTGAGCCGCTGAAACTGCGGCCATTTCAGAACGGGGATAAGCTGCGCAACATTCACTGGAAACTCAGCGCCAAGGCGGATGAACTGTTGGTTCGGGAGAACAGTATGCCCAGGGGCTGTCCGGTGGCCGTGCTGGTGGAAACTACTGTCACCGGTTTTCAGGAGACGCAGCTGCAATGTGTGGCCAGCCTGTCTTTTTGTCTGATGGATCTGGAATGTCCTCACTATGTGGCCTGGTACAGCGGTTTTTGGCAGGATGTAGTGAGAGTGAGAGTGGATGATGAGGAGAGTTTTTACGAGGCGCTCCTGTATCTTCTTCGAGAGCAAGACAAGGGGAACTCTATGGATATTCTGGCCAGATACCGGGAAAAATACAGCGGCGAGCCGATATTGCATCATATCCGGGTGGCGGACGGTCCCCGTATCCGGGTGGACGGGCAGGAGGCTGTCAATCTGAAGGCCCTTGCGTTGGAGCAGGAGCTTTCGGAGCTGGAATTGCTGTTGTAGGGCAAAAGAGGGCGGAGATCGAGTATGTGGAAGAACAGACCCAGGATTCGATGGCGGATGAGTCAGGGAGCCGGAAATATACGAAACAAACGATTGGCGGGATGGCCTCTGGCGTTCTATATCCTGTATGCGGCAGCTCTGAGTATGCTGTCTCTTTATGCTACCTATCTCATGGGGGATCAATTCGGCCTGAACCTGGAGGAAAGATGGCCAGCCAGCCTGTGGTGGGCGGTAGGGTGGAGCCTGATAGTTGTGGCCTGGAATGAGATCATGCATGCCAGAAGAAAAAGAGTGCTGCGTCTGATAGGAAATGTGGCGTTGTTTGCGGTGGCATACTGGGGGTCGGACTGGTGGTTCTTTTTTGATGAGCCAAATAAGCAGAAGGTACTTAACGGCCTGGATGGTTTGGCGCTGCGCTATATGGAAATTTGGAATCAATATTTTGGCACCTCCCGCAAACTGCCCAATATGACCGCATCCACTCTCTTGGAACAGCAGTGGGCATGGGCAGTGCTGTGGGTGGTGCTGGCATCGATTTTGCAGGTTTTTTCCGGATTCCTGCGCAAGAGAGTGGTGATGCTCCTGCTGCCGATCGCAGCGCTGGCGTCGGGGATGATTGTGGGCGTGACGCCCCAGTGGCCGGGGATGGCCTGTATGTTTGCCGCAGGGCTGTTGGGTCTGTATCTGGATTGTCACAGGGAGTTTCGGCCGGTTCAGGCGTTGACGCTGACGGGTTTTCTGGCGGTGCTGCTGCCTTTGACTGCCATAGTGATGGAGGAGCCGGCGCTGCGGATAAACCAGTCCCATGACCAGCTGCAGGCGTTCCAACACCAAGTGGAGCAGGGAATCCGAGATTACGACTGGCAGGCCCTTTTTACATTGCGCCGGGACGGCCGGGCGGACAACCGGGTGGATAATCGTAAGCCGGAGTACACTAAAGAAGAGATGTTGACTGTGACAGTCAATGAACTGCCCGACACAAATATGTATCTCAGAGGATATTACGGAACGGAGTATCGGAGAGGACGCTGGGACGCCGCAGACGAAACATTTGACAGAGCCTGCCGCAGGCAGGGTATGGGAAGCGGGGAGGCGGCCCGGCTGCTGGCTGAGTTAAGCAGTCCGCCCCAGTCTGCTGCCACCGGGATTCGATACGAACTGCAGTACACGGGGATGCGCACCAGTTTGGCGTATCTGCCCTACGGGGCGGATCTGGAGACGCTGCAGGGGCAGTACCGGACCAGCGGGGACTATGTGGTAGAGAAATCCAAGGGCCTGAAGAGCCTTGGATTTGAGGGCTACGCGCCCGGCAGTCTGGTCACTAATGACAGTGAACAGTGGAATTCAGATGTACAAAAATTCTATTCGTGGTATAATGAGTATGTGATGGAACAATATCTTGTGGTTTCGGGCGATTTACCGGGGTTGACTAAGATAGTCAACGATATAGAGACTTCCGATGCATATAGATCCATTCTTGAGACTTCCCCGAGCAATGTGACCGGGCGAAATGCGGTCAAGCTGGCTATGGGCAGCCTGGTGGCCAGGAAATTGCGAAGCCTGGCCAGCTACAATATTGATCTCGACCCTCTGCCCCAGGGCGTGGACCCGGTGGAATATTTTTTGGGTGAGAGCCGACAGGGCTATTGTATGCATTTTGCCAGCGCCGGTACATTGATTTTACGGCAGCTGGGGGTCCCGGCCAGATTTGTGTCAGGCTATGTGGTGCAGCCCGATCAGTTCCGGCATAGCTCCGGGGGCTACCGGGCCAGCGTCAGGGATGACGCGGCTCACGCCTGGGTGGAAATCTGGCTGGAGAATGTGGGCTGGGTGCCGGTGGAGATGACGCCGGGCTATGAGGAGACGGAAACCGTTCTGACAGGGCAGGATCAGCAGGATAGGCCGACTCCGACCCCTGCCCCGACTTCGACTCCGGACAGTCAGCAGACGCCCGCCGAAAGTGAGGAGCAGGAGGATGCGCCGGTTCCCAGTTCTGCGCCCCAGAGTCCACTCCTGGAGGACGGAGCGGGGCCAGGTCTTCTTCCCGCCGGTCCGGGAATGGCAGGCGCTTTAGAGCAGCCGGAGGATATAGAGGGCTGGGGCTTTGCGGGAGAGGGCGGCTGGGCCATCTTCGGCCAGAACGGCAGCCTGAGGGTGAGCCAGGTGGTATTTGTGCTGCTGGGGATTCTGGCGGCGGCAGGTATGGTTTGGCTGGCGGTGGTCTGGCTGCTACGTCTCAGAGCGGCGTACTGGCAGAAGATACGACATGACATTGAGAGCGGCGGCACGAGGCGGGCCGTGCGGATCATCAACAGAAAAATGTATCGGCGGCTTGTGAGAAAGAGGGCGGGAATTCTGGCACTGAGATCCGACGAGGAGTATCTGGCGGCGCTGAAACGGCAGTATCCCGGAGAGGACTGGGAGAGTTATCTGGCGGTGGTCAGAAAGGCGGTCTACTCCCGGGAGGAGATCGGTGCGGAGGAGGCCAGGGTCTGCTATGGGCTGCTGAGGCGCACGGAGCATCAATGGTCCAACGAAACCAGTCACACATAAGATGTCAGCAAATGTGACAAAATAGACAGAGAAGTGGGATGCGGAATAGAGGTTCCAAGGAACCCAGAGGTTCCAAGGAACCTCAAATAGGAGGAAACCTTGAGCAATCGGGATGAGATAACAGAGACGACAGATACAGAGGAAACGGAGGAAAGAACCTCCGGGGAGGTCCTTCGGATCAAGGAGGATATAGAGGCTCTGGAGCGGCAGCGGATACAGCGGCGGCGGGCGCGTATGGCGGTCATGCGCCAGAAAAAGAGGCGCCAGGAGCTGTTTCGCAGCTGGGCGCTGGTGATTGTGGCCGGACTGATCGTGCTGGCACTGGCGGTCTGGGGGCTGATCAGACTGGTGGGAGGCCACAGTCGGGAGGGCGAAGAGATGCCCGGCGGGGAGATCCCGGAGAGTCTGCAGGAGGCGGAGGAAGGCCGCATGGGAAAAGGCAGACAGTATGTGACTGTGCGGGAGAAATCACAGGGGGAGTCCGAGCCGGGGGAGCCTGCGGGAGAGAATTCCCCGCAGGATGAAACCGGGCAGGAGGAACGGACACAGGATCTCTTCACTTTCAACCCCCAGGCCACAGAGCGCACGGTGGGTTTTCCTGAGGAGGGACGAGGAGTATACAGCACCAGCGGTGTGTTGATCGATGTGGAGGCGGAGGAGATTGTGGCTGGCCGGGAGCCGTTTCAGCGAATAAACCCGGCGTCCATGACCAAGATTCTCACGCTGCTGGTGGCGGCGGAGCATGTGTCGGATCTGCAGGATACCTTTACCATGACCATTGAGATCACGGATTACTGTTATCAGCATGATTGCAGCATCGCAGGTTTTGGCGTTGGAGAATCGGTGACGGTGGAGGAGTTGATGTATGGAACTATTCTGCCCTCCGGCGCGGATGCGGCTATGGCTTTGGCGGAGTATGTGGCGGGTTCCCAGGAGGCGTTCGTGGAGATGATGAATCAGAAACTGGAGGAACTGGGGATATCTGACACCGCCCATTTCACCAACTGCATAGGATTGTTTGACGAGGACCATTACTGCACAGTGTGTGATATGGCTAAGATCCTCAAGGCGGCATCGGACAATGAACTGTGCCGACGGGTTCTCTCGGCCCGCACCTATGCCACTTCTGTTGCCAGCGAGAGTCAGCCGGAAGGAATTTTGTTGTCCAACTGGTTTCTCCGCCGCATAGAGGACAAGGACACGCATGGGGAGGTACTCTGTGCCAAGACCGGATTTGTGAACCAGTCCGGCAGCTGTGCCGCCAGTCTGGCCACGGACCATGAGGGCAGAGAGTATATCTGTGTCACTGTCGGCTCCCTCAACAGCTGGACCTGTATCTACGATCATGTGGAAATATACCAGGCATTTCTGGACTAAAAAATAGTGTAAACAGAGGAGGCCCCGGCGGGGATGCCGGGAATGGAATCATGCACAACGAATTGGAAAAACAAAAGCGGCTGCGTTTTCGGCAGCTGGAACAGTGGAAAAGGGTGGTACTGGAGTATGTGATCATCACCGTGGCAACTCTTTTGATGGTGGTGGGAGTACATTTTTTTAAATTCCCCAATCATTTCTCCTTTGGGGGCGTCACTGGTGTGGCGGTGGTGCTGGGGGCGGTGCTGAATCATTCGGCGGCCACCTATACGTTCATCATCAATATGGCGCTGCTGGTGTTCGGCTTTCTCTTTCTGGGAAAAGAGTTTGGCCTCAAGACAGTCTATGTCAGCGTGTTGACCTCCGTGGGACTGGAGGCTTTGGAAACGTGGTTTCCGCTGACGGCGCCACTGACCGGGCAGCCGGTGCTGGAATTGATTTTTGCTATCTTTCTGCCGGCGTTGAGCGCAGCTATTTTGTTCAATATCGGCGCTTCCGGCGGCGGGACGGATATTTTGGCAATGATTCTGAAAAAATATACATCTGTCTCCATCAGCGTGGCCCTGTTTCTGGTGGATTTTCTCATCGTTCTGGCCTCCTGTTTTGTGTTTGACATTCAGACGGGGCTTTTCTCTCTGACGGGACTGCTGGCAAAATCCCTGGTTATCGACAATGTGATTGAGAGTATCAATCTGTGTAAGGCGTTTATGATCGTCTGCGACGACCCGGAGCCAATCTGCCGCTATATCTGCGATGAGCTGGGCCGCAGCGCCACCATCTACCGGGCGGAGGGAGCCTATTCTCATCACCCCAAGACCATGATTCTGACAGTGACCAAGCGCAGCCAGGCCGTGCAGCTGCGCAACCATGTGCGCCGCTGCCAGCCTGATTCGTTTATCACCATATTCAACTCCAGTGAGATCATCGGCAAGGGATTCAGGGGATTGAACTGATGCTTTTGGGGAGAGAGCGACCTATCCGACAACACAGGGTTTCAGGCAAATTTTACAAGGAGTCTCTCGGAAAAAATTGTGGAATTTGCCCTTTGATTTTGAATTCTTAAAGCGATAAAATATTTTTGTAAATGAATAGGAGCAATCAACGACACATGTGGCGCTCTGCGCGTAAATCTGATTACGGTACAGACGCTGCATGTGTTTTTTGTTGCGCAAAAATAGTTCATAACAGGAGGGCTTTATGGAAAACAATCAGTATCTCGGCGCGGAAAAAGTGGGAAAGCTGCTTGGCAGATTTGCAATCCCCTGTATTTTGTCTCTTATCATTTCGTGTCTTTACAACATTGTGGATCAGATATTTGTGGGAAATGGCATTGGCTATCTGGGCAATGCGGCTACAGGCGTCATTTTCCCCATCACTGTGGTGGGGTGGGGAATGTCTCTGTTTTTTGGAGACGGCGCGGCGGCGTACTTGAGCGTAGCTCTGGGGCGCAATGAGACGAACCGTATTCACCGGGGAGTGGGAAACGCTATTTTATGTTCCTTTTTATCCGGTGTGGTCATCATTGCCATCAGTTATCTCTGTGGAGACGGTCTGCTGCGGCTGGTCGGCGCCACGGACGCCAATCTGGTGATGGCTCATGAATATGGGTTTATCATTTATGCCATGATGCCTCTTGCGATGACTCAAAACACGATGGCGTCCATCATCCGCGCGGACGGCAGTCCTCGCTATGCCATGGGAGCCATGCTGGTGGGAGCGGTGATCAATATCATCGGTGACCCGGTGGCTATTTTTATCCTGAACATGGGAATCAAGGGTGCTGCGTATGCTACGATTTTTGGGCAGCTCGTAAGCTTTGTAATCTGTGCCGTCTATCTGACCAAGGGCAAAACCTTCCGGATATGCGCTGACAGTTTTAAGTTAGATTTCGCGCTGTTAAAGAGGATTATGGCTCTGGGAACCTCCAGCCTGTTGACTCAGTTGTCCATCGTTGTGATCACGGTGATCAACAACATCCTGCTGGTGCGCTACGGAGCCGCGTCGGTCTATGGGGCGGATATTCCGCTGGCGGCCTTTGTGGTAATTATGAAACTGTTCCAGATCGTGCTGAATATCGCCATCGGCATCGCAGCCGGCGCACAGCCTATCGTGGGTTACAATTACGGGGCCGGAAAATACGGAAGAGTCAGGGTTTTGCTGAAATTGATCGTGGGCTGGACAGCCATCGTCTGCCTGGTCTGCACGGTGCTGTTTGAGGCGATACCGCAGGTATTCATCCGCATGTTTGGCGCGGACGGGGAGCTTTACACACAGTTTGCGGTGGGGTGTCTGAGAATTTATCTCTCGCTGATTATATTTACCTGCGTACAGAAGGTTTGCGCTATTTTCCTGCAGTCCATCGGCCATGCAAAGGCAGCGGCGCCGCTGTCTGTACTCAGGGATGTATTTTTGATTGTCCTGTCCCTGATTGTGCCCGTATTTCTGGGGGTCACAGGTATTTTCTGGGCGGCTCCGGCGGCGGATATTCTGGCGATTGCAATTACGGCGGTGGTTATGGCCGGACTCTGGAGACAGCTCAGTGAGAGGCCGGAGAGTAAGAATGCAGAAAGCATGTTCCGGGCATATGCGCGGACTGAACATTTGGGAAACGGAAATGCTGTCGACTACAGTTTATAGATTCCCACTCCATATCCCTCAAGTGTGCGAGGGCCGGACAGTGTTTCACCGGTCCAAATATCCTGCATGGGAACGCGCAGAACAATCTCCGCGGGCTGGGCCAGGTAGTTCAGTACAAAGAGATATTTCGAGTTATCTTTTTCCCTGACAGCCAGCTCGCAGCTCTGTGGCAGCCGGATCACATCGCTGTAAGGCTCTGATATTCCCAGCTTTTCCAGAAATACTTTGGCGGTGTCGGCGGCGAAAGCCCCGCCGAAATAGTAGGCCTTTCCCCTGCCGAAGGAATTACAGATCAGGGCGGGGGAGCCCTTGTAACAGCCGGAAACGTATGCGGCCAGAACCTGGTAATGTTCCCCCAGAGGGGCTAAAAGGTCGTTGAATGCGGCGGACTCAAACTGGACGCCGTCCCATTCTGCTATGACGGGGGTCTCGTCCGGCGCGGCCAGCGAGTACTCGGGGACATCCGTGCCAGTGAGTTCGCGTACCACTCCTGGCAGATACTCCATAACACATTTCCCGTTCATGTCCTTGTATCCGGTGCGGCATCCCATCACCAGCTGCCCGCCGGCAGCCACATACTGCTCCAGCAGCCGGGCGCGCTCTGGAGTCAAAATGCTGGCGTGGGGGTAGAACAGAACCTGATATTGCGATAGGCTTTCCGGCGTGTCATGGTTTTCCAGATACACATAGTCAAAGGGTACATGGGCCAGCTGCAGGGCGGTAAAGAGAGATTCCTGGCTGACGGCGTCCACCCGGCGGTGCCATTTGTCCAGCTGAGTGTCCCAGATATTGTCATAGTCTCTCAGAATGCCCACCCTCGCCCGGTAGAGGGAACCCGCCAATTCCTGCATTTTGGCTATTTTATCGGAGATTTCCCGCACCTCCCGGAGTCTGCGGTTATCTCTGCCGGAGTAATCCAGAATGCCGTGCCAGTAGATTTCCGTGCCAAAAGTACAGGTTCTCCAGCGAAAGTAGCTGATATAGTCCGCACCGTGGGCAATGCTCTGCATGGTCCAGAGAGTTATCTGTCCCGGTCGGGGCGTGGGGGCGTCCATGCTGGTGTTCCAGCCGTTGGCACCGCTCTGCTGTTCCATGATGCCGAAGGTGGGAGAAACGGCTCTCAGTTCGGCCAGACTCCTGCTGGAGCGCCGGTCCTTCAGAATGTCCCCGGCATCATAATTGTCCGGACAGTAGCTGAAGTTGGGGTAGGAATCGTACATCAGCACGTCCAGACTCTCCCTGCCCATGCGCTGGTAGTCAATGTTGGCAAACATGCCGTTGGTGGTGATAAAGTCGCCCTCCTTGCAGTATTTTCGCAGGATGTTTGCCTGCATCCTGGCAAAGCGGCAAACGCTGTCGGAGATGAAACGAAAATAATCCAGCATCATATGTGGATTCGGGGAGCCGGAATTGGTTTTTCTGGGAACGTGAATCTGTGCCCAGTCCGTGTAAGTCTGGTTCCAGAAAACTGTTCCCCAGGCCAGGTTCAGCGTTTCCAGGGCGCCATATTTTTCTCTCAGGAATTTGCGGAAAGCAATGGTATCACTTTCGGAGTAGAACCGGTCATTCTCACAGTTGAATTCATTGTCCAGCTGCCAGCCCACCACAGCGGGATGCCCTGCGTAATGGGCGGCGGATTTTTCCACGATCTTTTTGCAGAAATCCTGATATACCGGGGAATTGTAGTTGTAATGTCTCCGGGCGCCGTGGCGTATCAGATGTCCCTCCATGTCCGCGTTTAAGACTTCGGGATATTTTTCCGTAAGCCATGCGGGCGGAGTGGCTGTGGGCGTACAAAAGATTACCTGCATCCCCTTTTTCAGTGCGAGATCCAAAAATTCGTCAAAAAATTCATAGGTATACTGTCCCTCCTCGGGTTCGATCAGGCTCCATGCAAACTCCGCGATGCGGACTGTTTTAAGTCCGGCGGCCAGCATTCTGTCCAGATCCTCTGCCCAAAGGGATCGGTCCCAGTGCTCCGGGTAATAGCAGACTCCAAGATCTATGTGGTTTCCGTTAATCAGTCTCGTGTTTTTCATGTATTCGGGATTCCTTTCTGATATGTTAATTTTTATCATATCACAAAAAGGTCAGGATGTCTTGTGAAATTCTTTGTCTCATTCCAGTGGGGCGACTATCGGGGGGCATTAGGCATGTCCGGTTCCGGCGTATTCAGCCATATTTCACAAGAATAGTAGAATTGGCTGGAAGCAGCTCTGAGGCAATTGACGGTTGCCGCAGTGTTACTTTTTGCCGGAAAGGGGTATATGGGAAAAAAGGAAACTGAGAATGCTGTTTCAGACGGATAGGTTTCAGCATCTCAGTGCGGAGACAGAATGTATAATAGCGAGACATTTGCATGTCGAAAGACTGATTCATAAGATGGAAAAGGAGGAACTTTCCATGTGTAAAGCGTTCAATGAATTGATGGAAGAAGAGAGACGTGAGGGTAAAAGAGAAGGCAAAAAAGAAGGTAAAAGAGAGGAAAAAATCTAAAATGTACCCTATAAAGTAGACACGATAAGAAGAAGGGAACCCTAAAAATGG
>CAYLIM010000075.1:0-14265 GCA_964383805.1 uncultured Acetatifactor sp.
AAAACGGTCATACATTGGTTGTGATAGAGCATAACCTTGATCTTATGCTGGAGGCTGACCACATAATTGATTTGGGGACTGGCGGAGGAGCTGAAGGCGGCATGCTGGTTTATCAGGGAAGTGTTGGTGGCTTGTTGATGAAACCTGAGTCGCGTACAGGTAGTTGCATCAAGGAGTATATTTCGCAGAACGAGCAGGGGTTTTAAACGTCAATATACTGACTTTTTCAATTATCTGTGATAAAATGAGTATAATGTCATGTATAAAGGATTTCGGAGGAGCGACAATAATGGCGCAAGGGAAACAGCTATTGCGGTTGAAAATTGCTGTCGGAATGACGGCGGCCATCATAACCGGCACTGCAATGGGAGCGCTGACGGCGTTTGTAGGTACAATTTTGGCGGGCAATCTGCTGATCGGAGTGGGGATTGCCCTGGGTGCGGCTGCCGCGGCTGCCGGGATGGTGTCCGTGGGAGCCATTGCAGTTCATGACGCGAGGAATGGGACGGAGACGGCGCAGGGAGACTATATTCGCCGGGCAGCGCTCTCTGCGGTGACAATTCGTACAATATCAGAGCCGCTATTGTTTGGGGCCAAACAGCTTACTGATAAGCTGGCTCATAAGGAGAGGGAGACGGGGAAAGCTTTTCTCCGAAGGTATGAGCTTGCAACGGTCTGCTGTTACGGAATGACACATATTCCTAATCGATGTATGATTAATATTGTGAAACTGTGCGCCATTGTCAAGGTCTCCGAGGAACAAATTGAAAAAAATGCGGTTGTTAACGGAGAAAAGCTGGGGAAACCGCAGGGCTATATAGCAGGGCGCTATATAGAAAATCAGGCTGAATGGGCGGAGATTCGATATGGCTCATCTACAATGGCTTTTTCCGGATGTGAAATCATGGCGGTCTATAACGCATTGCTTGCCTTGGGAAAGGAAATGACGCCGCAGGATATGGTGGAACTGATCAGCGCCTTCGAGAGAATGGGAGCGGTGCGGCGGGGGGAGTGGGGAAGCTCCTACTATGCGGTCTATAATTATTTTGTGGAGCATGGGTTTGAGACGGCTTTTACCTGCTCCCGGAATATGAAACGCATAAATGAGATAGGGGAGCGCTGCGATACGGTTGTCCTCACTGCTTACAATAATCAATATGATATACGCAGCATGATACATACCATAAGCGTTACCAAAGATGAAAACGGCCATTATACGATGCACAATGCGTATAAAAGGAACAGCGCCGGGAAGTATGCCGCATACGGAGAGGATATGCAGATTGAATCTATGCAGGAGGTCATAAATCTCATGTCTCCCAACGGGCTGGCATCGCCCATATGCGTCATCGGAATAAGCAATCCCAAATAATGAGAGACCAGATTTTAAAAGCAAATTTTCGTTAAAAAGTAGTTGACAGATGTCGGAAAAGCGTATATAGTACTAACTGTAGCAAAAAAAATGAAGGAAAGGAGGCAACCGACATGTTAAAAAGATTTAATAATGTAAAGAGAATTAATCATGATATAAACGGTATTGTCTCCCGAGGGTATGCTGCGCCGTAGTGCGGATTTGACTGGGCAGTGTACATATATAGATGAACGAAGGGCATGACATACATTTGTAGGTTATGCCTTTTCTGTGTCTGAAAATATGTTCGGGAGAGGATGTTTCACATCCATTATTGATTAACGCAGCGATATGCAGAAATGAGGAAGAAATGAATTTACCGGGAAGTTTCACGAATGTCATACAAAAGTATGGCATCGACAAAAAGGATGTAATATTTGCCGCCACGGGAGATTTGGATGAGGAGCAGAGGTTTGCGGACTCCATTGTGGCGCTGACAAAGGAAAAGCTGATCGTTGCCAGATACCCCTACAGAGAAAAGCAGGAATATAGGCTGGGCGGCTATAACAGCTGGTCCATGGAGCAGGAGAAAAGCATGGAGGAACCGGCGGTGATGCTGTTCGATCTCTCCAAGATAGAGAAACTGGAGGTGATCCGTCAGGTCAGCACGGGTATTCTGATGGGACGTATTGACGGCATGGACAGATATCTGTGTCAGTTTTCCAACACCAGGATGGAAGCCTTTATGCGGATTGGCCGCCTGCTGGAGAAAATGAAAAAGGAAGAGGAGATCACCCAGGAGGATCTGGACGTGAAAAGGGGAAAGGAATGCTGCCCCAAATGCGGTATGATCTACCCGGATCAGGAGCGCAAGGTCTGCCCCAAATGTATGGATAAAGGCTCTATTCTGCTAAGAGTGGTGTCCTATTTCAAACCGTACAAATTCAGACTGATGGTTATGGTGTTCTGCTATCTGGCTACGGCAGGATTGAATCTGGTGTGGCCCTATCTCAGCGGCACAGTGTTGTATGACAAGGTGCTGGAGAGGGATGAGGAATTTCTGGCTATGCTGCATCTGCCCGCAGGCCGTTTTGTGCTGGCGCTGGGGATTCTGGTGGTGGTCATGATCGGCACCAAGATACTGCTGCAGGGGCTGGGCATTCTGCAGGGTGCTTTGACGGCCCACATTGCCCCGGAGGTGGTTGCAAAATTAAAAAGCCAGGTATTTGACTCCATGGGAAAGCTGTCCATCAGCTTTTTCACCAGAAGGCAGACCGGAGGTCTGATGACCCGTGTGTCCGATGATGCGGAGGAGATTTCCAGCTTTTTTATTGACGGTATCCCCTATTTTTTTATCAATGTAGGTACGATTATCGCCACCTGTATCATTATGTTTATTCTCAATCCACTGCTGGCAATGGCCTCCGTGGTGCTGATGCCCATTCTGTTCTTCATCAGCTATCTGCTGATGCCCAGACTGTGGCACTATTTCGGTAAGCGTCACCGGGCCAATCGAAGGCTCAACAGTCAGATGAATGAGAATTTCACCGGAGCCAGAGTGGTCAAGGCATTCGGACAGGAAGAGCAGGAAATGTCCCGCTTTTCAAAAAACAACGCCAAGGTGCGTGACGCGGAGCTGGATGTGTCCAGATATGACTGCCAATTTTCCGCGCTATATATCTTTGTGGAGGATATGCTCACCTTTTTGGTATGGGCAGTGGGCGGAGCGCTGATTATCGGCGGTTCCAATATGGAGCTGGGCCTGTTGATTACCTTTAGCGGTTATGTGGGACAGCTGAAATGGCCGCTGGAATTTATGTCCAGAATCATTCGCTGGTACACCAATGCCATGAACTCGGCACAGAGGATTTTTGAGATTATTGACGCAGTGCCGGAGGTGAGGGAAGCTGCCAATCCAGTGCGGCCCCAGCAGCTGCGGGGAGAGATTACGCTGGAGCATGTGACCTTTGGATATGAGCCGAATAAGCCCATTTTGAAAGATGTGAGTTTCCATGTGGAGGCCGGGGAGGTGCTGGGTATCGTGGGGCGCTCCGGTGCCGGAAAATCTACGCTGGTGAATCTGATCTCCCGTCTGTATGATACAGAGGAGGGACAGGTGCTGGTGGACGGCGTCAATGTAAAGCAATACGGCTTTAGGGAACTGCGCAAGAACGTGTCCATGGTATCTCAGGAGACCTATATTTTCATGGGCACGGTGGCGGAGAATATCGCCTATGCCAGGCCGGATGCAACCAGAGAGGAGATTATAAAGGCGGCGGTGCAGGCCAGCGCCCATGACTTTATCTGTAAGATGCCTCAGGGCTATGATACGATTCTGGGTTCTTCCAACAGGTCGCTTTCCGGAGGAGAGAAACAGCGGATTTCCATTGCCAGAGCCATTCTGGCGGACCCCAAGATCCTGATTCTGGATGAGGCTACCTCAGCGGTGGATACAGAGACGGAGCTGGCAATTCAGAAATCTCTTGAACAGCTGGAAAAGGGAAGGACTGTACTGTCCATTGCCCACCGCCTGTCCACATTGCGCAATGCCACGCACCTGATTGTGTTGGATGACGGCCGGGTGACGGAGTCGGGGACCCATGAGGAGCTGATGGCTTTGAAGGGGACATTTTATAAGCTGAGTGAATTGCAGACTAAGGCATTGGCGATGCGTGGCTTGGAGTAGTGTAGTAGGAGAACTTCTAAGGCGGCAAAGTATGCCACCTAAGAAGTTCTAGCCAACTACTGAAGAATATCCCCTTGGGGGATATTCTTCACGGGATAAGGATTGAACCGGGAAAAGCTGGAGGGCTTTCGGGGGATATTCTTCACGGGATAAGGATTGAACCGGGAAAAGCTGGGCGGCTTTTGGGGATATTCTTTATGGGATTTGGATTGGGCCGAGATGTGTTAGTTGGGCCTTGGCTTGTATGTAACTAATGTAATCAAGAAAGGAAAATTGGGATTATGGAAGACAATAGAGAAAATGTTTTGCCGGATTTATTGGACTTGCAGGAGTTTGATGAGGAGGCTTTGAAAAAGGAGTCGGAGGAAGTGCTGCAGATGCGTATGCTGACGGCGGAGAATGCGGTCTTTACCCGCACGGAGGGGGGATTTCTGGCACTGGAATTCGGGGAAAAGAAATATGACCGGGTGGGTGTGTACCTGACCTTTCCCCTGACGAATCCTCAGGAGTATATCTCCATCCGGGAGGCGGACGAGAAGGCGAAGGAGATCGGCATGATCCGCTCGCTGAAGGATATGCCGAAGGATGTGCAGGACATGATACAGGAGCAGGTGCGTCTGCGCTACTTCATGCCTGTAATCCGCAAGGTTATGGAGGTCAAGGACGAGTACGGCTATGCCTACTGGCATGTGCTGACGGACTTTGGCAGCTGTCGTTTTACTACCCACATGGGAGGTGATGCCGTGGTGGCTCTGGGCGAGGCCCGCTACCAGATCACTGACATCGACGGCAACCGCTACGAGCTGCCCGACTTGTATGCCCTGACTGTGATGGAGCGGAAGAAACTGGATTTGTTTATTTAATTTATGGAGGGAACGGGATGAGGAGATTTGCAGTTATGCTATATCCTGACTTTTCCTTGCAGGAGATAACTTGCCTTACATCTGCATTGACAGTCTGGTTTGGTGAGAAGATTGATTTCATTGCAAGTGAAAGCAAGGAATACCGGAGTGAAGAGGGATTACGGGTTTTACCGACTAAGTCAACAGCCGATGCAAAGATAACGGATTATGACTGCGTAATTCTACCGGGTACAATCAATCCGCTTCCTGCGTTGTTTGATGAAAAACTGATTGAGTTTCTAAAAAATGGGATCAATTCCGATGTTGTTTTTGCAGCTATATCTTCAGCCCCAATATTGTTATCCAAGGCAGGAATCCTTAACGGTAAAAAGTTTACCTCCGGCTATTTCATGCAAATGGCGGATACATTCCAATTTGTTGAAAAGGATAACTTTGTACACAAAGGAGTGGTCGAGGACGGGAATGTAATTACTGGGATAGGAATGTTTTTTAGAGAATTCGCGGAGACCGTGTTAAAGAGATTTGATTATGACATTGGCAATAACTTTATGCGTTACGCCCCGGAAGAATTCTCGGAAGATGAATTAACATTCTATTGGTCTGAGGATGAATATCAAGAATTTTTAGAAGAGCTGAAAGAGTATTCTATGTAAGGAGCAATAATTCATGAAACTATTATACACACTAAAGGAGTCCCAGCAGCAGGCTCTGTCCCTTCGTGACGGCGAAACTATCTGGTACTGCGTTCCTGTGGATCTGGCCTTTGACAACGGGGCGCACAGTTCCCAGACCAGCTACACAGATCAGACGTGGATCGTTGTTACTGAGGATCGACTGATGACTCTTCGGGGGGAGGAGAAAACCTCCGAGCATCTGTTGGCGGACTGTGAAAAAATCAAATGTGAACATCAGGTGGGCTGCGGCATTGTGACCGTATTTCCCAAGGAAGGTCTGCCGGAATGTATAGCTCGTTTCTCCATGCGCCATATCATTCGGGTGGCCTACGCTGTCCGAGGCGCTCAGACTCTGGTTCAGGCCAGGCAAGAGAATCAAAACCTCAAGATGGTCAGCCGGGTGGAGAGTCGGGAATACGAGAAATATTGCGAGAAATGCGGCCGCGCCCTGCCGGGAACCAGCAAGTGCATGTACTGTGACGGCAAATCCGATATTTTGAAAAAATTCATGGCCCTGTGCGGAGAGTTCACCGGCAAACTGGTTGTGATCTCCCTGCTGCTGGTGCTGCTGGCGGGAATCAATTTGTTTAACCCAATGGTGCAGCGGTATTTTATTGATAATTCACTGAAGGATGGCCAGGGCACCATGACAGACTTGTGGCTTTTTATTGGCCTGACATTTGTGTTGACGGTGGGCGGCATGATCTGCTGGATTTACCGTTACTGGCTCTGTGTCAAGTTGGGGGCCTCCCTGAGTATGAGCCTGCGTGCCAAGCTGTACTACAAGATACAGGTGCTGTCCCTGTCCTTTATCAACAACCGCAAGCCCGGCGAGCTGATGAACCGGGTATCCAGAGACTCCAACCAGATCCGGGTATTTATGCAGGATGTGTTCGGAGACATGTTCTCCACACTGGTTACCATGATTGTATCTCTGGTTATGATGCTGATTATCAGTTGGAAGATGACCCTGCTGTCTCTGATCTTTGTGTCGGCGGTGGTGGTGTTTATTCGGGTATTCTGGCATCACATCCACACAATATTCCACAAGCAGTGGCTGCGGGCGGATGACCTCAGCAGTAATCTGCAGGATATTCTCTCCGGCATGCGTATTGTCAAATCCTTCGGCAAGGAGGAGAGGGAGAGCGCCAGATTTACAGAGAAGACAAAAGCTTTTGCCACCATACAGAAAAAGAATGAAACATTCTGGGCTGTATTCTTTCCCATAATGACTTTTCTGCTGGGAGTCGGCACCTATATTGCCATCTATTTCGGCGGTATACAGGTGCTGGATGGCAGCATGTCGGTGGGACAGTTGGTGCAGTTTGTGACCTACAGCGGATATCTGTTTGGTCCCTTGAGTTGGATGACCCATCTGCCCAGAGAGGTGATGCAGATGCTGACTAGCTTAAATCGTATCTACGACGTGCTGGATGAGGAGCCGATGCTGGCGGATAAGCCGGAGAGCAAGGCATTTCCCATACAGGGCGCGTTCACCTTTGAGGATGTTTCCTTCGGATATCAGACCTATGAGCCGGTACTGGAGCATATCTCTTTTGAAGTAAAGCCAGGGGAGATGATCGGCCTGGTGGGGGCTTCCGGCACAGGCAAGTCCACGCTGATCAACCTGATTATGCGGCTCTACGATGTGGACCAGGGCAGGATTTCTCTGGACGGATGCGACCTGCGAGATGTACAGATGGAAAGTCTGCATTCCCAAATCGGCGTAGTACTGCAGGAGACATTTCTGTTTTCAGGTACTATTTTGGCAAATATTCGATTTGCCAAGCAGGATGCCTCCTTGGAGGAGGTCATCATGGCAGCCAGAGCGGCCAATGCCCATGACTTTATCTGCAAGACCCCGGACGGTTACAACACCTATGTGGGCGAACATGGCTACAATCTGTCCGGCGGCGAGAGACAGCGTATTGCTATTGCCAGGGCGATTTTGAACAATCCCCGGATACTGATTCTGGATGAGGCCACCTCGGCGTTGGATACGGAAAGCGAGTTTTTGATACAGCAGGCGCTGAATCGTCTGGTAAAGGGGAGAACCACCTTTGCCATTGCTCACCGCCTGTCAACGCTGCGGGATGCGGATCGTCTGGTAGTCATTGACAAGCACGGCGTGGCCGAGATCGGCACCCACAATGAACTGTTGGAAAAGCAGGGAATATACTATGGGCTGGTAAATGCGCAGCTGCGGATGAGCAGTGGAGAAAAATAATATGGAAAGCAATATGCCGGGCAGCTATCAGCAGTGCCCGGTGTTTGCGATGTACGGCGCAAATGTGACCGTCAGGAAGTAATTATGCTTATGCGGTTCTCATCTCCAGTGCTTCCACTCTTTTGGATAGATCTTCATACATTTCTAATAGCAGGCTCACATTGTTGTCCTCAAGCTTTGTGATTCTATAGTATTGATTCAGCTCATCCACATTCTGTTGCAGTTTCTGGATCTGTCTTTCCAAAATGTTTCTTGTTCTCTCTAACTCGTCTAAAATAAGGCTCTCTGACTTTCTCAGCTTTTTGTCGAGTTTGGCCTCCATCTTAGCCAGGTTTTTGTCGGCTCGTGCCTCTATTTTGGCCAGATTCTCATCGGCCCGCGCCTCGATTTTGGCGAAATTCTCAACAGCTCGCGCCTCTATTTTGGCGAAATTCTCATCGGCTCGTGCCTCCATTTTGGCCAGATTTTCGTCAGCTTTTTTCAGCATGTCGGAACGATTCTGCGCACATTCAGCCTTTACTGCGGCCAGGTTCTCAGCGGCTCGCTCCTCCATCTTAGCCAGGTTTTCAGCGGCCCGCGCTTCGATTTTGGCTAGATTTTCGTCGGCTTTTTTCAGCATGTCGGAGCGATTCTGCGCACATTCAGCCTTTACTGCGGCCAGGTTCTCAGCGGCTCGCTCCTCCATCTTAGCCAGGTTCTCAGCAGCCCGTTCCTCCATTTTGGCCAGGTTCTCATCGGCCCGCGCCTCTATTTTGGCGAAATTCTCATCGGCCCGTTCCTCCACCTTAGCCAGATTTTCAGCGGCTCTGACCTCCATAGCTGCCAAATTCCGCGCATTTTCAGCCTTCATCTCAGCCAAATTTCTTGCGGATATGGATTCCATCATGTCCCTAATAATGTCAAAATCTTTTTGTTCAAGCATAAAAATACCTCCCTTAGTATGGAATGCTCCTGCCTGTCAATATAGATACATTTGAGTTACTGGCAGAAACTGCCCGAACTGTAAAGAATACAAGATTCATAGATAACTCGTAAATGAATCGTACTACAGATTACAGAATGTGTCAATTGTTTTTTTATAGCGCATTTGTTGACGAATACACGATACATATAATCCTCAAAATAATCAAGAAATTTCTTTTGTTCCCTGTTATAATAAACTCACACTGCAGTGAGAGAGGAAATTATCAATGAGCTATTCAACCATAACAAGAGCCATGGCCAGCTATGTGGAGAGCCATGCGGCGGACGCCCGACTTGACATAGAGGAGATGGGCAGGAAATTTGGTTTTTCAGAAAACTATATCCGGGAGCTCTTTTCGGCCCAGGTGGGAATATCCATTATGCAATATTATAAAAGGCGCAGGATCATTCTGTCCGCTGCACAGCTCCTGCACACGAACAAAAAGATACTGGATATAGCTCTGGAGTGGGGCTTTGGCTCTCATGAGGCCTATACCCGGGCTTTTGCCAAAGTCATGGGCATGTCCCCCAGCGCTTTTCGCAGCGCCAGACCCATTTTGGGTAAAGCGCAGCTCGGGCCTGGTGTATATGGTCTTGAATTGCTGGAGGGAAAAGAGAAAAGGAGTGATGTAAGCGATATGAAACAGGACAGACAGGAGAGTATCTTATTATATGACATTCAACAGGTGAAATTCGGCAGCTACGGCAGCGCCACCCCCTTTCCAATCTGCATCAAGGCGGTGTCGGAGTATCTGGGAGACGATGTGTCCTATCCCTATATCATGGCGGCCACGGGAGCGGCGTTTCGACTGGTGTGGAACACGCAGTGCTGGGACTTGAGCAACGTGGACATTTACCATGCTTTCACGGAATCCGATGCCGTGTATGGATTGGGAGCCAAAGCTCTGGGCCGGGAGTTCTCCTTTTTAGGCAGGGGGGAGAATACCACCAAGGAAGAGTTTCAGGCATTTATCAAAGAGCATTTGGCGGAAGGGTATCCCTGTATTGCGCTGGGTATCATCGGGCCGCCGGAACCCTGTATTGTAGCCGGATATGGGGAGGACGGGGAGACCCTGCTGGGTTGGAATTTCTTTCAGGAGGACCCGGAGTACGCAGGCAATGTCACCACTGCGGAGAACGGCTATTTCATCAGCAGGAATTGGTGGGAGAACACGGACACTCAGGCGGTGATGTGTATGGGGCCCATAAACGCCGAGGAGATGACGCCCCAGGAGATTCTGAGGCAGGCGGTAAAGGCCCTGGAGGGCCGGATGGAGTATTCTTATGCGAAGGGGATACTGGCATATGACGCGTGGCATAAGATGCTGCTGGAGGAGAGCCATTTCGCAAGTACAGTCTATGACAGTCTGTTTTCTAAGCTGCTGGTGCAGAACGACGCCACCCAATGCCTGATGGACGGCAGAAGCCAGGGGGCCAAATACCTGTTGGAGCTGGCAGCAAAACAGATGGCGGGGGACAATGCCAAGCTGGAGCTGGCGGCTCGTCATTTTCAGAAAGTCAGCGCCTATGCGGAGGAGATGAGCGGATTGATTGGAGACTGGTCGGATATGGACGCCATGCTCCAGCATCTGGCGGACAGGAATGTGCGGGAGCAGCTGGCGAAGTTGATTCTTCACGCCAAGGCGGAGGACGAGGCGGCGCTGCAGTGCCTCAAAGAATATTTGCAGTAGAAAGAGAGACGGACTGCTCGGCAACGGGCAGTCCGTTGTGTCTCTTAAACGGGAAAAAGTGTCACTTATCCCAGGCGCTATTGCCCTTTAAAATAAGAGCTGTTACAATGTTATATATCTGCTGACGGAAGGGAGAGTTACATGAAATATACCATAGAGCATATCCCTCAGGGGGAGAATGAAGTGATTCTGCGCTGCGGCAGTCCGTCGGCAGAAATGGAACAGCTGATTCGGTTTTTAGAGTTTCAAAACCGCAAGCTGATTGGCAATAAGGACGGCGTTCAGACGATTCTGGAGCCGTCGGAGATTCTGTACCTGGAGAGTATGGAGGGAAAGACCTTCGCTTACACAGAGACCAGTGTGCTGCAGTTGGAATACTCTCTGGCCCAGCTGGAACAGCTGCTGGGGGCTGTCAATTTCTTTCGGTGCAGTAAGTCCATGATTCTGAATATTGACAAGGTTCGGGAACTGAGGAGCAGGGCCTCCAATCGGATTGACGCCACTATGTGCAACGGAGAGCATATCATGATCTCACGCACCTATGCGTCAGATTTTCGCAGAAGGCTGCGGGGCGAATAGTAGGGGAGGACAATATGGGTAAAAAAAGAACGGACAAGGGAAGGCCGGATGAAAAAAATATGTCGCTGCTGGAGCGTTATCTGGCGGTGGAGATCGCTATAGAGTTTAAGGCATGCATTTATTTCTTTTGTATTTTATTCTTCTACTCCATGTACCGGCTGCTGGGTGGAAGTATGGAGGCCAATATCCTGCACATGGGGGAAATGATCTTTTTGACCTATGGGATGGGGTATTTCCAGCGGTATGTGCTGGACAATTTCGATGAGGGAGACCGGATGGGAGTCAGGGAGACCGGCTATCTGCTGCTCTGCGCCGGCATCTACACGGCAGTTTCCTATCTGGGGGGCTGGTTTGACAGGAGTATTTCGGTGACCGTTTTCTATGCTCTCTTTATGGTGCTGGCATATATCTGCGGATTTCTGGTCTACAAAATAAAGAGAATATTGGACGCCAAGCAGTTAAATGAGGACTTGCGGGCATTTCAGGAGAGGGGAAAAAATGAAAAAGGTTGTTGAGATTGACCATATGACCAAAAATTACGGGAAACACAGAGGTGTGGCGGATTTAAGCCTGACCGTGGAGCGGGGGGAAATATTTGGATTCCTGGGTCCCAACGGCGCGGGAAAATCCACCACCATCCGGGCAATGCTGGGATTTATCGGCTTTGACAGCGGGGAAATCCGGCTGTTTGGGCAGGATGTCCGCCGCCACCGGGAGGAGATTTTGGCCCAGGTAGGCTATATGCCCTCGGAGGCAATGTTCTATCCCAACATGAGAGTAAGGGAGGTCATCCGTCTGGCGGCCCGGGTGCGGGGCATGGACTGCGGCGAGGAGGCGGAAATGCTCTGCCAGCGTCTGCAGGTGGACACGGAAAAAAGAATCCGTGAGCTGTCTCTGGGAAACCGCAAAAAAGTGAGCATTGTCTGCGCCATGCAGCACAGGCCCGGCCTGTTTGTGTTCGATGAACCTACCAGCGGTCTGGACCCCCTGATGCAGACGGTATTTTTCAGGTTAATCAGGGAGTATGTGGAGCAGGGCGCCACCTGTATGCTGTCTACTCATGTGCTGCCGGAGGTAAAGCGCTACTGTGACCGGGTGGCCATTATGAAGGAGGGGCGGCTGCAATGCGTGGAGACAGTGGCGGCGCTGACCAGGGCTAAGGCAAAGAGAATCAAGTGGGTGCGGGACGGCATACAGGAGGAATTTTTGTATGAGAGAGATCTAAACGAACTGTACCGGGAACTGGAGGGGCATGACATCACGGAACTGCTGATTGAGGAGCCGTCTCTGGAGGAGGCGTTTATTGAATATTACAGGGCGTAAAGACGGGATATGGAGGGTATTATGCGTCATATATACAGACATGAAATGAGACAATATTGGAAGACTCTGCTCTTGTGGTCGATCTGCGTGGGCGGCATGGGGATGGCCTGCATTCTCTTATATTCCGGTATGCAGGAGGAGATGGCGGGCATGGCGGAGAGTTTTGCCGCCATGGGGACTTTCTCGACAGCTTTTGGCATGGATCAGCTGAGTATTGCAACCCTGAAAGGCTTTTACGCCACGGAGGTGGGAACCATCCACGAACTGGGCGGCGCCATGTTTGCCGCCGTGGTCAGCATGACCATGCTATCCAAGGAGGAGGATGGGCATACCAGCGAGTTTTTGTTTTCCCTGCCCATAGCCAGAGGGAAAGTGGTCTGGACAAAATGGTGTGTTATCTGCACCAATCTGCTTCTGTTCCATTTGTTCTGTGTGGGATTATACGGCCTGGGATTTCTGCTGTTGGGGGAGGGGATTCCCGGAAAAGAACTGTTACTGTACCATGTCATGCAGCTGTTGCTGGGGCTGGAACTGGCCGGGATATGCTTTGCCGTCTCCGCCTTTTTCCGGCAGAACAGGCTGGGGGTGGGCTTGGGACTGGTGCTGCTTTTCTATGCCTATGACCTGGTGAGCAGGGTGGCGCCGGAGATGGAGAAAATGTCTGTCTTAAGTCCCTTTGCCTATGCCAATGCATCCAAGATTCTGAGTACAGGGGAGATTGCCGGCGGGGGCGCGCTGCTGGGAGCTGGGGTGCTGGTCCTGGCGCTGGGAAGTGCCTATGTGAAATACACGGGCAAGGATCAGATGTAGGCCTGGGGCTTTTGTTGTCTGCCGGCCATGCCATTTTTAGGTCGTTTTAAGTAATTTATTTAATTCCTCCATAAACTTTTCCGATGCCTTTGAGAATACTTGATATTTTTTCCAGACAATGCACATTCCTTCTTCTCTTTTGGGATAGAGCGGGCGGAAACATAGATTGCTGTCGCCGGAGGTATTGATTATTTTTTCAAGCCCGATTGCATAGCCTAATCCTTCCTCCACCAGTAGGGATGCATTGAAAAGTAAATTGTAGGTGGCAACGATCTCAATCTCAGAAATCTCGCGTTTTATCCATGCAGTAAGAGCGCCATTGGTATCGTCCTGCCTCGACACGATCAGAGGTTTATCCCACAGATCTTCCGGAGAGATAGTTTCTTTCCCAGCCAGCAGTGAATCCTTTCGCATCAATACACCCCAGGTATCTTTATAGGGCAATGGCATCAAATTGTATTTTGCATGGTCTACCGGACCAAACACAATTCCAAAATCAATCAGTCCTTTTTCTAATTGTTCCAGTACAAATTCAGCATTTCCGCTGGTTATATGGTAGTGGATGCCGGGATAAGTCTGGTAAAGCTCCCTCGCCGCCTTTGCAATAAAGCGGACGGCATCGGTTTCTCCTGTTCCGATATAAACATCACCCACAATAACCTGATCGGAAAGAGTGATTTCCCGTTGGGTCTTCTGCACTAAATTCAGAATCTCCTCCGCCCTTTTTCTCAGGATCATACCTTCTTCTGTGAGGGTGACTTTTCTGGAACCTTTCGTTCCCCGAATCAAAAGCTGTTTCCCCAATTCTTCTTCCATAGCCTTTATCTGGGTGGAGAGCGTAGGTTGGGAAAGGTGCAGCGACTGGGCCGCCCTCACGATGCTCTGTTCTCTTGCCACTGCAAGAAAATATTGAAGTACACGCAATTCCATATATTCACTACCTTCCTTTTCTACTTTCAGCTCCGATCAATAGATTTTTGAAAGTTTGGTCTTCTTATGTTCCCACATGTCGCAGATAGCAGCACTCCCTATTGTATACAATATAGGTTGATTGAAAAGTTAATTGCAACATTTATTGTTGTAGTTAGAATTGTAGGT
>CAYLIM010000076.1:0-14252 GCA_964383805.1 uncultured Acetatifactor sp.
GTCCCACCATAAACACCACAAACGCCGTCTCTGCCCAGGCTCTGGCCGACCTCTCACGCCAGGGTCTGCGAATCAGCAGATAGACCGGCAGCACCACCAACATGATTATCAGTAGTTTTAAAATATATCTAAACATGAGCAATTGTCTCCGTTAAACTGTGCTTTCTATACTCTTTTCTCTCCCTGCACCCATTTTTTTCGAAATAGGTTTCTTTGTCCCCAAATTGTCCGACAGCTACATTGTATCATATCAGCGCAAATAATTCTGTTAAATAATAGCAAAAATCCCCATCGCACAAATGCTCTTCATGCGATGGGGATTTTACTTTTCTTTTTTTCTATCCTATTTTACTATTCCATACCCAGCCACTTTGCAAAGCGTTCCTGCGCTGCCGCAAACCAGCTCGCTCCCAGGCTGCCCTGAGTTTTCAGGCTGTCAAAAAATGCGTTGATATCCGTATATTTCACACCGCTGTATGTGCCGGGAACCTTCGTCGCATCCACAGTCTTTTTCCAGGACTGATATCCGGCGGCGGCCTCCTCATAATAGGTGAGCCGTTTCCCTTGGGAAGTGGTTTCCGAATAGCCGTTCAGCCTCTGGTTAATGCGTTTGTGCAGATCGATGAATTTCCTGCCCCAACCGGTTTCCCCCCTTATGATTCCCTGATTCATCTCCTGCAGTTCCTTATATAAATCCGGCGCTTTGGCTTTCAGGATATCGCTCTCACTGACATAATCATCCGGCGCGCCCACCAGGGGGCCCTTCTCAATGTGATAGGTGACTTTCCCGTCCTCCGACACCGTGCCGTTCATGCCATATTTGGCGATGGTCTCCATGGCGGAAAGGAAATCCCCGGCATGCTCCTCATCCAGATAATTCTCCGCCAGATATCTGGCCTCCTCCATCCCAAAGGCTATGGCGTCCCTGCGCTGTTCCTCGGTCATGCCCGACACATCGTGGGGCAACAGGTATCGGTTGATGATCCCGTTAGCAGCTTTCACCGTCTCTTCCGATGCATTCTCCAGACTGCCATAGAGTTTCTCATTGGTCTGGATATTGGGGATAATCCGCCTATGAGTGTTCTCCAGTTGCACGATGCTCTGGTCCATCAGTTCCTGTTTTCTGGCCTGCTCCGCCTTCTGCTCGTCAGTCAGCTCCAGACTGCCCTTTTTGATCTGACTCTGAAGGCTCTCTGACAGTGCCTGCAGCCCGTCCCCGGAAAATTCCACCAGCACATTGTCGCCGTACTGGCTGGAGATCTCCTTCATGGCCCGCAGAGCCTCCTCCTTGGACATGGGTTCTGCGACCTTGTTCCCATGCTCGTCGGTGGTACTGAACTCATATTTCACCAGTGTATCCTTGGGCGTGAGTCCCTCCCTGCCGGAGCCATAGCTTTTCAGCGGCTCAGAGCCTTTGTAGAACTGACTGTAGTTCTGTGTGACGTTCATTGACATGCTTACATCCTCCTTGACATGCTATTGAAATCCGTTTCCCGGCTGCATCCATATGTACTGCGGTCATCTTCGCTGGCATATGCCCTGCAGCCTTATATTACTTATCGTCACATTGATGCGAATTTCTTATCGGTATTGCACAATTCGCCCAACTCACTTCTATACTCACAAAAAAATTAGATTTTCTTTTCACGCTGCTCTTCAATAAACTCCCTATGTCTCCTATGCCTTTCCCTGCCGTCTGCTTTATACTGGTAATTGCTTTGCCGCCAGCGTTTTCTCGGACCTGCGCTGCCAGCCTCCGTATCCTCCATAAAGTATACTTCATGAGGAGTCTGCGGTCTCTTGCCGCAGAACGGGCAACTGGGATCAGCGCAGGGCTCTTCAAGCCATTCATTGCAGGCAGTACAGCACCATGCGTCATATCTATATATATGGAAGATCGTCTTTTGCCCACATTTATGGCATTCAGAATTGGAATGCCAGCCTATCTTATTCCACTTGATCCTATTTTTACGAAATTTCAAATAATTTTTTCTGTTCTTCATATCATTCTATTTTTTATCTGTCCAATATCCATGCAATGCCTGCCGCTATCCGCCAGAAAATATTTTTAAAATGGTTTCCTGGATTCAGCTGAAAATGAGTGTCAATGCCCATCCCTGCATAGCGGGCGGCAATCTCCTCTGTGCGCTCCTGCACTGTCTTCAAATAGGAATTACCGGTCCTGCATTCCCTGTCGCCTAGTGACAGATACAGACGCTCCGGACGACCTTTCATCTCATGGTCGAGAACGTACTCCCGAAAGCCCTCAAACCAGAGGGACCCGGACATGCTGGCAATTCTGGTGAATGTCTGGGTGCGATAGAGAGAGTATATGGCGAACAGCCCGGCCAGCGAGTATCCCGCAAGCCCCCTCCAGCACGGAGCATCCGGCAGAGCCGTTTCCACTGTCGGCACGATCTCCTGCGTCAAAAGCCGCAGATATTCGTCCGCTCCTCCCGTGCAGGGCGGTGTGCCCTTGAATGCGGGGAGCATGTCCCAAGGGGCCATATCATGGTTCCAGTCTAACCCGCTTATGGCCACAAGCGTAAAGTCCGGACATTGGAACTCCTGCAGGGCCTGGTATATCTGCGCCTCCTCTTCCTCGGAGCTGTTCAAATATATGATGGGGCTGCCGGAGGCGATGGATGGGTATACAGTGATTTTTTTGCCGGATATGTGATATAGTTGCATTGCCTTGTTTATTCTCCTTGTCTCTGGTGGCTTTCAGGCAAATACTTCGCCAGTTCCTCCACCAACTCATATACCTTAGTCCCAGGTGCTATCTCCGTTGGCGCCTTACCTTTTCCGTCCTCTATAATCCGCTTCGCATACCGTATTGCCAGTTTCGGACTCCCCTTATCCATCAGAATATTAAATATATCCTTCATATTCTTCCGATACTTTCCAATCCCCAATTCTTTAAACTTATCATTTAGGAATTTAATATACTCCGTCCTATGGTTATTTGAAGTATAATACGCAAAGTGCAATATAAACCAAAACTCAATACATTCATTACTCCACGCCGCATGATACTGCAATTCAGGATTCTCCAAGTTCAGTTTGTCCACCCGCTCTGCTACACCATTAAAATCACTTGCGGGGAAACTGTCTTTATCAT
Organism: uncultured Acetatifactor sp.; assembly: GCA_964383805.1. GTDB lineage: Bacteria > Bacillota > Clostridia > Lachnospirales > Lachnospiraceae > Acetatifactor. Next base: position 3,122 of record CAYLIM010000076.1, read on the forward strand.
ACACACACCAAATCTGTCCTCTATCAATCCCATTCTTATGAACATATCGCTCTGCCATACCAATTACCCGCATAGTCTCTGCAGCACAAGGTTCAATTTCAATTAAAACCATATCCTTATAAATCGGATTATCCTCTATCAGCCTTTTAAAGCCTTCAAAATAAAGCGGTTCTGTTTGCTCTCCCTCACAAAAAATATAATAACGGTACTCCTTTTTTTCCAGATATTCCTTACGTCTCTGTTTTCTCCAATGTGTAGTTCCAACTTTCTTAGGCATTGACCTCACTCCAATCTATAATCGTTTTCAGATATGGGTCTGCGCCATATTTACCCTCTAAGTATTGCTTATCATATTTTGCGTCCATGCGAACGGATTCACCTTTTTTATTCTTAAACTCGACCAAAGAATAGAGTTTAGAATTCTGTTCCTTCCCCTTTGCTACAAACCAGATTTCATCACGGCGAAATACATCATTACTCATGGTTGACAGATCATGTGAAGTAAATATCAACTGTGCACCATTCTTATTAACCATCATATTATTAAACAGCATGATGATATATCGCAGCAATACCGGATGTATTTTCGCATCCAACTCATCAATTACTAATGTTGTTCCGACAACAAGACTTCTGGCAATGAAAGGCAATAATCCAAACAACTTCTTTGTTCCGCTGGATTCTTCTGATAAAGTCAATTCTGAACTGTATCCATTTACCGTGTGTTTTGTATAAATTTCTATGCGGTTTTCTTCTTTTTCCTCGATACGGAAGTCCTCAATATCCAGGTCCATCTCACGAATCATATCGATTACAAGCCTTTTGACTTCTTCCGCCTTAGCTATAGCAGTTAGTAATTCCTGTCTTGGATTTCCATAATTCAAGAAATCAATAGACTCCTCAAACCATTCAATCACATCAGAAATTACCTCATTCTTTTTATAAGTAATTCCCAGATATGATAACAATGGTAGATTTTCTGAAATACCTTCACTAATTTTGATTTTACCCAAAGCGCCCTTTAACTCAACTTGATTCCCATTTCTCACAAAAAGTGCTGACCGCCTTCCGGTATCTAACTTTATCCGATCCAAACTCTCGTAGACAACAAAGTCTTGTTTCACATGCAGGATGTAACGGTATTCTGCAACCTCAGTCCTGAAGAATACTTCAAATTCCGTCGGCTCTTTTTTTGTTTCTTCAGAAAAGGCAAACGGCTCTACTGGAATTTTCCTGGCCTTATATTCGCACTCCGATTTATCGCAGGTCGCACACAGAGGTCTTAAAACCTTTGCATCCAGAGTATGCAGCGCCTCCAATACATTTGATTTACCACCGCCATTAGGTCCATAAATTACTGATACCGGCAAAAAATTTTCTCCGTCTTTCGTTTGAATGATTCTATCCCTATGCTCCATTATTGCTGTGGCTTGCATATCAAAAGTCATCTCTTCGCGGATGCTTTTATAATTTTTTACTGTAAATTGGCATAACATGGTTTCTACCTCCATCTTGTATCTATATTATACACTGCTTTTTCGTTTTGTAAACAAAATTTGAGATTTTTTCTCACATTTTCTATTCAAACTTTCTGTATTTATATAAATTTGTCAATGGATTACCAGTTTCTTTTTTCAATAAATCAGCTATAACTATACCTTCTAAACAAAGAGCCGACAAACTGTGACATTTCACAAGTCTGTCGACTGTGTGCCTGGCTCTTTGCCGATATGCTATTCTGCCCGATAACTCCGTTTTGCGCCGGGGTTATCATCCCCTGCGCTGAAACAGCGCGTTGACCTCCATCTTGCTCACGATCCCCTGGGCGTCCACGCCGGGGTGGGTCACATAGATCCGGCAGACCTGCTCCACAAATTCGCGGTCCAGCCCCAGCCGCCGGGCGATTGTCTCCACCTGTCGCCCGGCTTTCATATCCCTGAGAATGGACTGCACTGTCTGTTCCAGATTTTCTTCCGTCAGGCCCTTAAGCGCCTGGCGGTTCTCCTCCCCGCCGGTGAGGTCTATCTTTTCCACGCGCCACTGCCCTGTGCCCTCCTGCACCTCCAGAACCGCCATGGTCACAGGCAGAAGAAAACGTCTGGGACCGCAGCTGCCCGGATTCAGAAAACATACGCCCTCCTCCGTCTTCTGCTCATATTTGTGGGAATGCCCATATATAAACAGGTCGATTCCCTCAAGGTTCTTTCGCCTGTGTTTCTGGTTGTGTATCATGTAAATGCGCAGGCCAAACAGAGTGACATCCAGCTCCTCGGCCATCCCCTCCGCCCACTCCTTGTCATTGTTGCCCCGCACCACATAGACCGGCGCAATCCGCTCCAATTCATCCAATATTTTTCGGCTGCTCAAATCGCCGCCGTGCAGGATCACCTCACAGGTCCCTAGTATTTCTGCAATCTCCGGCCGCAGCAGACCGTGTGTGTCCGCCAGGACGGCTATTCTGTGATAGGGATTATTTTCCATGACTGACTCCTTTCCGCCCAAAATCTCACTGCGGCAAATCCGAAAAATCCACATAGGGATATGCGCCCAGATTTTCCTCGATAATCTTGCTGTTTAGGTTGATCCAGCTCCTGCATTTGTCCAGGATGATCGCGTCGCCGGTTATGACGTTCTCCAGTTTTTCCAGCGTCGTATCCACATTGTGAATGACCTCTATCTGTACCTCAAAGGGGAATTGCTCCAGCACCGTCCCGATCTGCTCCTTCAGCCGCCCCGAGTTGGACACCGGAGCGTCCAGATAGAACACCGCCTTGCCGATTTTATACCGCTCCAGCACTCTGCCGATCATTGTGATGGCCTGGGCCGTCTTGTCGATCAGGCGATAGGTGCCTCTGAGCGCCGCCAAGTCACGTACCGTGCCGTCCATGCACTTGAGCAGCAGGGAGCCGGACAGGGCCACCTCCAGAGTGATAATGGTGTTGAAACCGTCGATATGCACCACGCTGCCATCGGGAATGTCCCGCAGTTCCTTGCCCCTGCGGTTTTCAATGCTTTTGCCGGAGGAGACGGCCCGCGCCAGCGCCAGCCTCTGTCTCTCTGACAAAAGGAAATGATTTCCCACAAACACCGACGCGCTCTTGATCGGATAGCCCCTGTTCAGCAGATAATACAGATCCTGCCCCGCCAAACGCAGTTTCCGGGCCGCATCGCCGTAAAATTCTGTCGCATCGTTGGGGGCATAGCCCCTTTGCACTGTTTTGCACATTTCTCCACCTCCTGGCAAAAAGCAAAGTAGTCGTCCGCGGCACTGCGAACTACATATTAGTTACAGCCTATCTCTTCATTCCAAAAATGTCAATATTCTCCACCGGTTTTCTTTTGCCGCACCGCTGTGTTCGGCTCGCAGCGTAACCGCACCACTCTCCGGCGTCTGCACTACCCGGCAGCCTCTTTCCTCCAGCCGCTTAAGCAGTTCCCCGTGGGGATGCCCGTAGGTGTTGTTCCGCCCGGCCGAGATCAGGGCCAGCCGGGGAGTGACCGCCTGAAGAAACGCCTCCGATGTGGAATATCTGGAGCCGTGGTGCGCCACCTTCAGCACATCCAGCTCCGCGAGAGGGAGCTGTCGCAGATAAGCCGTCAGCTCTCTCTCGCCCTCCCCCTCCACATCCCCGGTGAGCAGTATGCGCAGCGATTTTTCCTCCAGCAGATAACAGGCGGAAGCAGCGTTGCTCTCCCCCTCATACCCCGCCCTGGGCCACAGGCAGGTCAGGCGGAAATCCCCCTGCTGCCAGCCCAAGCCCTGAGAGAGATATTCCACCCGGCACCCCGCCTCCCGGGCCAGCAGCCGCAGTTCCTCCAGCGGCTGTGACAAAGGCTCCGCCACCTGAGGAAGATACAATGTCTCAATGCGGATTCCCTGACTGTCCGTCAGCAGCTCTCGAATGGCGCTAACATGGTCCTCATCTCCGTGGGACAGAAAGATCCCATCTATGACGCCGATGCCCTGGTGTTTCAGATAGGGAATCAGCACATATTTCCCCGCAGAGCTGCGGCTGCTGCTCCCTCCGTCGAAGAGATAGGTCTGTCCCTGGGCTGTTCGCACGCAGATACAATCCCCCTGCCCCACATCCAGCATGGTCAGGGAAAAACCGCTGTGACGGCGCCCTATCAGAAATATGACCGCCGCAGTCAATATGAGCAGCCCCGCCCTGCTCCGCCACAGAAATAGCCGTTGGCGGCCCGCCTGAGAGTTTCTGCGCTGTCTCTGCCCATATTGCAGGGCTATGACCGCCACGGTCAAAAATCCGTAGTATCCCACGATCTGACCGGTGCTGGGACATCCCACGATCCACAGGTGCCCCGGCAGACATTCCGCCAGACGGCACACTCCCTCATACAGGGCCAGTATGCCCATCACTCCCCACCGCACCGGCAGAGCTATAGGCAGAGCCATAAGCACCAGCCCACCGGCCAGCAGCATTCCCATCAGCGGCAGCACGATCAGATTCAGCAGAGTGCCATAGACAGGAATCTGATAAAAATAATACAGCTGTATCGGCAGTGTGGACAGAGTGACGGACAGACTCGCCAGCAGCCCCCGAAACAGGCTCTGCAGCAGGGCCAAGACTGTTCTGTGGAGGCCCCGCTCTCCTTTTGGCTCCAACGTCCCAAGCAGGGCCGGATAGATCCACCCCATTCCAGCCACGGCTCCAAAGGACAGCAGAAAACCACAGTGGTACGCCAGCCTTGGGTTATGGCATATCATGCCCGCCGCCAGCACTCCCATGGCCGTGAGCATATCGTAGCGCCTGGTCCCGATTTCGCCCAACATTCGGATCAGATACATACCCACAGCGCGAACGGCAGATATCCCCCACCCCACCACGCCGCCATAGAGCAGAATCATGCAGCCTCCGGCCACTGCGGCCCATACAATGGGACAGCCACACCGCCGCAGCAGCCGGTACAGTCCCATGCCCAGCAGAGTAATATGCAGTCCGGAGATTGCCAGCACATGGGCGATACCGTTGTTTTGATACAGGGTTTTCAGTTCCCGGTCCAACCCATATGTCTCCCCCAACAGCATTTTTGCCAGGACCGAGGCCTCCCGGGAGGGAAGGGCCTGATAAAGCCGTCGGCTCAGACAGAGACGGCAATTCAGCAATCCCTCTCTGAGCCGCCACCGCCTGTTATCGCTGCCCAGGAGTCTGGCCTGTTTTAATTGTCCCGCCACACCGTCAATCAGGTTGTAGTCCGCACTGTCCCACTCTCCCGGATTAGCGGCATGACGATACAATTCCAGCTGTCCACGCACCGCCACCCTGCTGCCCAATGCAGCCTGTTCCCACAGCGACATTTCCTCCTCTGCGGACACACTTTCCCAGGCCGGCTGGTCCTTCGCCAGCTGACATATCAGTCTGTCATTTACTTTTTGCTCTGAATTATCCGGGACAGATCCTCCGTCCCCCGATTGCGTATCAGACGATACGACAACAGATCTCAGATAAAGAACCAGAATTTCCTCGCCGTACAAAGTACGAATTTCTTTCTCATATACCTGGCCGGTCACCGTCACCCACCGCCCTTCCAGCTCCCTGGACAGCTCAGGTTCCCAGGGCGGCGGTCCGGTCAGCCGCTGCCAGAGTACAACGACAGCGGCCAGCGCCAGACATCCGCATAAAAGCGGCCTCTTTATAGTACGCACACATACCTCCGTTACTCCAAAGTCGTCACTATATCCAGATTGCGCTCAAAATAGGTGGTCAGACTGTATTTTTCGCGATAAGTGCCGGAGTTATCCCCGTTAATGGATATCTGGACACGGTTCACATTGCTAAGCTCCACCAGGGAATTGGTGATGGAATAAATCGTGACGTCCGCAGTTACCGTGTAGGGCTGGCTCAGAAATGTCTCGTCCAAATTGACATAGCATACCCCGTCCCTCACCGTCACGCTGGCCACCTTGGTTGAGGGATTGATGGTGGGATACAGACCTTCCCGGCTGGGCCCCTTAATCAATTCCTCCACAATCAGTTTTTCCAGAGAAATATTGGTGAGATACTCCTTGGTGCGGCTGGCCGCGATCAGCTGGTCTCCCGCCTCATTGGCAAAATACAGCTTTATTTTTACCTCCTCGTAGGTGTTGATTGCATTGCCGTCGTTCTCCACAAACTGATCTCTGTTCATGGTGGTCACAATATTTCCCAGAGAATCCAACAGGGGATTGCCGTTTACCGTGATGGACACAAAGTTGATCTGGGACAGCTGCGTCAAGGTTCTCACAATCGCCGCCCTCACCAACACCTCCGTGGTCACTGACAGATTATTATAGCTCTCCGAGACGTCCAGGTGAACCTTTCCCATATTTATTTCCACGCTCTGCACCTGGAATCCCATGTTGAGGGGAGCCTTATACTCCAGCTTAGCCGGAGTGGTGGCCAGCGTATTCAAAAGCTCTGACACCTGCCCCTCCAGGTCTTCCGCCACCATATAGTGTTCGTGCATCTCTATTTTAGTCTCGGAGTTGCTCACATAGTAAACTGAATAGATTTTTGTCTTGTCCTCCTGCTCTTCGCTACAGGCGGCAAGGGAAATCAGACAGACCAACACCAGCAGCGCCGCTGTGATTCGTTTCATCCTCTTCCTCCAATTCTTATCCGGCAATATAGTTCAGGGGAATTTTAACCAGAAAAGTGGAACCTTCCCCCTCCGTGCTGGTTACAGTGATCGAGCCTCTGTGCATCAGCACCGCGCTCTTGGTTATCGCCAGACCCAGACCGGTACCGCCGATCTCCCTCGAGTGAGACTTATCCACACGATAAAAACGCTCATATATCTGAGCAAGAGACTCCTCGGGGATACCGATACCCGAATCGCTGACCTCAAAGGTAAAATACTGGTGATCCGCATCCAGAACCACCTTGACCCAGCCGTGTTCCTTGTTGTATTTGATGGCATTTTCCACCAGATTGGACATCACCAGCGTCATCTTCACCTCGTCCACCTCAGCCGTCACAGAACGCACGCTCTCAAACACCACCTCCACGTCCTTCTTGCGGGCAAGGGGACGCAGACGTTTCAGAATCAATTCCGTCATATCGTTGATATTGAGAGCCACAATGTTCATGGCCGACGCCTTTTTGTCCATTTTCACCAGGGTCAGCAGATCCGTGATGATCCGGTTCTCCCTGTCGATCTCAGACACGATATCCTCCATAAACTCCTGATACAGCTCCACCGGCGCATCCTCCTGTACCAGCAGCGAATCCGCCAGCACTTTCATGGAGGTCAGCGGAGTCTTCAGCTCATGGGACACGTTGGATACAAACTCCTGCCGTGAGTCGTCCAACACCTTCATCCGCTGCAGCAGCTGGTTGAACGCTTCCACGATATGCTCCGTCTCCGCCAGATCGGGCACGGAGATACTCTCGTTGCTGTACCCGGCTTTCACCTCGCCAATGGCCTTGGTGACGCGCTCAAAGGGCCTGGTCAGCACAATGGACAGTATCAGCGCAATAGTCACAATGGCCATGATCATCAGTGTCTCCAGAATCATGGCCTTGCGGCTCAGGATCGACATCGTCTCTGTGATATAGTCTGTGGAAATGCTGGTCAGCATCACGCCCTTGACCCGAGGGTCCGGGCCTGTGGCAGTGGTCCCCCCGGTCCCCTCTGCGCTGACATTCTGATTGTCAATAATGGGAATGGTCATTTCTATGTACCCATTTTGGGCATCATAATTGGAAAGGCTTTCTCCCATGAAACATTTGATTACTTCCTCTGAGATAATCGTCTTCCCTTCACTGATTCCATATGTATCTTTGATAATCCGCAGATTTCCACTGATAATCTGCACCCGTCCGTCATACAGATTGGACAGCATCTCCAGCTCCGCGTTGATCACTTCAGACCTGTTGGTGTTGAAATAGTCCTCGTTGATCAGATGGTCCGCTATGATCTTCAGCTGGCTCTGCACCGCCACCTTTCTCAGTTCTACCGCCCGCTGCTCATAGTTTCTCACAATCCCGTAGCGCATGGCTACACTGGGAATAATGCCGACCAACAGCACGATCAGAAATATTCTGACACGCAGACTGCGAAAGCTGAGATACTGATGATAAAATTCTTTTATTTTTTTCAGATAATTGTTCACCATGGCTTACACATTATAAAAATAGTACCCTACTCCCCATTTGGTATGCACATACTGCGGCTCGCTGGGATTACTCTCGACCTTTTCACGCAATCTCCTGATATGTACATCCACTGTCCGCACATCACCGGGATAATCGGAACCCCATACGATCTTCAGCAGAGCCTCCCTGCTGTATACCTTATTGGGATTGGTCATCAGCAGCTCCAACACCTCAAATTCCTTGGCGGTCAGACCGATCTCCCTGCCCGATATATAGGCCCGTCTGCCCTCGCAGTCCAAACGCATCTCACCGCTGACCAGATCCTTTTGAACCTCCGCCTGTCCCTTCTTTGGCTCTATGCGGCGCATGATCGCTTTAATCCTCGCCTTTACCTCCAGAATGTTAAAGGGTTTGGTAATGTAGTCGTCCGCACCGTACTCCAACCCCAGAATCTTGTCCATGTCGTCGTCCTTGGCCGTCAGCATGATGATGGGCACAGTGGAAAATTCCCTGATCTGCTGGCAGACCTCAAAGCCTGTCAGTTTCGGCAGCATGACATCCAGCAAAATAATGTCATATCGGTTGGCCCGCGCCAGCTCCAGGGCCTCCTCTCCGTCATAGGCACAGTCCACCTGCATCTCATCCTGCTCCAGACTAAATCGAATCCCCTTCACGATCAGTTTCTCATCATCCACTACCAGTGCCTTCTTTACAGCCATCCCATCAACCATCCTTCCCTGTCAGTCCGTCGTTATCTTATCCTTGATCTTCTCATATATGCTTTCCTTAATGCCCGGCACCTGTATAATCTCCTCCACAGACCGGAAACCGCCGTTTTTCTCCCTGTAGGACAGAATATCCGCCGCACGGCTTTCACCGATTCCCGGAAGAGTCTGAAGTCTGGCCGCATCCGCTGTGTTCAGATTGACAAGCCCGCCGTCGGTCCCACTGTCGGTTTCGGATATTTTCTCGCCCACAGAGGGAATGTACAGCCGTTCCCCGTCCCGCAGCACTGAGGCCAGGTTTACTGCCGACTCCTCCGCGTCGCCGGAAAGTCCGCCTGCGGCCTCCACCGCCTCCCAGGCGCGGCTGCCCTCCGGCAGCATCACCACTCCCGGCTGACACACCTGACCACAGACATGTACACAAATCTGCCTGTCCATATCCGCCGCAGCATTTGCTGCCGCCTCTGCTGCTGCAGACTGCTCTTCACTCGACAGACTCCCCTGTGACAGACCATCCACATGCTCCCCGGAATACCCGTCACCAGCTGCCTCCCGGTCAAAATACAGAATCTCTCCGCCGCGACCGCAGCCGCTTAAGACCAGTGTCATCAAAAAGCATACAAGAAATAACCTACACTTTATTTTTCTCATCATAGTTCCTTTCCCCTTTCCTGCATAACCGGAGTTTGGTATGGCCAAACTCCCGCTGTGCCTGCGCTGTTGCGTAATCAGTATTGCGGTACTCGGAATGCCTCTCTATGCTGATAATTTTATTGTATAGGAAGTATTTTCCCTTGACAAGCGAAAAATACTTAAAAAAGTTTTAATTTTCTTCAAATTCCTATTTCCACTTGAATATGACAATGCCTGCAATCGCGATGGCCATACCTATGACCTTGCGCCACTCCCATGGCTGTCTCTCCACGCCAAACCATCCCAGCAGCTCAATCACATAGGCCACCAGCAGCTGCGCCACCACAATCAGCATAACCGCTCGGGCCGGTCCCAGAGCATCCATGCTTTTGATAACCGTGTAGGTGATAAACGCTCCGATGGCGCCGCCCAGCAGCATGTATTTCGGTTCCACCTTAAACGGTGCCAAAAGGCTGCTCCTGTCCGTGATCAGCCATGCCCCGAGGCAGACCAGCAGTGCGGTAAACTGCACAAAGGCACTGGCTACCCATATGCTGGAATTTTTCGTCACCTGGGTGTTAAACACCCCCTGAACACTCATGAGCGCACCTGATATCAGGGCAATAAAAAAACCAATCATCGCAATATCCCTTTCTTATTTAGAGTTCCGCATGTTCCCGTAACCTTTATAGCAATAGGATATCCTGATGATTGGTTCTATATTCGAAAAATATTCAGTTTTTGACAAGCTGTGTGCGCATCTGTTGATCCAGCTGTTCCACCAGACTGCTCACGTCCTCCCCGTTCCATACCCTGGCAAAGAGCACTTCCAGCTGAATCCAGTAGTTGCTTGCCTCCATCATCTTGGGCAGCGGCATGCTGTCCTCATACTCCGCCAGGAATATCTGCAGCGCGCCATTGTCCTGATTTACATTTCTGTTGGCAGAGGCCTTGCCCGTGAGATCGTACAGATTCTCCGCGTAACCGTCCACCAGAAAGGTGGCGAACGCATTGGCCAGCTCCCGGTGGTCCGAATAGCCGTTGACAGCCACCGCGCTTGTCACAGACATGGATCTGCCCTCCAGCTCAGCGGTGGGATCGGGCATCAGCGCCACGCCGTAATCATAGATAAAGCTGCCCTCCTCCTTGGCCGCTGCCAGAACTGCCGCCGCATCCGTGGTGGCGATGGTATACACCAGCTTTCCCTCCAAAAAATCCTGCAGCACCGATTCGTAGGACACTGTGGAGGAGTCAATGGAAAAGAACTGATTCAACCCCTGATAAACGCCCAGGCTGTCTATGGCATCCTGATTGTATATGTCAATTTGATTCCTGTCGTCCCCGGCCTCTCCCCCCAGATTCATGCAGCTGCCCACAAAATAATAGTTGTAAAAAATGTCCGAGACATCCCAGGAGAAAATACCTTCCACCGTCTCCGGGGGATCAAAGGAGTCTGCCATCTGCAGGATATCGTTCACCGTGGAGGGAATTGCCCGTAAAAAGAACTGCTCCGTCCGCAGCGCGATAGTCTCTTCATCGTATTCCACCAGGGAGTTCTCATCGTCGGGAAGTTCGTCCAACTCCTCAAACTCGCCCTCCTCGCTCTCGCCGTTTCCCTCAGTGTCGGCCTTCCCCGCCTGCTGCCTGGCCCACTCATACAGGTAGGTCTCATTGTAG
>CAYLIM010000077.1:0-13974 GCA_964383805.1 uncultured Acetatifactor sp.
TCAAAGACAACCACCGTGTCGCAGAATCGGCAGCTGGACATTCTGTGGGAGATGAATATTGCCGTCTTGTCCTGCACCATCTTATTGAAACGCTGGTAGATATCCTGCTCCGCAATGGGGTCTAACGCGCTGGTAGGCTCGTCGAGAATGACCACCGGCGCATCCCGGTACAGCGCCCGGGCCAGGGCCAGCTTTTGTTTCTCTCCGCCGGAGATATCCACTCCTTCCCCGTTGTCCTCCTGCTGGTCCTTCAACAGCTTGGTGTGAATTCCGTCCTTCATCTGCCTGACTCTCTCGTACAGCCCCGCCTTCTCCAGACTCTCCCGCACCTTTTCCTCATCAAAATCCTGGCTGGCGGATACATTCTCAGCCACCGAGAAGGAGAAAATCTTATAGTCCTGGAAGACCACCGAAAAAAGCTTGATATACTCCTCATAATCATATTTTTTGATATCAATTCCATTTAGCAGAATCTCTCCCTCCGTGGGGTCATACAGGCGGCAGAGCAGCTTGATAAATGTGGTTTTCCCCGCCCCGTTGGCTCCCACGATGGCAAGTCTGCCCCCTGTGCGCAGGCGGAAGGAGACATGCTGAAGCGCCATCCGTCCTCCGCTGGGATAGCGGAAGGACACATCCCGGAATTCCAGCTCATACTCGTTGTCCATCCTCTTTTCCACCGGCAGAGTACCCTCGTATTTCTCATTCGGAATCTCCATATAATCGCTGAAACTTTTCAGGTAGGTATTCTGCGTCCTCAGCTGGATAAAAATAGCGGACAGCTGGCTAACCTGCCCCTGCAGCAAAAGCAGCGTACTCACATACCTGGTCAGCTCACCGATACTGATAATGCCCAGAATGGCCTTCAGCCCCGCAAACAGATAGGCGCACAGCATGAACCCATACTGCAGGGCAAACATCCGTAGATCCTCCTTGAGAATTCCCTGCATGGCCTCCTTCTTGGCACTGTCTACCTCCGACATAGCGTTCCTTCCCTTGTCCTCGATGATGTCACGCATGCGGAAAATGCGGATATCCTTTCCCGCGGGATACTTAAATATCAGGTTAAAGAAATACCAGTAGATTCTGGAACTGTCCACATTGGCCATGTCGACTTTATAGCGGATATCTCCCTTTCTGGCCTCACACCTGCCGTCAGCATAGACGCCGATTCCCATCACCACCAGCAGGCACACTGTGCTGAGCGGAGAGGAAAAAAAGGAAAACAATATACCCTCTCCCGCCGCCTGAGATGTCACAAACAGGCCGCCCATGGTCACGATGGCAGCCACGACGGAAATCACACTTCCTGCCACTTTCAATACCGCCTGGGCATATCCGTCCAGTCCGCCCGCGGCCTCCGCACTACTTTCGGCCTTAGCCATAAGCTCCTGCGTACTGTTTTTTTCCAGAATGTCATAATCTATTGCCATGGTCTTGTCCGCCAGCACGATATTCTTGGTGTCATAGATCTGCACTCTCCTAATGCTCTTTAAACACTGCAGAATATTTGAGACAATCGAAAGGAGAAACACCGTGCCCACCATAATCAGGGCACATGTCAGAATGTCCGTAAAAGCAGCCCCCGCCGCCAGCATATCCACAATCCGCGCCCCCAGAATGATCTCCACAAAGGGCACCGCTCTTTCAAGCAGCATTGCCGCAAGCGCGATCGGAATATAAGCCGGCGCCAATCTGTGGATCAGGCCGATATTCTTTTTTACCGTTTTCCAGAATTCTCTGTTCACTGTGCATCCACCCCTTCCTGATAGTATTGACTCTGTATCTGAAACATCTCCGCATATTTGCCGCCCCGGCTCAGCAGCTCCTCATGGGAACCCTCCTCCAGGATTTCCCCCTTTTCCAGAAACAGAATCCTGTCACAGAATTTTGTGCTTGCCAGGCGGTGGGAAATAAAAATAGAGGTCTTGCAATCGGCGAATTTGTCATACTCCTGATATACCCTGCTCTCCGCAATGGGGTCCAGAGCCGCGGTAGGTTCGTCCAGCACAAAGACAGGCGCGTCCTTGTAGATCGCCCTCGCCAGCATCAGTTTCTGAGTCATTCCGCCCGAAAGCTCGACGCCGTCGGGCCGGAAGGTCTGGGTGAGATAGGTCTGTTCCCTGTTCTCCAGCCTTTCGATGTCCCCGGAAAGCCCGGCCTTTTCCAGACATTCCCTGACTTTGTCCATGTCTGTATGCTCCTCTTCCATCCCGGACACATTGCAGGCGATGGAGAGAGGCAGCATGTTGGCTTCCTGAAAAATCGTACTGAGCAGCTTATAATACTCGTTCAAATCGTACTCCTCGATAGAGTGACCGCCCACCAGAATCCGGCCCTGAGTGGGATGATAGAATCCGCACAGCAGCTTTACCAAAGTACTCTTTCCCGCGCCGTTATGTCCCACCAGCGCGATCTTTTCTCCCGCTCTGATCTTAAAATTCAAGTCCTTCAATACATACTCCTGCCCCTCCTCATACTGAAAGGACACATTGCAGAACTCAATCTCGAGAGGTTCGCCCTCCTTCCCCGCCGCAGCTGCGGTCAGACCACCCTCCCGCAGAAAACGGTTGGGATAGTCCATCATAGTGCGATAGTCACGCAGCATCCGATTGCCGTTACGTACATTCGCCCAGCTGTACCGCATCTCTCTGATCCAGTTGGAAATACCGGATACCACACCCAGACAGAAGGTAAATTCCGCCAGAGAGAGCCTTCCCTCCAGAACCTGGGCAATCAGAATGGCATAGGCCAAAGCATCTCTCGCCACAATAAACACTCTGTCCGTTGCCGATACACAAAACCATCCTTTTCTCCGTTTGCCTTCCATCTGAAGATTTCTCCTCAGTAGCCGCAGAAATCCGCTGCGAAACCAGTCCGCCATATTGTAGATGCGGATATCCTTGCCGTTCTCCACCGACAGCGTCTGGCGTCTCAGATAGTAGACTCGTCCCCATATCTGAAACTGCTCCTCTTTCAGGGATTCCTCGATATCACCGGCACGTTTCTCCAACAGCAGTCCCACGGCAGTCATAACCAGGATGACCAGCAATATGCGGATATCCAACATGGATATGGTCAGGGAATAGATGACGGTTCCCACGGCGTTGGCCACAAAGTCGGGAATGCTATAGTACATCAGGCTCACTCCCCGGCGGTATACATTCACGGCATGACTGGCCTGGTTTAAAAGCCTCTGCTGTTTCTGGGACTCCACATTTTCATAGTCCGCATCCAGACTTTTGCTCAGCAGTCCCATCAGAAATTTCCTGTTCTGCACACTTTCCACATAGAACTCGTTCCATGTCGTCACGGCGTGCTGCAGATAGGTGAGCACCCCCAGAGTGATCAACAGCGCCGTCATCCGCAGCGCATATCCCCCCACTCCCCGGCCCCCGGTGACAGCCGCCACCGCCGCCGCTACGGTCAGGTTGCCAATCAGCGGCAGTACCACCTTCAGCAGGATCCAGCCCGCCATAAAATATTTTGCCCGGGGCTGCTCCTTAAACAGTACCTGATAAATATAACCGATGTTGCCGCCCACGCTGTATCTCTGTTTCTGTCGTTTCATTTTCTCTTCTCCGTCTTCCGTCATATTTTGATACCTGCTTTGTATTCAATGTGGATATTATAGCAGTTCCCGCTGAAAGCATAAAAAAATCGTACACAAATTGTCTAAATTCGTGCACGAATGTATCTGTCCTGTCAGGGGCCTGCGCGCCCGGCTGCCGTCAATGTACCTGGGACGGAACCGGCAACGGCAGCATGATCTCAGTGGAAAAGACGCCGGGTTCGTTGGCTCTCTTAATATACCCCTGATATTTCTCCACAATGGCATCTATCCTTTTCAGACCGTGCCCATGATTCCCGCGCTTCTGCGTGATATATTCCTGATCCAGTCTGCGGATCACTTCGTTTGTGGCATTAGTAACTGCTATATAAAGCTGGCTCCTGCGCACACAGATATAGATCCGCAGAAACCTTCCCGCATCCTCCGACAGCTTGGCACAAGACTCCACCGCATTGTCAATCAGGTTCCCAATCAGCACACACAGATCAATGTCAGAGATGGAAAGCTCCCCATAAAGCTCCACCTTGCAGTTTACATCCACCGCTTCCTTTTCCGCCAAAGAAAGCTTGCTGTTTAAGATGGCATCCAGACTCACATTTCCCGTCTGATATTTTACCTTTACCTGACTTAAATCCTCGTCCAACAGGTCCAGATAGCTGCCTGCCTCCTCCCACTGGCCCATTGCAATATGAGCCTTCAGCTTCTGTATGTGGTTGTGGTAATCATGCCGCCAGCCCCGCATGGTTGTATAGATCTCCTTGACCTCCTCCACCTGGCGGGACAGGGCCTGCGTCTGGTATTCCATAAAACGCTCCTCATATTTTTTTCGAATATATGAGGAGTTTCCCAGACCCACCAGCAGAAACAGTACTGCCAGCAGCGCTGTCAGTCCCGGCCGGCGCACAGCCGCATACACCAGCAAAAGCTCGCCGGCGCAGAACAGTACAGCATAACCTATGGATGCTCTCTTGTACAGCATCTCCCTTCCCAGAAACAAAAGAATACATATGATCGGTACGCCGATCCCCACGATCTCCCACATTGAGCTGTCTCCTACAAATAGTACCCCATAAATCCCTCATTCAGCGCTTTATAGGCCCCTCTGCTGATCGGCAGAATCTCACCATTTTCCAAAAAACACTCTTCCCTGGTTATTCTGGTCACATATTCCAGGTTTACGAGGGTGGAACGGTTTACAAAAGCAAACATTTTCTCGTCCAGATTTTCCCTGATCTGTGCCAGAGTGCCCTTCCACTCATAGGTTTTCCTCTCTGTGATCATCTGGAGATAATGACCGTCCACCCTCACAAACATAATGTCGGAAAAGGCAATCCGCAGACTCTCCCCCTGATAGCGAAAGGCCAAATATTCCGTCTTCTTGTGAACCATCCTCTCACAGCAGTGCCGCAATGTCAAGTCCAAATCCTGCCGCTTGACGGGCTTAAGCAGATAGCGGACTGCCCCGATCTCATAGCCCTCAAAGACATAGTCCTGCACCCCGGTCAAAAAGACGATCTGCAGGCCCTTGTCTCTCCTCCGTATATTTCTCGCCAGTTCCATGCCGTTCATCGCGCCCAGCATAATATCCAGAAACACGATATCGAGCATGTCCGGCTCCTCATATTTAAACAGGAATTCCTCCGCGCTGGCGCAGGTCGCAAGCTGCAGACAGTGCCCCTCGTCAGCCGCCCACTCCTCGATCAGGCTCCGCACATAGCTCTGTACGGCGGTCTCATTCTCCACAATTCCTATTCGGACTACCATGTTTTTCCTTCTTTCTTTCATATTTCCTGTAAACTGATATTTTTCCCCGAAAATATTTTACCACAAACAGACGCTCTTTACAAAAAATTCTTTGCATCCTCTTCCTCATTGTGTTAAAATAGAAAAAATGTTCCAATAAAGGAGGTAGATTTATGAACGCCAGAGAATGCATTATGGGACGCAGAAGCATACGCTCCTACACAGATCAGCCGGTTCCTCACGAGTTGATTGATGAGGTAGTGGAGGCCGCCTCCTACGCCCCCAGTTGGAAACATACACAGATCGTCAGATATATTGCCGTGGAAGGGGACCTGAAGGCGAAGGTTGCAAAGTGCACCTCCGGCTATGCGGGCAACGGCGTCATTATCGATCAGGCGCCCATGGCCATTGTTGTAACCATCATCAAGAACCGCAGCGGCTTTGAGCGCGACGGCTCCTACTCCACCCACCGAGGCGAGGGCTGGCAGATGTTCGATGCCGGCGTTGCCAGCGAGGCGTTCTGTCTGGCAGCCTATGACAAGGGCCTGGGCACGGTTATCATGGGTATTATTGACGATGATAAAATTGCCGACCTGCTGGGCGTTCCCGAGGACAGAGAGGTGGTGGCCGTTATTCCCGTGGGCTATCCCGCAGAGTCTCCCGTCGCCCCCAAGCGCAAGCCCGTATCCGAGCTTGTCACCTATATGTCGTGAGTTAAAAGTCGAAGAGTATTTCTCTTCGACTTTTCTTTCGCGTACACTGCGAAACTAATAAATCAGCATGGCCCCGTACAGCGCACTGTTCAATATTCGAGCGCCAAAGCGGTCGGATGTTGAACACCTGCCCTGTGTGCTGGGAGGGGCCATGCGGAACTTTAATCAGCATGGCCCCGTACAGCGCACTGTTCAATATTCGAGCGCCAAGGCGGTCGAATGTTGAACACCTGCCCTGTGTGCTGGGAGGGGCCATGCGGAACTATCAATCAGCATGGCCCCGTACAGCGCACTGTTCAATATTCGAGCGCTAAGGCGGTCGAATGTTGAACACCTGCCTTGTGTGCTGGGAGGGGCCATGCGGAACTACAAATCGGAGGTTGATTATATGAGACATCTAATGAGTCCCCTGGATTTTACGACCCAGGAATTGGACCGGCTCTTTGACCTGGCCGGTGACATTGAACGCAACAAGGCCAAATACGCCCATGCCTGTGACGGCAAGATCCTGGCCACCTGCTTTTACGAGCCAAGCACACGCACACGCCTGAGTTTTGAGTCCGCTATGACCCGGCTGGGCGGCGATGTGATCGGATTTTCCGACGCAGGCTCCTCCTCCGCCGCCAAGGGCGAGAGTGTGTCCGACACCATACGGGTGATCTCCTGCTACGCCGATATCTGCGCCATGCGCCACCCCAAGGAGGGTGCGCCCATGGTGGCCATGGAACACTCCCGTATCCCGGTAATCAACGCCGGTGACGGCGGTCACCAGCATCCTACCCAGACTCTGACGGACCTGCTGACCATCCGCAGCCTTAAGGGCACTCTGGGCGGCTTTACCATCGGACTGTGCGGCGACCTGAAATTCGGACGCACCGTACACTCCCTGATCCACGCTCTGGTACGCTATGAGGATATCCGTTTTGTCTTTATCTCCCCGGAGGAACTGAGGGTGCCCGACTATATCACGGAGATGCTGAAGGATAAGGATATTCCCTACGAGGAGGTCACAAGCCTGGAGGATGTAATGCCCTGTCTGGATCTGCTGTACATGACCCGCGTACAGAAGGAGCGCTTTTTCAACGAGGAAGACTATATACGCCTGAAGGATTTCTATATTCTGGACATGGCAAAGATGGAGCTGGCCAAGCCGGATATGCTGGTACTCCATCCCCTGCCCCGCGTCAACGAGATCTCAGTGGAGGTGGACAAGGACCCCAGAGCCGCCTACTTTAAACAGGTACAGTACGGCGTCTATGTGCGCATGGCGCTGATTCTGACACTGCTTGAGCTGGCGTAGTCTGTGTATTGGCAGGAAATCTGCGGAACTAAAATCAGGCACTTAACCCCATTTGTCCGGAATATCCCCTCTGTTTTCCCTATTTTGAGAATGCTTTGGGGCATATACAAAAAAATCATCTCCCTATGCCCCGCTTATTACAGAAAAGGGGATCTGGCAGGACATTTTTTCTGTATATGCCCCGTCACAAGGAAAAAAGAGTAAATTTACCTGGATTTTGGAGATTATGTGGGGCACTGGAGAAGAATTTTTTTGTATATGCCCCACACAGCCTTATAAACAGAAAAAATATGTAGATTTCACGTTTTGATCCTGATTTATCCGGGTCGGGGAATCTGCGGTACAAAAATTAGAGGAGAGGTTAATATGTTAAATGTAGGAAAAATCGAAGAAGGTTTCGTATTGGACCATATCAAGGCAGGCAAAAGTCTGGAACTCTACGATCATCTGGGTTTGGACAAGCTGGACTGCACGGTGGCCATCATCAAAAACGCCCGCAGCAACAAAATGGGCAAAAAGGACATTCTGAAAGTGGAGTGCGACATTGATATGCTGGACCTGGACGTGCTGGCATATATCGACCACAATATCACCGTCAACGTCATCAAGGACGGCGAGATCGTGGACAAAAAGGATCTGGTGCTGCCTCAGCAGATCAAAAACGTGATCCACTGCCACAATCCCCGCTGTATCACCTCCATTGAACAGGAGCTGCCCCATATCTTCTATCTGGCAGACCCGGTCAAGGAGATATATCGCTGCAAATACTGCGAAGAGAAATACACAGAGCGATCCAAAAAGAGAAAATAAACCTGACAAAAGAAACCGCCTGCACCATGCAGACGGTTTCTCACTATTACGCATCCTGTCATTGTATTCTGGCCTGCTGCCAGCCATATCTCAGACCGTTCTCAGGTCCGCATCAGTCCATCCACACTCAGCACCACGCCGGAGATATAGGACGCCTTCTCCGATGCCAGGAACACGAAAGCATTGGCGATATCCTCCGGCTGCCCCAGACGACGCAGAGGAATGCGGGCGATCATAGGCTCGATCACTTCCTTGGGCACCGCCTTCATCATATCCGTCTCAGTGATGCCGGGAGCCACTGCGTTCACCCGGATGCCCTTGGGCCCAAGCTCTCTGGCCAGGGAGAGGGTAAATCCGTTCACGGCAAACTTGGAGGTGGGATATGCCACACCGGCGGGCTGTCCGGTAATGCTGACCATAGAAGAGGTGTTGAGGATCACGCCGCTCCCCTTCTTCTCCATAATATCAGCCGCCGCCTTGGAGCAGTTGTAGGTGCCCTTCACGTTCAGATCCATCACCTTGTCAAAGGTCTCCTCTGTGTAATTGGAAAAAGGCGTGTTTTCTGAAACTCCTGCGTTGTTCACCAGGATGTCCAGACCGCCATACTGCTCTGCCACCTTGTCAAAAGCGGCCTTTACCTCCTCATAGCTGCTGAGGCTGGGCCAAATGCCCTCCACCTTTGCCTCGGGAAACTCCTCCTTAAGCTGAGCCACAGCCTTGTCCGCCGTCTCCTGTCTGCTGGCGCACAGCACAACTGCCGCTCCCTCCTGCAAAAACGCTCTCACCGTGGCAAAGCCGATTCCACGGCTCCCGCCTGTTACGATTGCTACCTTGTCCTTTAATTCCATACTGACCTCCAAAACTGTTGCTTTGATTTGATCGGGCTGCCCCGACCATGAAACCATTATAACTATATATATTGCCGCTGTCAATTTCCATCGTGGTCTCCCGCCATATCATATCAATTTATCCCTGGGAGCAAAAAGACTGCTCATCACCGGCAGTTCCACCGCAAACACATTTTTCCCATCCCTGCGGCAGTAGCTAATGCTCCCCCCATGTTTCTCCACAATAATCCTTGAGATCGCCAGTCCCAGACCGGTTCCGCCATCGGTTTTTCTGGAGGAATCCCCGCGGGAGAAGGCTTGGAACATCTGCCTTGCAAAAGCCCCGTCAATCTCCTGGCCGTCATCGGAGACGACCAGATGCGCCCTGCCGCATTCACAGGACAGAGACACGGCAATAACTTTTCCCGTCTTGTTGTACTTCAGCGCATTGGTAAGCAGATTCGCCACGACTCTGGAGAAGAGGTTTCTGTCCGCCGAAACCCTGATCTCGCCGTCGGGAATTTCGATCCCAAAGTCAAATCCCGCCTCCGTGATTTCACCATAATATTCCGCACAGAGCTGGCGCAAAAATTCGCAAAAGTTTATGGTATCCAAGTGCATTTCATAATCCGGATTGTCCATTTTAAGCATCATAAACATATCGTCGGACAGCTTTTCCACCCTGTCCGCCTTGCTGTCAATGGTGTGATAGACGCTCCCGATCCTCTCCTGGGGGACAAGTCCCGCCTCCAAAGCATTCGCATAGCTTTTTATGGTCGCAATGGGCGTCCTGATATCATGAGACAATTCCAGCAGCATCTGGTTTTTCTTTCGGATCAGACTCTCTCTCTGGGCCTTCTCGTCCTCCAGCTGCTGCGCCATCAGGTTGAAGGTGTCGACGATTTTATCAAACTCAGCCTCGGTTTTTATGTCTATCCGGGCGCCGCTGTTTCCCGATCTCAGATCCTCCATTCCCGCTATGATCTGATCCAGAGGCTTTTTGATTTTTCTTTTCAGATAAAGACTGATCAGCAGGATCTCCAAAATGGAAATGGGGAAAAACAGCGGGAAAATGTCTGGTATATCATATTCTCCTATATTATTCAAATTCATCGTGACCGAGACCTGCATAAGGGCTCGGTCGTAAAAGCAGAGGTACTTTTTCGGACTGTTTTCGGGCTGTATGAAAAAACCTATATATTTTGTTTCCTCAAAGGGCGCTGTGAGCTCCAGCAGATCCTGAAGAGAATAGCTTTCCTTCCCTGTTTTCTTCTCCCCATACACGCGGGCCACATGATAAAATCCATCCCCTCCCGTCTCCCCATCCTCCAGTTCTTCCACCCATCCGCCTATCTTCTGAAGAATTTCCATACCTGCCACATTCCCGTCTTCATCAATGATACCATAGGGATACAGACTGGTGGGATCGCCTTTTGTTATGAGCACAGTCTCCAGCAGCAGACATATCACGAAGGTGACGATCATGACCACCACATACAGGACAAAGCAGCCTATCAGCTTGGTAAAAATGCTTTTTTTCACTCTCAAGGTTTCACTCCTTTTCCATCTTGTAGCCCAGTCCCTTTACGGTTTTCAGCATCTTCGGCGCTTTGGGATCGTCCTCGATTTTGGAGCGGAGGTTGCTGATGTGTACCATGATCGCACTGTCGCCGGCAATATAGTCGCTGTCCCATGCGTATTCAAAAATCTGCTGTTTGGTAAAGATCCTGCCCCGGTTTTGCATCAGCAGCTCCAGTATCAGGAATTCCGTCTTGGTGAGTTCCACGGGCCTGCCGGCCTTGGTGACTACGCCCTCGGCCCGATTGAGAACCAGATCAAAGCACTGAAGCTCCTTCTCTGTGTCGGCGCCATCGTCCCGATAGTCGTAACTGCGGCGAAGCTGGGCCTTGATCCTGGCCACCACAACCATGGGATTGTAGGGCTTGGTGATATAGTCGTCCGCCCCCAGTCCAAGGCCCAGTATCTTGTCATAATCCTCCCCTCTGGCGGTGAACATGATGGCAGGGACATGGCTCTCCGCCCGGATTCGTTTCAGCACAGCGAAACCGTCCAGCCCCGGCATCATGATATCCAGCAGGACAAGATGGGGCTTTTCACTCCTAAACAGCTCCAGAGCGGTAATGCCGTTGTCCGTCTTGATCAGCCTGATGTTTTCCCTCTCGGTGTAGAGTTCCAGAGCATCCAAAAGCTCCGTCTCATCATCCGCTGCAAGCACCTTATACTCCATGTTGACTCCCTCCTGCCCGTCTCACCGGACACTGCCTCCGGCAAAGAACCTCCTTCAGAATCTCCCCCAGAACCTCACATAAGCCCCAGTTCTCTATAGATCAAGTCGATAACCGGTTCCGAAAAATCAAAACCCTCTTTCCAGCCGGGATTAAGTCTGTCCAGAATCATGCACTGGGCCATGCCCGTCCGGTAATACTTTGAGGAGCCGCCGCTATATTCGCTGATACCGTCAAGATATCTGCCGTCAAATTGTTCGGGGAGCAGCATTCTGTAAATGCATGCCTCAATATAGCAGGCCGTTCCCTCCACCCTTGTATAGTAATCCTCCAGAGCAATTACCTCCTTCGAGAGCAGCAGCATTCTCTCCTCGTCAAGTTCCTTATATCTTACGATACATTCCCGTATCCTGTCAACATCCTCCACTTTCACCGCCTCCTCCAGCAGCTGGGCCTGCTGTTGAAACAGAGATACCGCCTGAGAATTGGTATCAGCCTCCCCGGCAATAATGCCTTCATCCATCTCGCCGGAGCAGATCACATCCATGCTCTCCGGAAAATAAGTGGCCTGATAGCAGTGAAACGCCTCATGCCAGATCGTCGCGGTATGTTCCTCGACGCCGTACCCCATACCGCCTGCGCTCATTATCCCCATAAGCGAGGACATTTTCTGAATGGTAGGGGTAAGCACCTCATAGTGGTCGTCAACAGGATAGGCGGTTGCGGCGATAAAATTGATGACGGCTCTCCGTTTCTTTACGCTGTATCCATCCCCTTCCCAGGTCACCACATAATCCCGATCCCCGTCATAGAATGCCACGGGGTAGTCCGTGAGAGCAAACCCCTCAAAGCCCATATTGCTGCCGCTCTCCTCCAGCTCCACCGCCTGCCGGTAGACGGCAAGGTCCTCCTGGGGGAGTCCGTAGGTTCCCGTTGCAATGACCCCAATCACAAGCGCTATACCTATTAAAATAATGATTCCCTTTTTTAAACTTCCCACTTTCTCAAGTCTCCTTCCTCCTGATTACAAACAGTAACACTGTATACACATAGACCATGAGCAAGCCTGTCAAAATCACGTGCATATCCACCTTCCCGCCGTGGAGAACATTTCCCGCCTGCGTCTGCACCTGGTGAAGGTTCGGGATCAGTTTCAGCGCATATTTAATCAGTTCTCCCCCAAAGCCGCCCACCATGTCTTTCAGCAGTTCCAGCAGGCTGTGGAAAATTCCCGCAAGGGCTGCCGCAGAGGATATAGCGCCGGCGGCAAATTTGGGTATAACGGCACTGAGCATGCTGGTGAACATGCTCACGGCGGCGACATTTATCCCCACGATCAAGTAGGCGGGGAGCAGCCGCCACAGCTGTTCTGCCCTATGGCTTTCCACCATAAAGACCAGCATGGCGGCAAAGAGAATTGCCTCCGAAACCAGTCCCGCCAGCACACCCGCCAAGGCGAGTTCGCCGTGATAACGCCACCGTGGTACTTTTCTGATCCACACCAGATGACTTGTGCCCCGCTGGTACTCATTGGGAATCGTGCCCAGACTCATGACCACTGCCAGCATACAGTTGACGGCATTTACAACGATCAGCATGATGGGACCCAGTACACGATAGTCGGTGATGGCCGTGCCGTCTATGGACAGAGATCCCGTTCCCGTCCCAAAGAGGATGAGGAGCAAAACGCCGATGGCGGAGACAATATACAATTCCTTGCGGCGGATTTTTTCTTTAAAAGCGGTGATCGCGATTGTCATACATTTGTACCTCCCACCAATTCAATAAATATTTCCTCAAGGCTTTGGGGGTTGTCGTCGGCCTTGTTCCAGGTCCCCATCTGTACCCCCTTTTTAATGATAATGCCCCTGTCACAGATCCGTTCGATATCATTTAAAATATGGGAGTTGATGAGAATTGTCCTGCCCCCGTCTTTCAGCCTGCCAATCAACTGCATCATCTCCACCCGGCCCAGGGCGTCCAGACCTGCGGTGGGTTCATCCAGAATCAGCAGATCGGGATTGCCCAGCAGCGCCTGTGCCAGCGCCAGTCTCTGCAGCATACCTTTGGAGTAGTTTTTTACTCTTGTCCTGCTGTCTTCAAGACCTACCATGTCGAGCAGCTTTGGTATTTCCGTTCTGCGCTCCGGCTTTGGGAGTCTCTGGATGCTTGCATAATAGGCAAGCACCTCATAGCCGGTGAGAAACGGGGGAAAATAGGGGGTCTCGGGAGAGTATCCGATCCGAACGCCCTCCGCGATCTTTACCTGACCACTGTCGATACCCACCAGTCCCAGGATCATTTTGATCGTGGTGGTTTTCCCTGCGCCATTGCTCCCCAGAAAGGCAAATACTTCCCCCTTTTCCACGCTGAAACTGAGATTGTTTACAACACATTTCTTTTTGTAGGATTTCATAAGGTTAGTGCACTCCAGCATTGTCGCTCCTCCTAACCCGGATAAACCGGAACACAAACGTGTAATCTGGCTGTGTGGGGCATATGCCCCATATTCCCTGCAACGATTTCATCATACAGCGCCAGATTAAAATACAGCTAAGGTCAACCTAAAGATTGGCTTAAGAATTATCAATTTTCCAGTGGATTTTCTCACAGATATATGTATAATGAATGTAGAAACATCACCGAACGATTGCCGATACAAAGCTCTTGGGAATCCAGGAGCTTTGTTTATTGCAAAAGCAGAGAATAGGGAAAAAGCATTGTAAGAAATTTGTAAGGAATCCCCCCTGTGTTTTGTAAAAAATAG
>CAYLIM010000078.1:0-13864 GCA_964383805.1 uncultured Acetatifactor sp.
GATTGGTGTGAGCGCGGAAAGTAGGATCTTCCTCTGCCAGCTTTGCCAGAGCCTCACCCATCTTGCCCTGACCAGCCTTGGTCTTAGGCTCGATAGCCAGCTCGATAACAGGCTCCGGGAACTCCATGGACTCCAGGATCACCGGATGCTGCTCATCGCAGATGGTGTCGCCGGTGGTGGTGAACTTGAAGCCCACTGCCGCCGCGATATCTCCGGAATATACCTTGTCCAACTCGGCACGCTTGTTGGCATGCATCTGCAGGATACGTCCCACACGCTCTTTCTTGTCCTTCGTGGCATTCAGCACATAGGAACCGGAGTTCATGGTGCCGGAATACACACGGAAGAACGCCAGCTTACCCACGAAGGGGTCAGCCATGATCTTGAACGCCAGAGCAGAGAAAGGCTCTTCGTCAGAAGAATGTCTCTCCACCTCATTGCCATCCAGATCCGTTCCCTTGATAGCAGGGATGTCTGTGGGCGCGGGCATATACTCCAGAACAGCATCCAGGAGTTTCTGCACGCCCTTGTTACGATATGCAGAACCACAGCATACCGGAATTGCGGTACACTCACAGGTCGCTTTGCGCAGAACCTTTTTCAGTTCCTCTACGGAAGGCTCCTCGCCCTCCAGATACATCATCATCAAATCGTCGTCCAGCTCACAGATCTTCTCGATCAGCTCGCTGCGATACAGCTCCGCATCATCCTTCATATCTCCCAAATCGTCGGTGACGGTGATATCCTCACCCTTGTCATCGTTGTAGATATATGCTTTCATCTCAAACAGATCGATGATGCCCTTGAACTCGTCTTCCTTGCCGATGGGCAGCTGCAGCACGATAGCATTCTTGCCCAGACGGGTCTTGATCTGCTCCACAGCGCCATAAAAATTGGCTCCCAGGATATCCATCTTGTTGATGAATGCCATACGGGGTACATTGTAGGTGTCAGCCTGACGCCAAACGTTCTCGGACTGAGGCTCAACACCGCCCTTTGCACAGAATACACCGACAGCTCCGTCCAGTACACGCAAGGAACGCTCTACTTCTACAGTAAAGTCAACGTGGCCAGGAGTGTCAATGATATTGATACGATGCTCTAACGCGCCTTCAGCGGGCTTGGTTTCTTTTTCCAGAGTCCAGTGACAGGTCGTAGCAGCTGAAGTGATGGTAATACCTCTCTCCTGCTCCTGCTCCATCCAATCCATGGTAGCAGTGCCTTCGTGAGTATCGCCGATCTTGTAGTTAACACCAGTGTAATACAGGATACGCTCGGTCAATGTGGTCTTGCCCGCATCGATATGAGCCATGATGCCTATATTCCTGGTTCTCTCTAAGGGATATTCTCTTCCAGCCAAGATTTTTTCCTCCTATTTTTATTTTGTAAAACCACTCGCGCCTAGAAACGGTAGTGAGCAAACGCCTTGTTTGCCTCTGCCATCTTGTGTACGTCTTCTTTTCTCTTTACTGCGGCGCCGGTATTGTTGGCCGCATCCAAAATCTCATTGGCAAGTCTGTCGACCATGGTCTTCTCGCCTCTCTTGCGGGAGTACATAGTCAACCAGCGCAGACCTAACGCCTGCCGTCTGTCGGCCCTTACCTCGATAGGCACCTGATAGGTGGCGCCACCGATACGTCTCGCCTTAACCTCCAGAGAGGGCATGATATTGTTCATAGCCTCTTCGAAAACCTCCAGAGCGGGCTTGCCAGACTTCGCTTCTACTTTTGCAAATGCGCCGTATACAATCTTCTGTGCTACACCCTTCTTACCGTCAAGCATAATGTTGTTGATAAGCTTGGTCACCACTTTGTTATTGTATAAAGGATCTGCCAATACATCTCTTTTCTGAATATGTCCTTTACGTGGCACGGTTCTTCCCTCCTTAACAATTTAGTTTCGTTAATTCATCGGTACTCACATGTGTTTCCCCAAGTGTTCGTGCGGTATATCTGTAGTCCAGAATTCCAACACTTTTCTTAGTTTCGTTGTTGTGGTCCGAGATGCTGCGCTTGCAGCATCCGAGGATGGCATCACAGGATGCGCTCCTCCTTTTTCCCAAATACTACACCTGATAGAGCTACGGATGCTTACTTTTTAGCATCTTGAAGATGCTTATTTCTTAGCATCTTTAGGTCTCTTGGCGCCGTACTTGGAACGAGCCTGCCTTCTGTTAGCAACTCCTGCAGTGTCCAGTGTACCACGGATAATATGATATCTGGTACCGGGCAGATCCTTAACTCTGCCGCCTCTGATCAGAACAACGCTGTGCTCCTGCAGATTGTGGCCCTCGCCGGGAATGTAGCTGGTAACTTCGATTCCGTTGGAGAGACGCACTCTGGCGATCTTTCTGAGAGCGGAGTTAGGCTTCTTGGGGGTTGCAGTCTTAACGGCGGTACACACACCTCTCTTCTGCGGAGAAGACGCGTTCGTTGCCTTCTTGTGCAGAGAGTTGTAGCCCTTCTGCAGTGCAGGTGCGGTAGACTTCTTCACCGTTGTCTGACGGCCCTTCCTTACTAACTGGTTAAATGTTGGCATTCTGTTTCACCTCTTTCTTAAATAGTATACTTGCGCTGCGCCGGCACTTATTGTCCACAAAAAAAGCATCCGTGCGCATGCTATATTAGTATAGCCATTTGCGGATGCTTTGTCAACAAATTTTTTCAAGTTTTTAGCAGTTTTTAGCTTTTTAATATCTTCAGATATCTTTTCAGCGCGTCCTGCCACGTCGGCAGTCTTTCAAACCCGTTCTCCGTCAGCTTTTCCTTGCTCATACGGCTGTTTGCGGGACGGCTGGCCTTGGCGCCGTACTCCGCCGTGCTGACCGGTTTCACCGTCATGTCGATGCCCGCCTCCTCAAAGATCGCGCAGGCGAAATCATACCAGGAGCAGATTCCCTCGTTAGTGGCGTGATAGACGCCGTACTTCTCCGTAAGCACCATATCCACCAGCAGCCTGGCCAGATCATAGGTATAGGTGGGAGAGCCGAACTGGTCGTTCACCACCGTGATCGTGTCATGGTTCTCGGACAGTTTCAGCATGGTCTTGACAAAATTCTTGCCGTTGACGCCAAATACCCAGGCGATACGCACAATAAAATACTTGTCCAGCAGTTCCTGCACCGCCAGCTCGCCCTCGTACTTGGTCTGCCCGTAGACGCTCTGGGGATCTCTGTCGTCCTCCGGCTCCCAGGGTCTCTCCCCCTGACCGCCGAACACATAGTCCGTGCTGATATAGATCATTTTGCAGTCCAGTTCTTTGCAGACCTGCGCTATATTGCGGGTGCCGTCCGCATTGACCCTGCGGCACAGAGCCTCATTCTCCTCCGCCGCATCCACCGCCGTGTAAGCGGCGCAATGAATCACCGCATCCGGCATTTCCCGGTGAATTACACTGCTCACGCTGGCCGCGTCGGTGATATCCATCTCTTCGATATCCACTCCCACGGCCTCTATCCCTCTCTTCTCCAGCTCGTTCACCACGTCATATCCCAGCTGGCCCTTTACTCCCGTAACAAAAACTTTCATCTCGCTCATACCTCTCCTGATTTATTGTTCCATAATTGTCGAAACAGCACCCAATCACCGCAGCAGCAGCTCCATCCGTGCCACCTTGACATACTCCAGTTCCCGCACGGTCTCCTTTAGCTTTTTCAAATTCCATCCCAGATATACCTGCTGTTCTTCCCTGACCTCGGCGATCCGTCTGCGCCACCGGGCGCAGAGCGTCATGTAACGCGCTATACCCGCCGACAACGCCATAATCAATACCGCCGCCAGCCCAAAACAGATATACATACTCCCTGCCATGTTTGGTATCATTCAGTTCACTCCTTGCTCTGTCATCAAATATACCACAAATCTATAAAAAAAGACTGGGATGTCTTGAAAAAAGGTTCAATTTTTTTTATAATATAGAAAACACTGCGCATTTGGTCGTATATTGGGAGGGGGCGAGACCATATGCCGGAACCAAATCACCAATATCTGGCAAGGCTCGTTACCCGCTTTAAGCAGCAGGACACCGACGCCTTTGCAGAGCTGTACGCTCTTACATATAATAAGGTATATAATTATGCCCGGCATTACCTGAAGGACGAATATCTGGCTCAGGACGCCATGCAGGAGGTCTATATAGCCGCGTTCCGCAACATAGACAAACTCAGCGATCCCACGCTCTTCATCGCCTGGCTGAACCGGATCTCTTTTCATGTGTGCTACGATATCCGGCAAAAGCAGTTCGGCCACTCGGAGATTTCCGACCCGGAACTGCTGAAACTGGTGCGGGACGAACATCCGGACTCAGACCCGGAGGCCCTTGCCCTGCGCTCCAGCGAGATCCGTCAGCTGCGCCAGGCCATGGAGGAACTGCCCTTTCAGGAGCGGTCCGTTCTGTCCATGCGCTATTACAACGACATGAAACTGGAGGAGATTGCCAGCACTATGGAACTGAGCCGCAGTACTATCAAGCGGTATATCGCTTCCGCAAAAGAACATTTGGCACGAAAACTGAAAGGATGATTCCTCTATGGCATTTCGCAAATATAAGATGGATAAAAAAGAGGCCGAGGCGGCGCTGCAGGATATTCTTGCCGCCAGCGGTCAGGATGATATAGTCAGGCGCTCTCACTTGGCGTTTCACCAAAAGAGCGGCCGACGCCCGGTGTTTTGGATACTGGCCGCCGTCCTGGCGGCAGCCCTGGCTCTTGCGGGGCTCATTGTGTGGCAGCATTAGCCTGCCGTTTCGACCACAGGAAAGGTTCTATCACAGCCAATTATGAAACTAACGTTTCATATACTGATTTGTGCAATATCACAGGTGAGACCTGTGATATGCATGCAGAGGAAAATATGAAAAAAAAGGGGTTCTTAAGACTAATTTCATATGTTATATGCGCGGTGCTGCTCACTGGCTGCGGAGACACCAATTCCATCCCCGTCCCCTCGGTCGAACAACCCTCTCAGGGGCAGTCTGACATTATTGACGCCCTGCAGATCGGCGCCACCAGCGCCCCGGGGAACCCGGACGAGCCGAGTACTTCCGCTCAGGTTTCCGAGCCTACGGCGACGCCACAGCCCACGGCAACGCCCATGCCCACCCCTGAGCCGACACCGGAGCCTACACCCTTTGTGCCGCTGCGGGATAATACGCCCTATTGCCCTACCCCCACAGCTCCCGGGACAAAGACCCACGGCAACGACGTGACCACCATTGACGTCTCTAACCTGAAACAGGGCTATATCATGGCCAATTACACCGGAACCTGCCCCAAGGTCAAGCTGCAGATTATGGGACCCAACTCCTACAAATGTACCTACAACCTGAACTCATCGGAGTTCCAGGCCTTTCCGCTGACTGCGGGAGACGGCAGCTACACCGTTACCGTGAATGAAAATATACAGGGCAAGGAATACAGTGTCAGTTACGAGCTGAGTCTGGACGTGACCATAACAGATCCTTTCAGCCCCTATCTGACCCCCAGTTCCTATGTGGACTATGACGCCGACACCCGGGCGGTGGAGCTGGCGGCAGAGCTGTGTGAGACAGCGGAGTCCGATCTGGATTGCGTATCGATTATTTACAACTATGTGGTGAATAATATTTCCTACGACTACGACAAGGCGGAACAGATCACAAGCGGCGCTCTGTCCAGCTATATCGCGGATATTGATAACACCCTCTCCAGCGGCAAAGGCATTTGTCTGGATTATGCCGCACTGATGACATGTATGCTGCGCACCCAGAGCATTCCCACACGCATGGAGGTGGGATACGCCGGCGTCGCCTATCACGCCTGGGTCAGCGTATATATCACGGATGTCGGGTGGGTCAACGGCATTGTAGAGTTTGACGGCGACGACTGGAGTCTGATGGACCCTACCTTTGCCGCCAGCAACAGTGAGGAAGAGCTAAAGGAATTCATAGGCGACGGCAGCAATTATTCCGTCAGATATATCTACTAGTCCGAAAAAAGGAGAACGCATATGAAAGTAAAAAGAACACTTACACAGGCCGAGATCACTGCATTCTGCTCCCAGACAGCCATGCTGCTGCAGGCCGGAATCACGCCGGTGGAGAGCATGAGCATCCTGCTCAGCGACATGAAGAACGAACAGGGCAAAGAAATCATTCAGGGAATCTGGGACGTATGTAAAAAGGGAACCAGTTTCCACGAGGCATTGGAGAGCGTCGGCGTCTTTCCGGACTATTGTCTGCGCCTGATCGCTCTGGGCGAAGAATCCGGTAAGCTGGACAGTTGTCTGCAGTCCCTGGCGACCTATTACGATAAGGAAGATACTGTCCGCAAAAATATCAAGCAGGCGGTCTCCTATCCTCTGATTATGATTATTATGATGTTTGTGGTCATCTATGTGCTGATGAGCCGCGTACTTCCCATTTTCAGTCAGGTGTTTGCGGAGCTGGGAAGCGACATGAGCGGGCTGGCGGCCTCCCTCATGAACCTGGGCAATACTCTGAACCGTTATTCCTGGGTGCTGCTGGGCATTATCTGTCTGCTGCTGGTGGTGTATTTTGCCTTCACACGGATTCCGGCCCTGAGAAGACTGAACACCCGGTTCTTGAACTGGTTTCCCCCCACCAGAGGCTTTTTTGAAAAATATGCCTGCCAGCGTTTTGCCAGCGGTCTCGCCATGACATTCAGCAGCGGCATCGACACCTACACAAGTCTGGAAATGGTGGCGGAACTGGTGGGAAATCCCAAGATGCATGAACAGATTCTTGGCTGTAAGGAGCGGCTGCGCAAGGGAGATAATCTTTCCGAGGCGCTGGTGGACTCCCAGATTTTCAGCAACGTGCATTCCCGCATGGTGGCCATCGGTTTCCGCAGCGGCAATATTGACACCGTCATGCAGAAGATCGCCGACGCCTACGAGAAGGAGACGGACGAGAAAATGCAATCCATCATTTCCGTGCTGGAACCCACACTGGTCATCATCCTCTCCGTTATTGTAGGACTGATTCTGTTGTCCGTGATTCTGCCGCTGATGGGCATTATGTCCAGCATCGGCTAGATGAGGAGGTAGTCATGCGCAGGAATCGTTTTGAACCCAATCCCCTGGGGTTTGTTCCCCGGCTGATCAGCGTGCTGCCCCTGCTGGTGGGCATACTCATCCTGATCTTTTTTCTGAGGGGCATACAGTCCGTCAGCGACACCACCGCCGCCAAGCAGCAGGAGAGTCTGGAGACGGCCCTGGCCCGCAGCATCGCCCAGTGCTATGCCGTGGAGGGCATGTATCCTCCCAACTTAGCTTATATCAAGCAACATTATGGCCTGACTTATGACGAGAGTAAATTCATGATCGACTATCGCTCTGACGGTTCCAACCTGATGCCCGAGGTCATCGTGCTGCCCATAAACTGAGCATAGTCCATTTGAAAGGATTTTAAGTCGATGAATACAAAGCATGAGAAAAATCATATTGTGGATGTGCTGTTTGTGTTGGCGCTGTTTGTGGTATTCACTCTGTCCGCGCTGGTTCTGGTGATTCTGGGAGCCAGCGTGTACAAGCAGACCGTCAACTATATGGACGAAAATTACACCGCCCGCACGGCCTACTCCTATCTGACGGAAAAAGTACGCCAGAACGACCTCTATGACAGCATTTCCATCGGTCAGCTGGAGGGCACCACCGCTCTGGTTCTGACCCGTGAGATAGGCGGCACAGATTATGCGACCTACCTCTATCTCTACGATGGGAGTCTGCGGGAGCTGTTCATGCGGCAGGGCAGCGACATCGGCAGCGATCCTCTGTCTGCGGGTCAGGAAATACTGCCCCTGCTGGACTGGGATCTCCAAAATGCCGGCGAGCATCTGCTGCATATCGAGCTGACTCTGGAGGACAATACGCAAAAGGAATTGTATATTTCCCTGCACAGCCATTGACAGCAGCTGAACCACTAACCGAAAGGAGGATGCTCCTTTGAGACATTCCAAATCATCGCTCTTTTTGATGGAGCTAATTATCGCATTATTGTTTTTCTCCGTGTCCAGCACGGTATGTATACGGCTGTTTGTCAAGGCTCACTCGCTGTCCGCTCAGACCGTTGACCAGAATTACGCGGTGAATTACGCCCAGAATATGGCCGAGGCGTTTATGGGCTGCGACGGGGATCTGCAGGTCCTGCAGACTATATTGTCCGGCAGCCAGCTGTCCGAGGATGAGGACTACCTGGTTCAGGTTCAAAACGGTTATCGCATTCAGCTAAGGCGAAGCGGGACGACAAACCCCGGCGACATGGTATCTGCGGATATCAGCGTATACAGGGCAGATGCCGCACCGCCGGAATCGATATCCTCCACTGCCACCCAGGCTGCCCCATACGAACCTCTCTACACCCTGCACGTGGACTTGCACATACCCTTGGTGAAATAACGAGACTTACCAGAAAGGAACACCCTATGAGCTTTCAAAAAAAATCCGGTCCCGAATTTCATGTAAATGTAGGCTCCTCTTCGATCCTGCTGATATTTGTGATTCTCTGCCTCATTTCCTTTGCCACCCTGTCCATAGTCAGCGCCAACGCGGACGCTAAACTGAGCAGGCGGGTGGAGGA
The DNA here is from genome assembly GCA_964383805.1 of uncultured Acetatifactor sp. Classification (GTDB taxonomy): domain Bacteria; phylum Bacillota; class Clostridia; order Lachnospirales; family Lachnospiraceae; genus Acetatifactor. The sequence goes on from CAYLIM010000078.1 coordinate 8,575, forward strand.
GAGAACCTCCGCATACTATGAGGCGTGCAACCAGGCACAAGAGGACATTGCCAGCATAGACAATACCCTGGCCTCCGTCTACGCCGACAGCTTTGACGAGGACGAATACTTTATGGCCGTAGGACACAAAAAGACCTATATGGTCACCATTTCCGATCTGCAGACCCTGTCTGTCACACTGGACATTCTCTACCCGCTGCAGGAAGGCGATCCCTTTTACCGTATCACTTCCTGGCAGGTCGTCACCGACAGCTCCGATATGGAGGACGAGGAGGATTCCGTGTTACTGATTCACTGATATGTCATAGAGCTGCACACAAAGAGGGCCGAACCCATCCGGGTTCAGCCCTCTTATTAACTCAATTCTATTCAACCGGTGCAAACTCTTCCTCAGTCTGTTCCTCGGCCATCTCTTCTGTTACTTCCTCGTCCTCATCCACAGTCTCCAGCAGTTCCTCGTTCATTTCATTATCCACTGTCTCCTGCAGCACATCATCCTCGATCAGGATATCCTCCTTAGGCTCCTCCTCGGCAATCACCTCCGGCTCCTCCTTCACGGAGATACGGCGGATATAGTCGGTATTCAGCCTGGTATTGCGGTATCTCTTCATGCCGGTGCCCGCGGGAATCAGCTTACCCAGGATCACATTCTCTTTCAGACCGATCAGAGGATCGATCTTGCCCTTGATAGCAGCCTCCGTCAACACCTTGGTGGTCTCCTGGAAGGATGCTGCGGACAGGAAGGAATTGGTGGCCAGAGCCGCCTTCGTGATACCCAGCAGTACCTGCTTGCCCTCTGCCGGCTCCTTGCCCTGTGCGATCAGCTCCTCGTTCATATCATCGAACTCCAGCACATCCACCAGAGTTCCCGGCAGGAACTCCGCGTCGCCGTTGTTCTCAATCCGGATTTTCTTCATCATCTGGCGCACAATCACTTCGATATGCTTATCCGCGATGTCCACGCCCTGCAGACGGTACACTCTCTGTACCTCCCGGAGCATATAGTCCTGAACAGCCTTGATGCCCTTGATCTTTAACAGATCGTGGGGATTCACGCTGCCCTCTGTCAGCTCGTCACCGGCCTCCAGAATCTGCTCATCCACCACCTTGATACGGGAACCGTAGGGAATCAGATACGCCTTGCTCTCGCCGGTCTCCTCGTTGGTAATCACAACCTCGCGTTTCTTCTTGGTGTCACGGATCTCAGCCTTGCCGCCAAACTCGGCGATAATGGCAAGACCCTTGGGCTTTCTGGCCTCGAACAGCTCCTCTACACGGGGCAGACCCTGGGTGATATCGTCACCGGCCACGCCGCCGCTGTGGAATGTTCTCATGGTCAGCTGTGTGCCGGGCTCACCGATGGACTGCGCGGCGATAATACCCACTGCCTCGCCCACCTGCACTGCCTCGCCGGTGGCCATGTTTGCTCCGTAGCACTTTGCGCATATACCATTGTGGGAACGGCAAGTCAATATAGTACGGATCTTTACCGCCTCCACAGGCTCACCCTTCTCATTCACGCCCACGCTCAGTATTCTGGCAGCGCGGCTGGGAGTAATCATGTGGTTGTGCTTAACGATCATGTTGCCGTCCCTGTCGTAGATATCCTCACAGGAATATCTGCCGGTGATACGGTCCTTGAGGCCCTCGATGGTCTCCTTACCGTCCATGAAGGCTTTCACCACACTTCCGGGAATCTCATCTCTGCCCTCCGCGCAGTCAACCTCACGGATGATCAGCTCCTGTGACACGTCTACCATTCGACGGGTCAGGTAACCGGAGTCTGCGGTACGCAACGCGGTATCGGACATACCCTTTCGGGCGCCGTGTGCGGACATGAAGTATTCCAGTACGTCCAGTCCCTCACGGAAATTGGACTTGATGGGCAGCTCAATGGTCTTACCTGTGGTATCCGCCATCAGGCCACGCATACCGGCCAGCTGTTTGATCTGCTGATTGGAACCACGGGCGCCGGAGTCCGCCATCATAAAGATATTGTTATATTTATCCAGACCGGCCAGCAGCACATCTGTCAGCTCTTTATCGGTCTCATTCCAGGTCTCTACCACCGCGCGGTATCTCTCCTCCTCGGTGATCAGGCCCCTGCGGTAGTTGGCCGCAATCTTATCCACGGTAGCCTGCGCCGCAGCCAGCATATCCGCCTTCTGGGCAGGCACGGTCATATCGGAGATGGATACGGTCATGGCGGCTCTGGTAGAATACTTGTAGCCGATGGCCTTCACATCATCCAGCACCTCCGCCGTGCAGGATGCGCCGTGGGTATTGATAACCTTCTCCAGAATCTGTTTCAGCTGTTTCTTGCCCACATGGAAATCCACTTCCAGTTTCAGATAATCCTCCGGTGTGTTTCTCTCCACAAAGCCAAGATCCTGAGGCAGAATCTCATTGAACAAAAAGCGTCCCAGCGTGGATTCTACATTGCCGCTGACCGTCTCTCCCTGAGGAGTTTTCTTGGTCACTCTCACCTTGATGCGGGAATGCAAAGTGATAATCTGGTTTTCATATGCCAAAATCGCTTCGTTTACGCACTTAAAGTACTTGCCTTCGCCCAACACGCCGGGTCTCTCCTGGGTCAGGTAGTAAATGCCCAGAACCATATCCTGAGAGGGCACTGCTACAGGGCCACCGTCGGAGGGTTTCAACAGGTTATTGGGAGACAGCAGCAGGAAACGACACTCCGCCTGGGCCTCCACGGACAGGGGCAGATGCACTGCCATCTGGTCGCCGTCAAAGTCCGCGTTGAAAGCCGTACATACCAGAGGATGCAGCTTGATAGCCTTGCCCTCCACCAGTATCGGCTCAAATGCCTGAATACCCAGTCTGTGCAGAGTAGGGGCACGGTTCAGCATCACGGGATGCTCCTTGATAACCTCCTCCAGCACATCGAACACCTGAGTGTCCATCCTCTCCACCAGTTTCTTGGCATTCTTGATATTCTGGCTGATTCCCTTGGATACCAGCTCCTTCATTACAAAGGGCTTAAACAGCTCGATAGCCATCTCCTTGGGCAGACCGCACTGATAAATCTTCAGCTCCGGTCCCACCACGATAACGGAACGGCCGGAGTAATCCACACGCTTGCCCAGCAGGTTCTGACGGAAACGGCCGCCTTTGCCCTTCAACATATCGGACAGGGACTTCAGCGCTCTGTTGCCGGGTCCTGTGACGGGGCGTCCCCGTCTGCCGTTGTCGATCAACGCATCCACAGCCTCCTGCAGCATGCGTTTCTCGTTGCGCACAATGATATCCGGAGCGCCCAGCTCCAGCAGTCTCTTCAGACGATTGTTTCTGTTGATAATCCTTCTGTACAGGTCATTCAGATCGGAGGTGGCAAAACGGCCGCCGTCCAGCTGCACCATAGGGCGCAGATCGGGGGGAATCACCGGAATCGTGTCTAAAATCATCCACTCCGGTCTGTTGCCGGACTCGTTGAAAGCCTCGACAACTTCCAGTCTCTTGATAATGCGGGCACGTTTCTGACCGGTGGAATCTTTCAGCTCCTCTTTCAGCTCCAAAGACTCTGTCTCCAGATCGATGGACTGCAGCAGCTCCTTGATGGCCTCTGCGCCCATGCCCACGCGGAACTTGTTGCCGTAGGTCTCCCTCGCATCCTGATACTCTCTCTCCGACAGCACCTGCTTGTAATCCAGACCTGATTCGCCCGCATCCAGCACAATGTAGGAGGCAAAATACAGCACCTTCTCCAGCACTCTGGGAGACAGGTCCAAAATCAATCCCATACGGCTGGGGATACCCTTAAAATACCAGATATGGGACACGGGGGCTGCCAGTTCAATATGCCCCATACGCTCTCTGCGGACGCTGGCCTTGGTCACTTCCACACCGCAGCGGTCACAGACAACGCCCTTGTATCTGATCTTCTTATATTTTCCGCAATGACATTCCCAGTCCTTGCTGGGTCCGAAAATCTTCTCGCAGAACAGACCGTCCCTCTCAGGTTTCAATGTCCTGTAGTTGATGGTTTCCGGTTTCATCACCTCGCCCCGGGACCACTCGCGGATCTTCTCCGGAGAAGCTAACCCGATCTTAATGGCATCAAATGTCATAGGCTGATATGCTTCGTTTCTTGTTTCTGACATTATGGCACTCCCTTCCAATGTTAGTTTCATAACTGTTTAGAACTCTTCGTCTGTATCGTCGTAACCCTCATCTGCGTAATCTTCGTCGCTGTAATCATCTTCCGCATTAATAAGCTCGCCGCTTTCATCGTCGAATTCCTGTGCCTGATAGCCCATCTCACCCAGAGAATTGCTATCATAGTCGTCATACTTGCGGTCGCCTTCCATCTCATAGCGATAATCCGTCTCATTGTAATCGATGGTCTCGGCAATTTCCACCTCGGTGTTGTCGTCGCGCAGCACCCTCACATCCAGACCCAGAGCCTGCAGCTCTTTTAAGAGCACCTTGAAGGACTCGGGAATGCTGGGCTCAGGGATGTTATCCCCTTTGATAATGGCCTCGTAGGTCTTTACACGGCCCACCACATCATCGGACTTCACGGTCAGAATCTCCTGCAAAGTGTAGGATGCGCCATATGCCTCCAGCGCCCAAACCTCCATCTCACCGAAACGCTGGCCGCCGAACTGAGCCTTGCCGCCCAGAGGCTGCTGAGTAACCAGAGAGTACGGGCCTGTGGAACGAGCGTGTATCTTGTCGTCCACCAGATGATGCAGTTTCAAATAGTGCATGTGGCCAATCGTTACCGCGCTGTCAAAATACTCACCCGTGCGGCCGTCGCGCAGACGCACCTTTCCGTCACGGGAAATGGGAACGCCCTTCCACACCTCTCTGTGCTCTCTGTTCTCGGACAGATACTGTACTACCTCAGGCAGCAGTTCCTCGCCGTGCAGGCTTTCAAAGCTCTCGCCGTTCCAGGCTCTGCCGTCGGGAGCAGTCGTTCTCTCCTCGGCCTTCCACTGATCCGCCTCCGCCTGGTCAAAGGGCAGATTGGCATAATCATTGGCCAGATCCAGAGTGTCCATGATATCTTTCTCATTCGCGCCGTCAAACACGGGAGTCGCCACATTAAAGCCCAGGGCCTTGGCGGCCAGGGACAAATGAATTTCCAATACCTGTCCAATGTTCATACGGGACGGCACGCCCAGAGGATTCAGCACGATATCCAGAGGACGGCCGTTGGGCAGATAGGGCATATCCTCCACCGGCAGCACGCGGGAAACCACACCCTTGTTGCCGTGACGGCCCGCCATCTTATCACCCACGGAAATCTTTCTCTTCTGTGCAATAT
>CAYLIM010000079.1:0-13653 GCA_964383805.1 uncultured Acetatifactor sp.
TCTTACCTCTAGTCTATGTGCTTAGGACATTACAAGTGCCTTTCCTACTTTTTATGGCTTTTCCCAGCAGCTCTTTTCACACGAAATCAGCCATCACATAGTTGGCCAGATCCAGCCCTCTCTCCGTCAGGTGCAGGTATCTGCCCTCCCCACTGCTGCGCCAGGCCAGCAGCCCCTGGGCAATGTGTTTCTCTATGACCTCCCCGTACACCTGCTCCAGTTCACAGTGAAAGGTCTCATAAAAATCCTGCGCCCCGACGCCCGCCGTCAGACGCAGTCCCAGGAACATATACTCTCCCATCTGCTCCGCCACGGTCAGTTCCTGCTCCTGCTGCCGCTGTCCCAGAGGCTCCTCAAAATATGCCTGCAGACTATCCCCGTTTTGGAATCTGACATTGTCCACCAGGGAGGCGGCGCCAATGCCAAAGCCCAAATAGTTTTCCCGGGTCCAGTACCCCACATTGTGGCGGCATTCGCAGCCTCTCTTTGCATAGTTGGATATCTCATAGCGCTCGTATCCATACTCCCGCAGAACCTGCTCCGTCAACTGATACAGCGCTCGCTCCGTGTCCTCGTCCGGCAGCTCCAGTTCCCCGGCGGCGCAGCGCTCCGAAAAAGCTGTCCCCTCCTCCACAATCAGGCTATAGGCGGAAATATGCTCCGGCCCGGGCGTCAATTCTGCCACCCGCCTCAAGGTTGTCCCGTAGGAGTCGGGAGTCTGCCCCGGCAGACCGCTCATGACGTCGATATTGATATGGGCAAAGCCTGCTGCCACTGCCGCCTCGTAGGCATCCAAAAACTGCTGCCAGGTATGGATTCTCCCCAGATTCTTCAGCTCCCCGTCCCAGGAGGACTGCAGCCCCAGACTCAGGCGGCTGACGCCCGCCTTCCGATACCGTACCAGGGAATCATAATCCACCGTGCCCGGGTTGGCCTCCATGGTAATCTCTGCCCCCGGCAAAGTCCGATAACAATCACCCAGAGCATCCAGCAGCCGCTCTATCTGCCCGGGACCCAATATGCTGGGAGTGCCGCCGCCGATAAACACTGTGGGCACCTGATACTTCCCATAGTCCTCCGCCCGCCCCCGAATCTCCCGCTCCAGAGCCTGTACATATTTTTCCTGCGTATCCCGGTCTGCGGGAGCGGACAAAAAGTCGCAATATCCGCACTTGCGAACACAGAAAGGGATATGCATGTATATCTCCAGATTCTTCAAGTTTATACCCCGTTTTACTCCGCTACTTCCGGTCGTCCAGTTTCAGCACACTCATGAACGCTTTCTGAGGGATTTCCACATTGCCGATCTGGCGCATGCGTTTCTTGCCCTCCTTCTGTTTCTCAAGCAATTTCTTTTTCCGGGTGATATCACCGCCGTAACACTTTGCCAACACATCCTTTCGCATGGCCTTGACGGTCTCCCTGGCGATGATCTTGCCGCCCACCGCCGCCTGTATCGGAATCTCAAACAAATGTCTTGGAATTTCGTCCTTGAGCTTTTCGCACATCTTACGTCCCCTCTCGTATGCGGAATCCGCATGGACGATAAAGGACAGGGCGTCCACCTCCTCACGGTTGATAAGGATGTCCAGCTTGACCAGACTGGACTGCTCGTAGCCCTTCAAATCATAGTCAAAGGAGGCATAGCCCCTGGAACGAGATTTCAGGGCGTCAAAAAAGTCATAGATAATCTCGTTTAAAGGCAGCTCATATTTTAGCAGCGCCCTGGTTCCCTCGATGTACTCCATGCCCAGATAACGGCCCCGCCGCTCCTGGCACAGCTCCATGATGGAGCCGATAAACTCGCTGGTCACCATAATCTCCGCATTGACGATAGGCTCCTCCATATATTCGATCTCAGAGGGGTCGGGCAAATTGGAGGGATTGGTCAGCTCAATAATCTCCCCATTGGTCCGGTGTACCTTGTAGATGACCCCCGGCGCAGTGGTCACCAGATCCAGATTGTACTCCCTCTCCAGCCTCTCCTGGATAATCTCCAGGTGCAGCAGTCCCAGGAACCCACAGCGGAATCCAAAGCCGAGGGCGACGGAGGTCTCCGGCTCATAGTGCAGGGAGGCGTCGTTCAACTGCAGTTTTTCCAACGCGTCCCGCAGATCGGGATATTTTGCGCCGTCCGCCGGATACATGCCGCAGTACACCATGGACTGCACCTTTTTGTAGCCGGGCAGCGGCTCCGCGCAGGGATTGCGGTCGTCCGTCACTGTATCGCCCACCGCCGTATCTTTCAGATTCTTAATGGAGGCAGTGATATAGCCCACCATGCCTGCGGAAAGCTCCTCGCAGGGGATGAACTGCCCTGCGCCAAAATACCCTACCTCCACCACCTCCTGCTTTGCTCCGGTGGCCATCATGCGGATCATGGTGCCTTTTTTCACCGCGCCCTCCATGATGCGGCAAAAGATAATAACCCCCTTGTAGGGATCGTACACCGAGTCAAAGATCAGTGCCTGCAGCGGGTTCTCCGGGCTGCCGCCGGGGGCCGGGATCTTTTGGACGATCTGCTCCAACACCTCGTCGATGCCGATGCCGTTCTTGGCGGAGATAAGGGGCGCATCCTGAGCCTCCAGGCCGATCACGTCCTCAATCTCCTCAATCACTCTCTGGGGCTCCGCGCTGGGCAGATCGATCTTGTTGATCACCGGAAACACATCCAGATTGTGGTCCAGAGCCAGATACACATTAGCCAGGGTCTGCGCCTCAATGCCCTGGGCCGCATCCACCACCAGAATGGCCCCGTCACAGGCCGCCAGGGAGCGGCTTACCTCATAGTTAAAGTCCACATGTCCCGGTGTGTCGATGAGATTGAAAATATACTCCTGCCCATCCCGGGCCTTGTAGATCGTGCGCACGGTCTGGGCCTTGATGGTGATGCCCCTCTCCCGCTCCAGCTCCATATTGTCCAGCACCTGGGCCTGCATCTCACGGCTGGTCAAAAGCCCTGTGCTCTCGATAATCCGGTCCGCCAGGGTGGACTTGCCGTGGTCGATATGGGCCACGATGCAAAAATTCCGTATCCTGCTCTGCTCTGTAAAACTCATCCGTATTCCCTCTCTGTTTCTTGCTTGTCGCGCATTGGGCGGACTTTCACGCCCTGTCACACATGCCCTTATTTTAACAGAAATGCGCTGACTGTGCAAGACATATAGAAAGGCTGATACAGCACAGGTCGGCGATGGACAGCCTGGACGTCCTCCATCTGCCTACTCCTCCCCGGACAGCACCAAGTGAAGCAGATGCGCTATTGGATCACAGGCGTTCATGGCCTCCTCCAGCGTATTGTTCTGAGCGCCCAGCTCGATCAGCAGAGTGCGGGGACGCAGATGCATATTGTAACGGTAACCATGTATGTAATTCTTCCGGGTCAGCCCGGGATAATATTCCTCAGCCTTGAGTTTCATTTGAAAGGAAAAGGCAAGATTATCCGGCAGATTATCGTTCTGCAGATAGCTGATGCTGCCGGTTCGGCGGGTCCAACTGATGCCGTTGAAAAACATAAACCGCGCGGTGGGCCGTCCGTCCAGATCCATGACCAGACGGTTGCTCTCATCCGCCACCGCGTCTCGGTGCAGATCAATGACCACCTGAATCTGCGGATTCTCCTCCAGCAGCCGGGTGATCTCCGGCAGGGAGCGGGAATAGGCGTTGTCCCTGCCCTCCTTGTCATAGGTGCCCAGGTGGTGCAGCACCTGATACCCATACTGCTGCTCCAGAATATCCGCCAGGTGCTGGCCCACACCCATTATGGTAGTGGAGTCGTCCCCGGGTATGGAATCCACAAAGCCTTCCTGAGAGTGCGTGTGATAAATCAGTATCTGTGGTCCCTCTCCTTCTTTGTCGATGGTCAGATCCCTCTTAGCCAGCTTATCTACGTCCAGCAATTCCCTGCCGATATTGGTGACACTGTCCACCACATAAAACTGGTTCCGCAGAGTCTCATAGTCCTGCATGGCCACAAGGTCCACGGTCTGCTGCCGCACATGGGGCACAAATCCGCTGTCCTCTGCCAAAGCGGTCGGGTTCCAGATTTCTCCGGTCTCCGGCTCCGCCACCTCCTCCCCGGTATCCCAGCCGTTTTCCGCCAGAAGGCTCTCCATATCCAGTATTACCACGCTGTCCGGCTCCTCAGAGATATGCTCCTGGTTTTCCCGGCGCATCAGCTCCTCCAGAGTCAGCTCTGTCTCCTCGGAAATTTCTTCCCCAGTTTGACGCACGGCCACCTGACCTGTCTGGGTCTGGTAGAGATACCCCGGCATCCACTCCTTAAGTGCCTCTCCGGTGAGGGTCACGTCCTCCTGTTCCTCCTGATGCCAGGCCAGAACCGGCAGATATTCACGGATACTCTGATCGCGGCCCGCTTGAAACAGACGCACAGACAGACTTTCTCCGTCCGTCCGCCCCCGTCCACTCCCACTTGTCAGCGCCTGCCATATAGCCAACAGGATTCCGCACACCACTATGGCAGGAATTATTTTGTTACTGATCCTGCGTTTGACAGGCCTCACCTGCTTTCACCGATTTGTCCCTATTACTATATGCATGCCCGGCCCGCGACATTACACAGCGGACGGCGGCGGGATTTACACCTGACATTCAAGCGCCATATTAATGCCCTCCGACACTGTGTAGCTGACCCTTTTCACCACTGCGTCAATGTCCTTCCCTGTCATATACATATTGTTCAGTTCAACAAAAACTGTGCGGTGATTTCCCATGTATTTTACCCTGTCAAATTCCTGCTCCGTCTCCATTATACGCTCCAACGCGTCTCCCACAATCGTGGCGGCATCCACCACCGTGGGGACGCCGATGGCGATTACCGGCACTCCCAGACTCTCCTCGGTCAGAGCATTGCGGTGATTTCCCACCCCTGACCCTGGCTGTATGCCGGTGTTAGTGATCTGAATGGTGCGGTTCAGGCGTCGGGTACTGCGGGCCGCCAGCGCATCGATGACAATCAGCAGATCCGGTTTCGTCTCCACCACCACGCCCTTGATGATTTCCGCCGTCTCCATGCCGGTCTTCGCCATCACTCCCGGCTCTATGCTGCTAATCAGATTCATCCGCTTTTTGTTATAGGCTGCCGACCCATATTCCCTGACGATATGACGGGTGATGAACAGATTGTCCACCACCTGGGGTCCCAGGGCGTCCGCCGTGACTTCCCGGTTGCCCAACCCCACCACCAGCACGGAGAGCTCTTCCTTCTCCTGTTCCATCATCTGCACCAGTTCCTGAGACAGACATTCAGAGATCTCCCGGTGATAGTCCTCATCCGGCTCCAGCAGGTTTGGAGCCTCTATGGTGACATAGGTACCTATGGGTTTACCCATGGCTTTGGCGGCATTTTTGGTGTCAATCATCACCTTTGTGACCCTTATGTCCTCCTGCTCCTGATAGTATTCCTCCACCCGGATACCCCGCAGCTCGCTCTCGGCCTCCGTGATGCTCTCCCTGGCCTCAAGTGCCAGATCCGTCCTTACCTGAAACCCGCTCATATGAATTCTCCTTTTTCTCAAAATGGTCGGTCCACAACGAAACAAATTTCTATAACAGTTTTTGCGTTTTTTTCGGTTTTATGTATTGACAAATTGCCATTCTTTTACTAAAATACAAGAGTATGTTTACCTTAGTCTTCCGTGTCTGGCTAAGATAAACCGAACGATAACAACACAAATGCATTGTAATTGGAGGTGTAATCTTGGCTAATATCAAATCCGCAAAGAAGAGAATTCTGGTAAACCGTACCAAGGCTGACAGGAATAAATCCATTAAGTCCGGCACCAAAACTGCTATCAAGAAGGTACTGGCTGCTGTTGAGTCCGGTGACAAGGCTGCCGCTGAGACTGAGCTTAGGGCTGCTACCAAGACCATTGAGATGGCTGCGTCAAAAGGCATTTATCATAAGAATAATGCCGCCAGAAAGGTGTCCCGCCTGAGCAAAGCTGTAAACCAGATGGCATAGAACATAAAAAGAAACATCCATACCGTCATGTGGATGTTTCTTTTTTTGCGCTTTTTTATCTGCGATGACTGCCGCCGCCGTGACTGTGACCGCTGCTGCTGACGTGGGCGCCGCCCCGTCCGCTGCTGCCTCCGCCTCCCGAGGAGGAACTGGTCTGTATCCGCCTCTGGCTCACACTCTTTCGCACGAAGTCGTCTCTCTGTAGATTCATCACCGGTTTGCCGCCGACGACATAGGTGACGGCTGTGGTAGTATTCTTGCCCTCCTTGCTGCGCAGATGGGTGCCCACAAAGCTTCCGGCAATGATAATGGGAACAAATATAGCCAGCAGTCCAAACATAGTGCCAACACCGCTGTTTTTACCGCTCATCTTGTCTGCAATACAGTTGATACAGGCGCTGTAGGCCCTGTATGGATTGCTCTCAATATATTGGTCCACATAGGTTAGGGCCTCGTCTATATCCCGATTACTGAATTTCTCAAATACTCTGCCGCTGGTGGACAGATGTGTACCGCCCTGTCCCTCATACCAGTTGTCCAGTATCAGCGCGCCGTCCCCATAGGGCGCATTGTATCCAAAGGCTCTGTCGTCGTAAAAGTCATCCGCAATATCCTGCATGTTCAGTTTCCAGTCTGTGTAGCGATACCCGTAAAGCTCCTTGGCCGCACTGCCCTCTACCGGCTGGCGTATAGTCACCACCACCAGATCGCAGCCGATCTCCTTCTCCTTTTCCGCAATCAACGCCCTCAGCTTATCCTCTTCCTCGCTCGTCAATACCTCCGCATAGTCATAGACCCGCTCCTCCGGCGCCTGACTGTTGTTCCGCACCCGTACAGTGTGCAGCATGCTCTTTGCCAGCACCGCCAGAATAAACACAACAAACAGTACACCCACAATGACAAACCAGATGCGGAAAAAATGTAGATATTGTTTCTGGGCTTCTTTTTTAAAATCATTCTCCATTTTTACCTCTTTTCTGCATATCTGTAGTTGGCAAAGCCAACTACTGCTAGCCTGCGATACTGCGTGAATCAGTCTTTGAAAATTTATTTTCAAACTTACCTCTACATGCATATCACAAGCTGCGCTTGTGATACTGCACAAATACGTATATGAAACAAAGTTTCATACTTTTCCTCTTTTCTGCATACCACAGATTTCGCCTATGATGTCGCAACATTCAAAGTTTCTTTATTTTACCCAACTATACAACCTATCATCGCTATGATCGCAGTCAGGCAGGCCCACAGCGTTGCTCCATAAGCCCATACCTTGGCCGTGGAAATGGGGGTGGTTCCGATGATCTTCCCTGTCTGTCCATTCACATAGAAAGGATATTCTTTGTCCTTGTAGCTGTAGCGATATACCCACACCGGCAACAGATCAAACTCCGTGTCGGGATTCGGAGCCGTAATGCTCCTGTTTGCGGGGATCAGAGAAGAATATCCGCTGATACTCTTCTGCAGCATGGTGGCTGCGCTGCTCTCCATCTTGGCATGGGCCCGCCCCTCAATCAGTTCCGCCGCCATATTGTACTTCTCTCCCAGAAAACCGGACATGTACTCCGGCTGAAAGGGAACCAACTCTCCATAATTGTACGGCTCCAGAAGATCCATGATGCCATCCGGCATCTTCACTGAGGCATCCGCCGGAATTCCCTCAAACTCAACGCTCATATCCCGCACTACCTGATAGTAGGAGGACTCCGTATACTCCACATTGCCTGCCACCCAGGTGCGGCGTTTCACACCCTCTCCCTGGAACTGGCAGCGAGTATGATAATTGTACATCCAAAAAGGTATGTATTCTCCCGTCATAGTGTTCAGACGCACCTCGGACAGAAAATCCGTGGGGGCAAAAGTACACTTCTTGAATTTTTCCCGTATCAGTCCCTTGACACTCTCCTTGCCCAGCTTAAAGGGAATGATTCTGCCGGGGGTGTAGGCTCCCTCTATCCGCTCGTCCAGAATGATATAATGATCGCAATAGGGGCATTGCAGGGCTGACGTGTGTTCCGCGTAAATCACCTCTGCGCCGCAGTTCGGGCAGATCTGCATCTGGGCGTGTTCATGCTGCCGCTCGTCACTTTTCTCGCTGTCGCAGTAAGGACAATACATCATTTTTTTCTCAGGACTGTAGACAGAATTACCACCACAGTTCTTGCACTTAAATATCATGTTTATTCTCCTTCCCTCATATTTTAAACTGCTTGTAACACTCTAAATTAATGTCTCTCTATATTGTACCAAAAAGTCTGCATTTCCGCAATGCACAAATCAAGTGCATCCGATGACAGCAAAAATTGACAATATGGCACAAAACGACTACTGCGGCTATAAAGCTTTGAAAAAACATACCGATACTTACATTAGTATACAGTGACAGCAGCCACGGATGGCATGGACAAACGTTCAATGCCGTCCGTGGCTTTATTTGTTCAGACAACAATAGGAGGTAGCTACAATGAGAATCGATATGACAGATTCCGCCATAGCGGGCGCGGTTTCACGAACAAAACGCTTTTCGGGGGTTCGCTCTGCCCACAGGAAGGACAGCTTGGGGCAGACACAGCCAGACGGCAATACGTTTCAGGAATGGCTGCGGGAAGAAAACGAGAAAGGAGAGGGACTATCGGACGATGAGACCGCCATGAAGACATCCGCCGACAGAATCGAGGCGGCAAAGGTCTGCGAAACCGCTCTAGGTGGCGGCGGACAGATATTAAACAGTGTTCGCAGTGTTCGCACTGTTCCCAAGGTGCCCTACGGATATCTCGCCAAGGACGGAGTTATCACCTACAACGGGGTAGTATTTACATGCGATGAGAAAACAAACAGCATCTGTCTGGGAAATGTGACGGACAAAAAGCAGGTCCTCAATATCCCCCTCTCCGGCGGCGGCCACCTGAAAGTAAACAGGAAAAATCTCGGTCAGCTTTCCAAAGCCATCGGCATGTTCTCCCCAGAGGATGTAAACCTGATTATGCGCGCTATTCATCTGGACACAAAGGTACAGTCTGTCCAGAAGGAAGTGGATGACCTGGAGGCCGGTGTGGGCGAGCAGATTGCCGATGGCGGCAGCACCGAGACAGATAAGAAAATGGAGGAATACTAAAGCAGACGATCGGCTTTAGCAGACAGACAGGCACCGGATTCAGGTATGAAACCTTTTGTCCGGTGCCTGTTGTTTTTACGTTTTAACAAATAACTTATTTATAGTTCACAATTTTTCCGAAATCCGGTTTCAGGGACGCGCCGCCCACCAGTCCGCCGTCAATATCGGGCTGTGCAAACAGCTCGGGAGCGCTGGAGGCAGACACGGAACCGCCGTACTGAATACGGATGGCAGCCGCAGTGGCCTCGTCATAAATCTCTGCAATGCAATCGCGGATAGCCTTGCAGACCTCCTGAGCCTGCTCAGTGGTAGCCACCTTGCCTGTGCCGATGGCCCAGATAGGCTCATAGGCAATGACTGCGGATGCAGCCTGCTCTGCTGTCACATTCAGGAAGGCGATCTTGATCTGCTGACGAATCCAGTCGATCGTAATGCCCTGCTCCCTCTGGGTCAGGGACTCACCACAGCAGATGATAGGAGTGATGCCGTGCTCAAAGGCTTTCAGCACCTTCTTATTCACTGTCTCATCTGTCTCGGCAAAGTACTCTCTTCTCTCGGAGTGACCGATAATCACATATTTTACGCCCACATCTGTCAGCATGCCCGGAGCGATCTCTCCAGTGAAAGCACCCTTATCCTCAAAATACATGTTCTCTGCACCGATCTGGATATTGGTGCCCTTTGCCGCCTCCATGGCGGGGATGATGTCGATGGCGGGTACGCAGAACACTACGTCCACCTCGTCATTTACCACCAGCGGCTTTAAGGTATTTACCAGTTCTACTGCCTGGCTGGGAGTCATATTCATCTTCCAGTTGCCGGCAATGATTTTCTTTCTTGCCATAATCTTCTCCTTAATTTTTTAATTTATTTACCGCATATCTATTTCCAGCGGGTCATATTTCTCTCTGCTTTTTCCCTGTAGGCACGCCCTAACTCATCGGCTGTGATCCCATAGCACAGCAGCACATCGCTGTAAAACATCAGAACATCCGCCATCTCCTCAATAAAGTGCGCTCTGATCTGTGCATCTGTGGCAATGTTTTCGCTGCCGCTTTTCTTGATAATATCGATCACTTCTCCGACTTCTCCGAGCATCCACAGCAGTTGGTCCTTGCCTCTCTCCGGACAAATGGGCTGCCACCAGTCCTTGTATTCCTCCTGAAGCTTTCTCTGCAGCTCCAGCATCTCATTTACCGTAAAATCTGCCACGCCGGTTCCTCTTCAGGCCTTGTCGTCAGCCGCTGCCACGCCGGGAAGGGTCTTGCCCTCCAGGAACTCCAGGGAAGCGCCGCCACCGGTGGAGATATGGCTCATCTTGTCGCCGAAACCAAGCTGGTTAACAGCTGCTGCGGAATCGCCGCCGCCGATGATGGTGGTAGCGTCTGTCTCAGCCAGAGACTTGGCCACTGCGATAGTACCTGCCGCCAGGGTAGGATTCTCAAACACGCCCATAGGACCGTTCCAAACCACAGTCTTAGCGCTCTTTACAGCATCTGCATACATAGCCGCAGTCTTGGGCCCGATATCACAGCCCTCTCTGTCCGCAGGCATATCCTCCACGCCATATACCTCTGTCTCCACCTCAGCATCAATGGGGTTGGGGAACTTCTCAATGGTCACGGAGTCCACAGGAAGCAGCAACTTCTTGCCCAGCTTCTCGGCCTTTTCCATCATCTCCTTGCAGTAGTCCAGCTTCTCATTGTCCACCAGAGAGTTGCCGATCTCATAGCCCTGTGCCTTCAGGAAGGTATAAGCCATGCCGCCGCCGATAATCAGGGTATCGCACTTCTCCAGCAGATTGGAGATAACATTCAGCTTGTCGGCAACCTTGGCGCCGCCTAAGATAGCTACAAAAGGTCTCACCGGATTCTCTACCGCATTGCCCAGGAAATTGATCTCCTTCTGCATCAGGTAGCCCACCACATTGGAGCCGCCCTTGGCGGTAATGCACTTGGTCACACCCTCAACGGAGGCATGTGCCCTGTGTGAGGAACCGAATGCGTCACATACATAGTCGTCTGCCAGATCAGCCAGCTCCTTGGAGAACTGCTCGCCGTTCTTGGTCTCCTCTGCGCCGCGGAAACGGGTATTCTGCAGCAGCACAACGTCTCCCTCTTTCATGGCCTCCACAGCTGCGGTGGCAGCCTCGCCGGTCACATTGTAATCTGCAACAAATACAACCTCCTTGCCCAGCTTCTCGGACAATCTCTTGGCAACGGGAGCCAGGGACTCCTTCTCGTTGGGACCTTCCTTAACCTTGCCCAGGTGAGAGCAAAGGATTACCTTGCCGCCGTCGTTAATCAGCTTCTGGATGGTCGGCAGAGCTGCTACAATACGGGTCTCATCTGTGATCTCTCCGCCCTTTAAAGGCACGTTAAAATCACATCTGACCAGAACTCTTCTTCCTTTTACGTTGATATCATCAACGGATTTCTTATTTAAACCCATTTCTTTAATCTCCTTTATAAGTCATAAAATTAGATTCTCAAAAGTTAAGGGTCCGGTCCAAGGACCGGACCCTTATAGGTCTTCTTATAATACTTAAGCCAGCTCGCTGAAATACTTGATGGTACGAACCATCTGAGAGGTATAGCTGTTCTCGTTGTCATACCAGGAAACAACCTGTACCAGAGAGTTGCCGTCCTCCATCTTGGAAACCATGGTCTGGGTAGCGTCGAAGATGGAACCGTAGGTGCTGCCGATCACATCGGAGGATACGATCTCGTCCTCATTGTAAGCGAAGGACTCGGTAGCAGCAGCTTTCATAGCGGCGTTGATGCCCTCCTTGGTAACCTCGCCCTTAACAACGGCTACCAGAATTGTGGTGGAACCGGTAGGGGTAGGTACACGCTGTGCGGAGCCGATCAGCTTGCCGTTCAGCTCAGGGATAACCAGGCCGATTGCCTTAGCAGCGCCGGTGGAGTTGGGAACGATGTTGCAAGCGCCTGCACGGCTTCTTCTCAGATCACCCTTTCTCTGAGGACCATCCAGAATCATCTGGTCGCCGGTGTAAGCGTGTACGGTGGTCATGATACCGCTCTGGATCGCTGCGAAATCATTCAGTGCCTTAGCCATGGGAGCCAGGCAGTTGGTGGTGCAGGATGCTGCGGAAATAACGGTATCCTCAGCCTTTAAGGTGTCATGGTTAACATTGTATACGATGGTAGGAAGGTCATTGCCTGCGGGAGCAGAGATAACAACCTTGCGGGCGCCAGCGGTAACATGTGCGGAAGCCTTCTCCTTGGAGGTGTAGAAACCGGTACACTCCAGAACCACGTCTACCTTCAGTTCGCCCCAGGGGAGCTTGGAGGCGTCTGCCTCTTTGTAGATGGTGATGGTCTTGCCGTTCACAGTGATGTTGTCCTCTCCGGCAACTACGCTGTCAGCGTACTTATACTTACCCTGAGAAGAATCATACTTTAACAGGTGTGCCAGCATCTTGGGGCTGGTCAGATCGTTGATTGCCACTACCTCATAGCCCTCTGCGTCGAACATCTGTCTGAAAGCCAGACGGCCAATACGGCCAAAACCATTAATTGCTACTCTTACTGCCATTTTAGTTTCCTCCTAAAATTTATTATATTATTTTGACAAGTAACTCCGCCGACTGCCAGTCCTGACGCCCACGGCTTGTCAAAATTTTGTCAACACTGATATTTTACCTAATTCCTGTCCAAAATTCAAGATGTAAATTAAAAATAATTGACAAAACTGGGAATTTTTACAGTTTGTTAATAATTGCGGTTCTTTTTCTTCCCCCTTGCGCTCTTTTGGTGAAAGCGCTATACTTTTACTGTAATCATTCCAGACAGCACAATTCAGCACAATTCAGCATAAGAAAGGAGATAAAACCATGTCCATCAAAGCCGACTGCCATCTGCACTCCTCTCACTCCGGAGATTCGGACGCTCCCATGGAAGAGATGATCCGGGAGGGAATCCGCCGGGGGCTTACCCATATGTGCTTTACCGAGCACAACGATTTTGACTATCCCGTGTCAAAGGACACGCCCCAGGGCATGTTTGAACTGAATGCGGACGCCTACCTCTACGATTTGATTCGGCTTAGGGAAAAATATGCCGGGCAGATTCAACTCCTTTTCGGGGTAGAGCTGGGCCTGCAGCCCCACCTGATGCGGCAGAACGCCATTTTTGCCAAGGCTCACGACTACGACTTCATCATCGGCTCCTCCCATATCTGCGGAGGCAGGGACCCCTATTATCCCGCTTTTTACGAGGGGCGCAGCCAGGAGGAGGCATATCGGGAATATTTTCAGAGCATCATAGACAATATCAAAAAATTTGAAAACTTCGATGTATATGGCCATCTGGACTATGTGGTGCGCTACGGTCCCGAGAAGGACCATGACTATACCTATGAAAAATACAGTGATCTGTTTGACAGGATACTGGAACTGCTGCTGGAAAAGGGGAAGGGGCTGGAAATCAATACCGGCGGAATTCAGGGTGGACTGCGAGACGTGCATCCCTGCCTCGAGGTTGTCCGCCGCTATAAGCAAAAAGGGGGCGAGATCATCACCATCGGCTCCGAT
>CAYLIM010000080.1:0-13635 GCA_964383805.1 uncultured Acetatifactor sp.
CAGCAGCTCGTCGCTCTCCGGCTGCGCAATCTTATATAGTCTGCCTCCCAGGCAGATGTCGCTTAGTTCCTTTACAATAGCGGCAATGGTCACGCCGTCAAAAGCCATGGTACAATCCTCCTAGTTAGAGTCCCACTGTCCGAAGACATGGGGATTTTGGTATTCACCTGTTCGTACACCCCATTATAACAAATTGCGGAGAAATGACAAGTGTTTTCCGGGTCAACACTTGACTATCGGACTAATCTACATTATAATGAAATGAAGTGTGGATGTTGCCCCTGGATACGTATTTGAAAACGAAAGCCGCAAGTTTGCGCGGTATCGGGGATGAGGTACGGCAGAGCGTGGAGGTAATCATGATAAAGAGCATGACGGGATTCGGCAGATGTGAGGTCGCCGAGAACAATCGCAAATTTACCGTGGAGATGAAGTCCGTGAATCATCGGTATCTGGATGTGAATATCAAGATGCCCAAGAAACTGAACTTTTTTGAGTCCGCCATTCGTGCGGAGCTGAAAAACTATATTTCCCGGGGGAAGGTGGATCTGTTTATCACCTATGAGGACTACACGGAGAACAATGCCAGCATTCGCTACAACAGGGAGTTGGCGGCGGAGTACATGAAATATCTGCGTCAGATGCAGGAGGATTTCGGACTGGATGATGATGTCCGGGTGTCCACCCTGTCGCGCTATCCCGAGGTATTTACCATGGAGGAGCAGAATATCGACGAGGAAGAGCTGTGGAAAGAGCTGCAGAGGGCCATACAGGGCGCTGCGGAGGGATTTGTACAGACCCGTATCACGGAGGGAGAGCATCTGCGGGACGACCTTGTGGATAAGCTGGACGGTATGTTGAAACTGGTGGATTTCATAGCGGAGAGATCTCCCCAAATCGTGCAGGAATATCACCACAAGCTGGAAGAGAAGGTGAAGGAGCTGCTGGGAGACGTCCATGTGGATGAGAACCGGCTGCTGATGGAGGTCACTATTTTTGCGGACAAGGTCTGCGTGGACGAGGAACTGGTGCGACTCCGCAGCCACATTGAGACCACGAAGGCGACTCTGCGGGAGGGCGGCACCATCGGCCGCAAGCTGGATTTTATCGCGCAGGAGATGAATCGCGAGGCCAACACCACTTTGTCCAAATCCAATGACCTTGAGATTTCAAACTGTGCGATCGAGCTTAAGACGGAGATTGAAAAGGTTCGTGAACAGATTCAGAATATTGAGTAACGGTGAGGACGGCGCATGAACAAACTAATTCACATCGGATTTGGCAATATTGTCAATACCGAAAAGATTATCGCCATTGTCAGTCCGGAGTCGGCGCCGATCAAGCGGCTGGTGCAGAGAGCCAAGGAGGAGGGCACGGTTATTGACGCCACCCAGGGCCGCAAGACCAAGGCTGTGCTGGTCATGGAAAACAATCGAATCGTGTTGTCAGCCCTGCTGCCGGAGACTATAGCGGGCAGAGCAAGGGCGGAGAGCGGAGGAAATGAGGATGAGTAGAGGAGTTCTGACGGTGATTTCCGGTTTTTCCGGCGCCGGAAAGGGAACACTGATGAAGAGACTGACCCAGGATTATGACAATTATGCCCTGTCTGTGTCCATGACAACCAGGACGCCGCGGGAGGGAGAGCGGGAAGGCATAGAATATTTTTTTGTGGATACCGAGACTTTTCAGGAGCGCATACAGCAGGGGAGAATGCTGGAATATGCCTGTTACTGCGGGAACTATTACGGCACCCCCAAAGACTATGTGCAGGAGCAGCTGGAGGCCGGGCGGAATGTGATTCTGGAGATTGAGATTCAGGGGGCGCTGCAGATCAGAAAGCTGGTGCCGGACTGTCTGCTGCTCTTTGTGACGCCGCCCAGCGCAGCGCAGCTAAAGAGCAGACTGGAGGGCAGAGGCACGGAGTCCCCGGAGGTCATAGCCAAAAGACTGGCCCGCGCTGTGGAGGAATCAGAAGGCATAGAAGCCTATGATTATATAGTTATCAACGACGATCTGGAGGAGTGTGTCAAGCAGATTCACAGCATGGTGCAGAACGCCCGGTATACTCCCGCCAGACAGGAAACACTAATAAAAGAAATCAGAGGAGAATTGAACGGATTCTCGAAAGGAGCAGAATAATGTTACACCCATCTTATTCGGATCTAATGAAAGTAGTAAACAGCGAGGTTGAGCAGGGGGAAGCACCCGTGGTCAACAGCAGATACTCCATCGTGATGGCCACCTCCAAGAGGGCGAGGCAGATCATCAGCGGCGACGAGCCTCTGGTGGGCAGCGCAGGCAAAAAGCCTTTGTCAGTGGCCGTGGAGGAATTGAATCAGGGCAAGATCAAGATTTTGGCCGAGGACGAGGTCATGGAGGAACAGGAAGTATATGACCAGGCGGAAACTGTCGCGCCGGATTTTCAGACAGAAGATTTAGACAACACGGAAGTAAATGAGCAGGAAACGCCCGAGGCAGAAGAGGCGGAGGCGCAGCAGGCTGAGGAGCAGGAAGCGTAAGACAGGGGGAGAAATGTTCGGCTATGAGTATTTCTCCCCTTTTGTGAGAAAATGCAGACATAGTCTGCGATATGCGTGGGGATTAGTATGAACATACTGTTTATTTCTCTGGGCTGTGATAAGAACCTGGTGGATACGGAAGAGATGCTGGGACTGTTGCAGCAAAAGGGATACAGCTTTACGGATGATGAAAATGAGTGTGATATTGTGGTAGTGAATACCTGCTGCTTTATCGGAGACGCCAAGGAAGAGAGCATCAACGCACTGCTGGAGGCGGCGGAGCTGAAAAAGAATGGAAGAATGCGGGCGCTGGTTGCCACAGGCTGTCTGGCGCAGCGCTATCACCGGGAGATATTGAAGGAGATACCGGAGGTGGACGCCCTTGTGGGCACCACGTCCATCGACCGGGTCGCGGACGCTGTGGAACAGGCGCTTTCGGGAAGAAAGGCCGTGTTTGTACAGGACCCGGACGCACCATATGATTTTCGTATCAACAGGGTACTGACAACCGGCGGCCACTACGCTTATCTGAAAATTGCGGAGGGCTGCAGCAAGCGGTGCAGCTATTGTGTCATCCCCCAGATTCGGGGAAATTATCGCAGCATACCCATGGAGATATTGCTGGAGCAGGCCAATATACTGGCTGAGCAGGGGGTCAAGGAGCTGATCCTGGTGGCCCAGGAGACTACGCTGTACGGCTTGGAGCGCTACGGGGAGAACTGTCTGCCCCTGCTGCTGCACGAGCTGGCTCAGATTCCGGGAATCCGCTGGATCAGGATTTTGTATTGCTATCCCGAGGAGATTACGGAGGAGCTGATCCAGACGATCAAAAAGGAGCCGAAGGTGTGTCATTATCTGGATATTCCCATTCAGCATGCCAGCGACAGGATACTGCGGCGCATGGGCCGCCACACCACCCAGAGCCAGCTGCGGGAAATGATTGACAGACTGCGGGAGGAAATCCCGGATATCTGTCTGCGCACCACCCTGATCACCGGTTTCCCCGGAGAGACTCAGGAAGATCACGAGAAACTGGTGGATTTTGTCAATGAGATGGAATTTGACCGCCTGGGCGTGTTTACCTACTCTCAGGAGGAGGGCACGGCGGCTGCGGAGATGCCGGATCAGATACCGGAGAAGCAGAAGGAGGCCTGGCGGCAGGAGATCATGGAGCTGCAGCAGGAGATCGCCTTTGCCAAGGCGGAGGACATGCTGGGCCAGGTGCTGACGGTAATGATCGAGGGCAAGGTGGCGGATGAGGAGGTCTATGTGGCCCGCACATACCGGGACGCTCCGGGAGTGGACGGCTATCTCTTTGTACATACTGCCGCTACGCTGATGTCCGGCGATTTGGTGCAGGTACAGGTGACCGGCAGCAATGAGTATGATCTGATCGGAGAGATCTGGCAGGAGGAGGACAATAATGAATCTACCCAATAAACTGACGATATTTCGAGTGATACTGATTGTGCCCTTTGTGGTGGCCCTGCTGGGAGGAAATGCGGGATGGTTTGGCAACAATCTTTTGATTCCTGAGATTGTGGCGCTGGCTATTTTTATCATTGCCAGCCTGACAGACATGATTGACGGCAAGATTGCCAGAAAATATAATCTGGTTACCAATTTCGGAAAATTTATGGACCCGCTGGCGGATAAGCTGCTGGTCAGCGCGGCGCTGATTGCGCTGGTGGCAATGGGACGCATTCCGGCCTGGGTGGTGATAGTCATTATCAGCCGGGAGTTCATTATCAGCGGTTTCAGGCTGGTGGCGGCGGATAACCGGGTGGTGATTGCGGCGAGCTACTGGGGCAAGTTTAAAACCACTTTTCAGATGATTATGGTGTGTCTGATGATTGTGGATCTGTCCGGGTTCTGGCCATGGATCGGGATCGTGACGGATGTGGTCATGTGGATTGCGCTGGTGCTGACGGTGGTATCTCTGGTGGACTATCTGGTCAAAAACAGGGCGGTCATGAAGGAGCAGATGTAGGACAAGACGGAGAGGGCGACTATAATGACAGTGGAACTGATTTGCGTGGGAACAGAGCTTTTGCTGGGAAATATTGTGAATACTAACGCCGCTTATCTGGCTGAAAAGTGTGCGGGACTGGGATTGTCCTGCTATTATCAGACTGTGGTGGGAGACAATGAGCAGCGCCTGGAGAATACGCTGCGCATGGCAATAGAGCGCTCGGATATCGTGATATTATCCGGCGGACTGGGGCCCACCGAGGACGATCTGACCAAGGAGGTGGCGTCCCGGGTCATGGGCAGGGAGCTGGTGGAGGACGCCGCTTCCAGAGCGTGTATCGAGGCTTTTTTTGCCGCCAGAGGAGCGATTCCCACGGAGAACAACTGGAAACAGGCTCTGATACCCAGAGACGGAATCGTGCTGCCCAATCCCAACGGAACGGCGCCGGGAGTCATTATTGCAAAGAAAGACACCCATGTGGTGCTGCTGCCCGGACCGCCCCACGAACTGATACCCATGTTTGAAAATCATGTCATGCCGTATCTGATGAAACTGGAGCCGGGGATTATCTCCTCCCAGACTGTTAAGGTATGCGGCATAGGGGAGAGCAAGGTGGAGACTTTGCTCAAGGACCTCATCGACAGGCAGGAGAATCCGACTCTGGCCACCTACGCCAAGACGGGGGAAGTGCATATCCGGGTGACGGCCAAGGCGGAGGGAGAGAAGGAGGCCCGCAGATTGATCAAGCCTGTGGTCAAGGAGATCAAGAGCAGGCTGGGCAACAATATCTATACCACGGAGGAGGAAGTGACTCTGGAGAGAGCGGTGGTAGAACTGCTCCTGGCCAACGAACTCACTGTGACCTGTGCCGAATCTTGTACCGGCGGACTGCTATCTGCCAGACTGATTAATGTTCCCGGTGTGTCGGATGTCTATAAGTCGGGCTATGTGACCTATTCCAACAAGGCAAAGAGAAAGCTGCTGGGTGTGAAGAAGAGTACACTGAACAAATACGGAGCTGTCAGCCGGCAGACGGCGGAGGAGATGGCCAGAGGGCTGGCCTTTCTGTCCAAGAGCGATGTGGCGGTGAGCATTACCGGTCTGGCCGGACCGGATGGCGGCACGGAGGAAAAGCCTGTGGGACTGGTGTATATCGCCTGCTGTGTGAAGGGAGAGGTGACGGTGAAAGAGTACCATTTTTCCGGAAACCGTCAGACAATCCGGGAGGCGGCGGCCTCCGCTGCTCTGGTGCTGATGCGCAGCTGCATTCTGGAATACTTCAGCGAGATCACCTTCGGCAAAAAATAGCAGCCCGTATATGGGCGCATTTGTGAAAAAAGTATAAAATGTATCATACCTCTTGTGCTTTTTCGGGAAGTGTGATACATTTTCTGTGTGATACAGAATTCCAACACTGCTATATTCTTATACAGTCCGGCGTTTCGCCTGTGAATTCACAAGTAGAAAAATATGGGGGAGGAATGCTTATAAGTACTGTTTATGGGACTTGAAAAGTTCTATTATGTATATGACAACAGACAGGCGAAAAATAAATCAAAAACCTGTTGACAAAACCGAACAAATGTTTTATTCTATAACAAAACAAGAACGTTTGTTCCCTTGAAAAGGAGATCAGATATGGAAAAGAATGAGAAACTGAAAGCGTTGGATGCGGCTATCAGCCAGATTGAAAAGCAGTACGGCAAGGGCGCCGTGATGAAACTGGGAGACCCTGCCAATCAGATGAATGTGGAGACGATTCCCACCGGCTCCTTAAGTCTGGACATTGCACTGGGACTGGGAGGTATACCTAAGGGAAGGATTGTGGAGATCTACGGGCCTGAGTCCAGCGGTAAGACCACTGTCACCCTGCATATGATCGCTGAGGTGCAGAAGAGGGGCGGCATTGCGGGATTTATTGACGCGGAACATGCCCTGGATCCTGTCTATGCCAAGAATATAGGTGTGGATATCGACAATCTGTATATATCCCAGCCGGATAACGGAGAGCAGGCTCTGGAGATCACGGAGACCATGGTGCGCTCCGGCGCTATCGATATCGTGGTGGTGGACTCCGTGGCGGCGCTGGTGCCCAAGGCGGAGATTGACGGGGATATGGGTGATTCCCATGTGGGTCTGCAGGCGCGGCTCATGTCCCAGGCCCTGAGAAAGCTGACGGCTGTGATCAGCAAGTCCAACTGTACCGTTGTCTTTATCAACCAGCTGCGTGAGAAGGTGGGCGTGATGTTTGGCAACCCGGAGACCACAACCGGCGGCCGCGCTCTGAAATTTTACTCCTCCGTGCGTATGGATGTGCGCCGCATAGAGTCCTTAAAGCAGGGCGGTGAGATCATTGGCAACCATACCAGAGTCAAGGTGGTCAAGAACAAGATTGCCCCTCCCTTTAAAGAGGCGGAGTTTGATATTATGTTCGGAGAGGGAATCTCCGTGGCGGGCGATATTTTGGATCTGGCAGCCAGCGTGGATATTGTGAACAAGTCCGGCGCCTGGTATGCCTACAACGGAGATAAGATCGGTCAGGGACGCGAAAACGCCAAGCAGTACCTGAAGGATAATCCGGCGGTATGCCAGGAGATAGAGAACAGAGTGAGAGAGCATTTCGGACTTAACGGCAATGTGGCAGCCGACACCGCACAGGAGAAGGAAGACTAAATATCCATGACCGTGACAGAGATAACGGATATATCAAAAAAACAGTGCAGAATCTGTGTGGATTATGATTTCAGTTTTGTCCTGTACAAGGGAGAACTGCGCCAGTATGACATTGTCGAGGGGGAGGAGCTGCCCGAGGAGACCAGACGGAAGCTGCTGGAGGAACTCCTGCCCCGCAGGGCCAAGCTGCGGGCTATGAATCTGCTGCAGCGCAGGGACTATACGGAGAAACAGCTCAGAGACAAGCTGATTGACGGCGGGTATCCCCAGGAGACGGCCTATCAGGCGGTAGAGTATGTAAAGTCTTATCACTATATTGACGACCTGCGCTATGCGGGAGACTATCTCGCTGCCTTCGCAGGCAGAAAGTCCCTGCGGAGAATGGAGCAGGAACTGCAGCAAAAGGGGATCGCCAAAGAGGTGCTGGAGCAGGCCGTCAGTGCCTGGCAGGAGCAGGATGGCGGTCAGGATGAGCTGCAGATGGCCTGCGCGCTCCTGGAAAAGAAACATTATGACAAAAGCTCCTGTGACCGCAGAGAACAGCAGCGCCTGTATAATTTTCTGGCGTACAGGGGATTCTCTGGAGAGGTTATCCGAAAAGCCCTGCATATGGATTGGGAAATCTAATTGTTAGTGAGTATTAATAAAATATTACTTGACATTACGCTTGTTTCGGTTTAGAATTTATATGTTGTAGATTGCCTGTTAGAATGTGAGCAGTACATACATTCTATATTAGATATTTGTACAATGAAAATTTAATAAGGAGGTGCTCCTGTAATGGATCCAAGTGTTATTATCGGTTGTGCTATTACAGCGGTAATCTGTATCCTTGTGACTGCGATTGTCACGGCGGTTGTTACTTCTGCTTATCAGAAGAAGGCAGCGGCATCCACCATCGGCAATGCAGAGGACAAGGCCAGAGAGATTATTGATGAAGCCCTCAAGACTGCGGAGACCAAGAAACGCGAATCACTGCTTGAAGTAAAGGAAGAGTCCATTCGTACCAAGAATGAGCTGGACAAGGAGATCAAGGAGCGCAGAGCGGAGGCGCAGCGTTATGAGCGCAGGGTTCAGCAGAAAGAGGAAAACATCGATAAGAAAGCTGATGCCATCGAGAAGCGAGAAGCAAGCTTGTCTGCCCGTGAGGAATCCTTGAATAAACTCAAGGAAGAAGTTTCCAAGCTGAACGAGCAGAGAGTACAGGAACTGGAGAGAATTTCCGGATTAACCTCTGAACAGGCAAAAGACTACTTGTTGAAAATTGTTGAAGACGAAGTAAAGCATGAAACGGCCGTGATGATCAAGGATATGGAGAGTCGGGCCAAAGAAGAAGCAGACAAGAAAGCGAAAGAATATGTGATAACTGCCATCCAGAGATGTGCAGCGGATCATGTTTCTGAAACCACAATTTCTGTTGTACAGCTTCCTAATGATGAGATGAAAGGACGTATCATAGGTCGAGAGGGACGCAACATTCGTACTCTGGAGACCATGACCGGCGTAGATCTGATTATTGACGACACGCCGGAGGCAGTTATTTTGTCGGGCTTTGATCCGATACGCCGTGAGGTGGCCAGGATCGCCCTGGAGAAACTGATTGTCGACGGCCGCATACACCCCGCCAGAATCGAAGAGATGGTGGAGAAAGCTCAGAAGGAAGTTGAAGTGATGATCAAGGAGGAAGGTGAAGCAGCCACCCTGGAGGTGGGAGTTCACGGTATTCATCCCGAATTGATCAAACTCTTGGGAAGAATGAAGTTCAGAACCAGCTATGGTCAGAACGCATTAAAGCATTCTATCGAGGTTGCCCAGTTGTCAGGTTTGCTTGCGTCCGAGATGGGACTGGATGTGAGAATGGCCAAGCGGGCGGGACTGCTGCATGATATTGGAAAAGCAGTGGACCATGAGATGGAAGGCTCACATATCCAACTGGGTGTGGAGCTTTGCAGAAAATACAAGGAGAATGCTACCGTTATCAATGCTGTGGAATCTCATCATGGCGATGTGGAGGCCACTTCCCTGATTGCATGTATTGTACAGGCTGCTGATACAATCTCAGCTGCAAGACCGGGAGCTAGAAGGGAAACTCTGGAAACCTATACTAGCAGACTAAAACAGTTAGAAGAAATAACCAACAATTTCAAGGGAGTAGACAAGTCTTTTGCTATTCAGGCAGGTCGTGAAGTTCGAGTGATGGTAGTACCTGAGCAGATTACTGATGCGGACATGGTACTGTTGGCTCGCGATATCTCTAAGCAGATAGAAGCTGAGCTGGAATATCCCGGACAGATCAAAGTCAATGTGATCCGTGAATCTCGCGTAATTGATTATGCGAAATAGTGAAAACCAGTGACTAAAATTTATAGGACAAAAGAGTTCCGCTTGCGGGACTCTTTTTTTTGAAAAAACTCTTGTGTATTGAGAAAAATTGTAGTAATATATACGGGATGTATGATTGTATACAATTATCCAATTTAGTATTAAAGGACTCCCGGTTATATGGAAAGGTTGGGTTAGAAGACATGGAGAGAAAGGCTTATAAGGAGTTGAGCAGAGAAGAACTGCAACAGCTGCACACACAGTTGACAAAGGAATATGAGGAGGCGAAGACCAAAGGTCTGCAGCTGGATATGTCCAGAGGAAAGCCCAGCGTGACACAGCTGGATATGGGCATGGATATCTTTGACGTATTGAATGCGTGGAGCGATATGAGAAGTATGGAAAAGATCGATGTGCGCAATTATGGTGTGTTGGACGGTCTGACAGAGGCCAAGCATATGATGGCGGATATCATGGGCGTGTCTGCGGACAATGTGATTGTCTGCGGCAACGCAAGTCTGACCATTATGTACGATACGGTCTCCCGCTCCATGACCCACGGCGTGATGGGAGGGACCCCCTGGTGCAAGCTGGATCGGATAAAATTTCTCTGTCCCGTGCCCGGTTATGACAGGCATTTTGCTATCACCGAGCACTTTGGCATTGAGATGATTAATGTACCCATGACTCCCCAAGGCCCGGATATGGATATGGTGGAGAAACTGGTGTCTGAGGACGAGAGCATCAAGGGTATCTGGTGCGTACCCAAGTATTCCAACCCCCAGGGCTACAGCTACAGTGATGAGACGATCAGAAGATTCGCGGCGTTAAAGCCTGCGGCAAAGGATTTCCGCATATTCTGGGACAATGCCTATGCAGTGCATCATCTGTATGAGGACAGACAGGATGAGATACTGGAGATTTTGAGCGAGTGTGAAAAGGCCGGCAATCCGGATATTGTATATGAGTTTTCCTCCACCTCAAAAATCAGCTTTTCAGGCGCCGGTGTGGCAGCTATTGCAGCCTCCAAGGGGAATCTGGAATTTATCAAAAAATCCATGACCATCCAGACCATCGGCTATGACAAGATCAATCAGTTGAGACACGTGCGCTATTTTAAAGATTTTGAGGGTATCAAGGAGCATATGAAAAAACATGCGGCCATCATGCGGCCCAAGTTTGAGGCGGTACAGCAGGTGCTGGAAAATGAACTGGCGGGGCTGCAGATTGGCAGTTGGACAAAACCTAACGGGGGTTATTTTATCTCCTTTGACGCTATGGAGGGCTGTGCAAAGGCCATCGCCGCAAAGTGTAAGGAGGCGGGAGTCACTTTGACCGGAGCCGGGGCAACCTTCCCCTACGGCAAGGACCCTCTGGACAGCAATATTCGTATTGCGCCGTCCTTCCCCACGCCAGAGGAAATGGCTATGGCTACAGATCTCTTTGTGCTCTGCGTGAAACTGGTGAGCGTGGAAAAGCTGTTGGCGAGCTGATCTGCAAGGATCATTAGCCGGGTGGAGAATGCGCTGGTACGTCAGGCATGTGGATATATCCTGCGGCATATAATAGAGTGTCCACAATTCTATGTATGCAGATATGCGGGAAGAGGGAGATTTGAAACTTGCCAATAAGCAGTTAATTATATTTATAATTGGAATATGCGGCGGGATTGTGATCGCCAATCTGGTGAAAAGTGAATTGTTGTCAGGAACGGAGTTTCTGGAAGAGAATGCACTGTTGCAGGTGCGTTTTGCCGTGATTGACAGCAGTTCACTCTTTCTATGTCTGCTGGGCAAGAGACTGGGGGAGGCCATACTGCTGGTCCTTCTTTCCACCACGTTTCTGGGTCTGGCGGCGGTGTGGGTTTATGCGTTCCGCTATGGCTTTTCTCTGGGACTGCTGTTGACCACGCTGTTTGCCGAACATGGCATCAAGGGAATGTTTTTACTGATTGTGGGTTTATTTCCTCAGGCTTTTGTCTATGTTCCGGCATGGGTGCTGCTGCTTGCTCTGGCGGAACGCACCTGCAGGCGGCTTTATTATATGAACGGTAACGAGGGGCTGAGCGGATTAAAGCGCACAGGAATACATCTGTCGGCCCAGGCCGGACTTTTCCTCTTTATGCTGGTGGTGGGGTGCTGGCTGGAAGCCTATGTAAATCCGTATCTGCTGCGGATGATAGTGAAGATATTCTGATGGATGGACTTTGGATAGGGTACATGGTATAATGAGCAAGGGATGCATATGAGAAGAGAGTGGTTTTTCAGAGTATTTTTTTACATAATCGGTCTGCTGGTGCTGGCACTGGGAATCACATTAAACACCAAGACAAATATGGGAGTTTCACCGCTGATATCGGTGGCTTTCTGTGTGGCCAGCCTTCTTAAGGAGAATGTGGGCGATGTGACGCTGATCTGGTATATCGTGTTCGTGGCGGTTGAGATAATATGCCACATCGGCCTGAAAAGATATAGGACGATACTGGCGGATATTCTGCAGATTCCTCTGAGTATTGTGTTTACTAGATTCATGAATCTATTTTCGGATGTAATCCCGGACATGACTGGGAGTGTGGTGACAAGGGGAATATTTTTGGTGATAGCGATTGCTCTGACTGGGGTGGGGATAGGCCTCACTTTGAATGCGCGGCTGATACCCAATCCGGGGGACGGGATAGTGCAGGCACTATCCGACTGCTGCGGCAGAAAAGTCAGTACGGTTAAAAACATGCTGGATGCGTTCTGTGTTTTAATAACAGTAGTTATCAGTATGGTTTTTGCGGGAAAATGGATAGGTATTGGCGTTGGGACGATTCTGGCAGTGATTTTTGTGGGAAGAGCAGTGGCGGTGTATAACTATTTTTGTAAAGATACGGTGTCAAAGCTGAGCGGTCTGAAGGTGTAGACAAAGAGGGTACAATGGAAGAACAATTGCAGTCTTTTATCACATACTTGCGGCAGGTAAAAAAGCTGTCGGGCAATACGGTGCTTTCCTATCAGCGGGATCTGCGACATTTCAGGTGTTATTTGGAGCGAGAGCAGGGGATAACGGATTTTGGCGAGGTGACCGCCAGCTGCCTGAAAGAGTATTTTCTTATATTAGAGCA
This sequence comes from uncultured Acetatifactor sp., assembly GCA_964383805.1. Classification (GTDB taxonomy): domain Bacteria; phylum Bacillota; class Clostridia; order Lachnospirales; family Lachnospiraceae; genus Acetatifactor. The sequence goes on from CAYLIM010000080.1 coordinate 12,593, forward strand.
GGAAAAAAAAGCATCTACCGTGTCACGCCGCATGTCTTCAGTCCGGGCATTGTACCATTACTTGGAAAAAATGCATCTGGCGGGGGAGGACATTACAGAGCAGCTGCAGACACCGAGACAGGATCGGGAGCTGCCGGAGATTCTGACCGTGGAAGAGGTCAATCTGCTGGTGGAGCAGCCGTCGGGGGACAAGCCCAGGCAACAGCGGGATCGGGCAATTTTAGAGCTGCTGTACGCCACGGGTATCAAGGTGTCGGAGCTGGTGGAACTTCAGGTTTCCGATGTGAATCTAAAGCTGGGATTTCTGCATTGCGGAGAGAGTGGCAGAGAGCGGGTCATTCCCTTTGGCAACCACGCCAGAGCGGCGCTGCTGCAATACTTGGACGAAGGGCGGGAGACGCTGCTGGCGGACGCCCGCTGCGATACTCTGTTTGTGAACTACAGTGGAGTGGCGATGAGCCGTCAGGGAGTGTGGAAACTGGTTCGCAGATACGGAGAGCAGGCAGGGATACAGAAAGAAGTAACGCCTCACAGTCTGCGCCACGCTTTTGCGGCGCACCTGATAGAAAACGGTGCGGATTTGCAGAGCGTGCAGGAGATGATGGGCCACACAGACATAGCCGCCACACAGATTTACGCGGCGGAATGCCGGAACAAAGTCAGAGAAGAATACAGTAGAAATCATCCAAGGAGATAGGTTGAAAAATCTTTGATTTTTCAATTTTCTATTTGAGCAATATCGCAGACACAGTCTGCGATATGCATGGGGATTAAAAAAGAACATACAATTTGGAATTAACGGTGAACCAAATTGTATGTTCCTTTTTTATTCGTATTCAGCCAAGTCAAAAATCAGTTTCTTAGTGTCCTCCCATCCCAAGCAGGGATCAGTGATGGATTTACCGTAGACGCCGCCGCCCACTTTCTGGCAGCCCTCCTCAATGTAGCTCTCCACCATGACGCCTTTGACCAGCCGATGGATATCGGGGCTCAGCTTGCGGCTGTGCATGACCTCCTTGACAATGCGGATTTGCTGCGCAAAC
>CAYLIM010000081.1:0-12480 GCA_964383805.1 uncultured Acetatifactor sp.
GCCTGGGGCTTAGCACTATGTTTAGGGGTTCAAACCAAAAAGACCGGTATTATAAGCAAACTATATGGCAATTTCAAGCCGTTTATCCGTTTCGACCCGCTATAACCGATAGTCTGCATTACATATAATTATTTAAACAAAAAAACTGCCAAGTTCTCAGCAAACGCAAGAACTTGGCAGTTTTCAATATATCGGAGTGGCGGGATTCGAACTCGCGACCTCCGCCTCCCTAAGACGGCGCTCTAACCAAGCTGAGCCACACCCCGTAACGAAGACTATTATAACCCGTCCCCCCGAAAAATGCAACCCTTTTTTTCAAAAACATGCAAAATTTCCTCATCCCCACATATCGCTGGTCTTGCACCGCAAACGCCCAAACGGCGGCTCAATCCTTCAGCGCCAGCAGGCGCACCAGATACTCCCACACCCGCTGGGTGGAAGATATGCTCAGCGTCTCCTCTGTGGTGTGGATATCGTACATGTTTGGACCGAACGAAATCCCGTCCAGATCCGCAATCTTGGACGCCAGAATACCGCACTCCAGACCGGCGTGTATCGCCTCCACCCGGGGCTTTTCGCCATACATCACCTTATACAGCGCAACCATCTTGTCCCGCAGGGGAGAATCCACCCGATAGGCCCAGCCGGGATAATCCCCGGTTATCTCGCAGCGCCCGCCCGCCAGGGCAGTCAGCGCCTGTACTTTATCCAGCAGCGCCTGCTTGCTGCTGTCCACGCAGCTTCGCACGGAGAATTCAGCCTCCACCTTTCCGCCGTGAATCTTCAGAATGCCCAGGTTCAGAGAGGTCTCCACCAGCCCCGGCACATCCGCGCTCATAGCCTGGACGCCGCAGGGCAGGCTGTAGAGATAATCCGCCGCCCGCTGCAGATCGCTGCCCGCCAGACAGCTCTCTGTGGTGTCTCCCTTGTCCACCGCTGTGACAGATACCTCCGGATCCTTGGTTGCCAGTTCCTGTTTCAGCGCCGCGGCATACTCCGCCACCAGGTGTTTCAGCCTCTCCTCGTCCTCTCTATCCACCAGAAGCCTTGCTACGGTCACACGGGGAATGGCGTTGTCCGCCAGTCCGCCCTCACAGTCACACAGCCCCGCCCTGACGCTGCCCGAAAGCTTTTGCAGCAGTCTTGCCATCAGCATATTGGAGTTGCCGCGCTCCTTGTGAATCTCCGCACCGGAATGGCCGCCCTGGAGACCGCCCACAGTCAACTCATAGACAACGCCTGTCATATCCCGGCACTGCCCCGCCAAGTCCACTGTGCAGTGAATCCTTGCGCCACCGGCGCAGCTGGTCAGAAAAATACCCTCCTCCTCAGAATCCAGATTCAGCAGTCTATGGCCCTGCAGCATGGACAGGTCTATGGCTCTGGCTCCGTCCATCCCCACCTCCTCGTCCACGGTGATCACCACCTCCAGACGGGGATGCTGCAGCGTATCGTCGTCCAGCAGCGCCAGGGCATAGGCCACGGCAATGCCGTCGTCGCCGCCCAGACTGGTTCCCTCCGCATAGATCCGATCCCCCTCCACCGCAAGTTTCAGCGGCTCCCGGGTCATATCGATCTCCAGCTCCGGCTTATGCACCGCCACCATATCCATATGTCCCTGCAAAATCAGGGCAGGCTCCTGCTCATAGCCCACAGCAGCCTCCTTGATAATAATAATGTTCTTGATCTCGTCCTGAATGCACTGCAGCCCTCTCTTTCCGGCAAAATCCGCCAGATAGTCGCTGATCGCCTCCACATTACCCGACCCGTGAGGAATCTGGGCGATTTCCTCAAAAAATGTAAATACCTTTTCCGGTTTAAGTCCCGATAAAACACCCATGTACTGTCACTCTCCTTTTCCCCGCCCTGTGTGACACATGTCTCAAACTTTCCTCTACATGCATATCACAGGCGCAACCTGTGATACTGCACAAATACGTATATGAAACGAAGTTTCATACCGGGCGGAGTCACTGTCAGTATTGCCCTTTATCCCACTTTGTATCCTGTGCCCCAGACCACTTTCAGGTATCTGGGCTCCTTGGGATTGCTCTCAATCTTCTCGCGAATATGGCGGATATGCACGGCGATGGTATTGTCGGCGCCGATGGCCTGCATATGCCATATGGACTCATATATCTGGGCGATGGACAAAACTCTTCCCCGCTCCTGCACCAGCAGTTTCAATATCTTGTATTCAATGGGAGTCAGTCTAACCTCCTTGCGGTCCACAAAAACCTGTCTGGTGTTGTCGTCAATCATCAGATCATCTACCTGATAAATCTTGTCTATATTGGCGCATACATTCACAAGCTGGGTATAGCGCCGCAGCTGGGACTTAATCCGAGCCAGCAGCTCCAGAGGATTGCAGCCGCTGACCACATAATCATCCGCGCCTGCGTTCAGAGCCAGTATCTTGCTGGTCTCATCATCGCGGCAGGACACCACTATGATGGGCAGACTGCTCATCTGGCGAATCTGCTGCAATGTCTCCAGCCCTTCGGTAATATCCTGGTCATGGTCAGACCACACCACATCGGTGATCAACAAATGAATCTGCTCCGCCGCCATGATCTGGCGCAGCTGTACTTTGCTCTCCGCCGTCAGCAGCCTGATATTTTCCCCTCTTAATAGCGGACGCAGGGACGCTGTAATCCCCGTATTGTTGTTGTAGATCACAATATTTTTGTCCATAAGTCTCACGATCCTTCCTTACCTCTTTATGCATATCGCAGGCCAGCCTGCGTCAATGCCCTTGCAAAAGTCTTCCGTCACTCGCCCATAGAATACACTCCCAGGTCCATCGTCTGCAGCACCTCATATGCCTCCTCCTGAGTGTATCCGCGAAAACCCACCAGCAGATCCCTGCCATACAGAGAAATGGCGCACTCTATGCTGCTGACTTCGCCGCCGTCCATAATATCTATCACCTTATAGGTGTAGCCCTGACCGGTAGTGTAGTTGCGCTCGTTGGCCGCCTCCCCCGCATAGGCGCTGGACGACGCATAGGCCTGGTCGTCCCGGTGGTCTATCTGCACAATGGAAAAAAAGCGCTCCTGCGTATCCTGGATGCGGATGTACACCTGATTTTCCAGCATGTGAATATACTGCTCCGCCGCATCTCCCCCCAGGAGCTGCATATCCGGCATCGGCACGGCAATTTGATTTTCCTCCCGGAAAGCAGCCAGAGAGTCATACTCCTTGAAGTCCACGTCGCATACTATACATTCTGTCTCAAGCTCCTCCGGCTCCTGCACTGACCGCCCCCTGGCAATCACCGGAGTCTGCCCCGCATCCTCTCCCCCGGCTCCGTTGTCCTCTCCTCCGGCCGGTTGGCTGACAATGGAAAATCCGTTGTCACGCACCTGTATGAGACCGCCTCCGTAGTTCATGGCCGTCGCCACGCCACCCACAAGCAGAAAAATCGCCGCGGCCGAGACTGCCGAAACCAGCATGCGCCTTCTGCGGGCACTTTTCATCTTGTGGTGATGAATCTCATCGGACACCTGCCCCACGTCCAGCCGAAAGGTTCCCGCCTGCTCCATTTCCCTCTGATATTCTTCTCTGAAACTACGCAAAATCGTACTCCTCCTTCAGGCTCTTTTTCAAGAGTTCCCTGCCTCTGGTCAGCTGCGAGGTCACTGTAGACACCTTCCGCTCCAGTATCTCCGCAATCTCCTTCACTGACAATTCCTCATAGTAAAACAGGTGAATCACGTCCCGGTATACAACCGGCAGCCTCCACACCGCATCCAGCACCTCTCTGGCTCTCTCCTTGTCCAAAAAGCTTTCCTCCGGACTGCGCTCGCCGATCTCCATTCCCTCCTTCGGAAAAAGCTGTTCCGAGTCGGGAACATCGCTGCGGCGGCGGTGAAAACTGCTGCGCCACATCTTGCGGCATCCGTTCAAGGTAACTCTGATCAGCCAGGCCTTTTCGTATTCCTCGCTGTCAAATTCCCTGGAGGTTTTGAAATACTGGTAAAAGGTTTCCTGCACGATATCCTCGGCGTCGGCCCGGTTTCCCGTCCTGGCATACGCAATCTTAAAAAGCATATCGCTGTAGCTGTCAATCTTTTGTTGTAGTTTCTCCTGTATTCTAGCCGTATCCTGTATCATGATTGTATCCATCTTTAGCAACCTGCTCTATTTATAAAATCCCTATAGAGGTCAATATACTGCAAAATATTTTTTTTACATAAAAAAGACCCGCTAACTATAAGACAGTTTTACGGGCCAAAACGTTTCATGATAATTGCTGTTTTTTTCAGGTTTTTTTGTCCTTCATCTCCTCCACCACTTCCAGATCCTCCGGCTGAAGCTTTCTGAAGTGATTCAGCCCGGATATCAGAATGGCAATGCTGTTTTTTGTGGTGTCAAACACGCCCTCCTGGTACATGGTAGCCACCAGCATCCCCAGGGGCACGGCGATGATCATACCCACAACGCTGCCCAGCTTATAGCCGACATACAGCAAAAACAGAGTGGGGATCGGTTCCATGCCGATGGAATCGCCCACGATCTTTGGCTGAATAATCTGTCTGGCCAGCTGCCCGCCTCCCCATATAATGAGCAGCCCCATAGCCATCTTGTAATCTCCGCTGCAAATCTTAATCAGCGCCCAGGGAACCATAACTGTTCCGGTGCCAAAAAAGGGCAGCAGGTCCAAAAAGGCAATGCCAACCGCAATGAGCAGCGCATAGTTTACCCGCAGTATACTCAGTCCTATCACCAGCAGCAGATACATCCACACCTCTATCTTGAGCTGGGCCTTGAAATATCCCCCCACGGATTTGAGGATACTTCTGCGTATCATATCATATCGGGACATAATGGAGGCGGGTGCATGTTCTCTGACCCAGCTGCCAATCCGATAGCGGTCCGCCACAAAGAAATAGGACGCCAGCAGACACATGATAATGCCGATCAGCACCGAGGGCAGCTGTTTGGCAAAATTTCCCGCCGCCGTGATTGTGGGGGTGCCGATGCGCTCAAACAGACCTGCCATGAACTCTCCCACCTGATTGCCCAGACTGGAGATCGTCTGCTGGGTATCCAGGGGCAGCTTTTCATAGATTCCGTTGAGACTTTCGCCGACGCCGGACAAATCCTCTTTCACGGATTCCCACATCTCCGGCAGCGCCCCCAAAAGTCCCAGTCCCTCCTCTATGAGCTTGGCTCCCACCAGATACAGCACCAGCACCACCAGCGCAATGACCACTATGATTACAAAGGCGCTGGCCCATTTCCGTTTCAGCTTCATCTTCTCCTCAAAAAAGCGCACCAGGGGACTGGCGATCATGGAGATGATTCCCGCCAGCACAAAGGGCATAAACCATATGAGGAGCCTGGGCAGCAGCAGTACCACCAGCAAAAAGATCGCCAGCGCCACGCCCAGATTAACCAGCGCTTTGAAGTATTTCCTCGATGATTTCATAGATTTCCTCCCTGCCCTGCTTGGTTGCGGCGGAAAAAGGGACCATGCGAACATCCTTATCCGCCTTCAGCGTCTCCCTCAGGAGCTTTACCTGTTTCTGAATCTGGCTGCGGTTGATTTTATCCAGCTTGGTTGCAATAATGATCGGCTGATAACCATGGCTCTTGATCCAGTCATACATAACACAATCGTTTTCCGATGGTTTGTGGCGAATGTCGATCAGCAGAAACACTGCCCTCAGCTGCCGGGACTTATGTAGATAGTTTTCAACCATTTTGCCCCACTGCGCCTTTACATGCTCGCTGACGCTCGCGTATCCATAGCCCGGCAGATCCACAAAATAGACGCTGTCGTTCACATTATAGAAGTTAATAGTCTGGGTTTTTCCGGGCTGAGAACTGGTGCGGGCGAGACTTTTCCGGTTCATCAGCGCATTGATCAGGGAGGATTTTCCCACATTGCTCTTGCCTGCAAAAGCCACCTCCGGCCTGCTGTTTTCCGGCAATTTGCTTGTGATTCCGCACACGGTCTCCAGTGCCACATTCTTTATAATCATATATATCCCCCTGCATATCCGTCAGTCAACACCCCCGCGGCATTCGCCAAATGCTCACGCAAGCATGGCACTTGGCTCATTGCTCGCGGGAATTAATCTAAATGACGCCGCTCTTTTCACAGGCGGCGTCATTTGTGCTATTGGGCTTTTTTCACTGGAATGTCTCTCGAAAAGGTCAGAGGTTCACTGATTCCTTCCACCGCAGCCTTAGTAACCACACACTTGCCGATGGTCTCATCCGAGGGAATCTGATACATCGTATCCATCATCACGCTCTCCATAATGGAGCGCAGGCCTCTGGCGCCGGTCTTTCTCTCAAACGCCTTGTCCGCAATGGCCTCAATGGCGTCCTCATCGAACTCCAGGTCCACCTCGTCGAACTCAAACAGTTTCTGGTACTGCTTGATAAGGGCGCTCTTAGGCTCCTTCAAAATCTTGACCAGAGCCTCCCTGTCCAGTCCCTGCAGGGACACATTGATAGGCACACGACCCACAAACTCCGGGATCAGGCCAAATTTCACCAGATCCTGCGGCGTCACCTCCTGCAGCAGCTCTCCGATCTCCTTGGTGGATTTCTGGGCCACCACCGTGTTGAATCCGATGGACTTGCGATCCAGCCTGGACTCAACGATCTTCTCCAGCCCGTCAAAAGCGCCGCCGCAGATAAACAGAATATTAGTGGTATCTATCTGAATCAAATCCTGGTGGGGATGCTTTCTGCCGCCCTGAGGTGGCACGCTGGCAACGGTTCCCTCCACGATTTTCAAAAGAGCCTGCTGTACTCCTTCGCCGGACACGTCCCGGGTGATGGACACATTCTCTCCCTTTTTGGTGATTTTGTCGATCTCATCGATATAGATGATACCATACTGCGCCCTGTCCACGTCATAATCCGCCGCCTGTATCAGTTTCAGCAGAATATTCTCCACGTCCTCGCCCACATAGCCGGCCTCGGTCAATGTGGTGGCGTCGGCAATCGCAAAGGGCACATTGATGATCTTGGCCAGAGTCTGGGCCAGATAAGTCTTGCCCGACCCGGTGGGGCCGATCATAATGATATTGCTCTTCTGCAGCTCCACATCATTCAGGTCTCTGGGAGCCGTCACTCTCTTGTAGTGGTTGTACACCGCCACCGACAGCACCTTTTTAGCCTGCTCCTGCCCTATCACATAATCGTCCAAGAACTTCTTGATCTCCTTCGGTTTCAGGAGTTTGATGTCCTGTTCCTGCAGGGCGGATTCTTCCTCCTCCTCCAGTTCTTCCTCCAGAATATCCTCACAGATCTCAACACACTCGTCACAGATATATACTCCCGCCGGTCCGGCAATCAGCTTTTTGACCTGACTCTGGGATTTGTTACAGAACGAGCATCTGATATCGCCGTCAAAATTTTTACCTGCCATTCTTGTTCTTACCTCTCACACATATCAGTATTTCATATTTACCTTACTATGCATATCTGTAGTTGGCAAAGCCAACTACTGTTTTACCTGTGATACTGCACAAATACATATATGAAACGAAGTTTCATACTTACTTACATCTCTCACTTAGGAGTTCTTCCCCTCCGTCTCTATCATGGAGTGGGAAGTGAGTATCTGGTCGATCAGCCCGTACTCCAGAGCCTCCTCGGCGCTCTTCCAGTTGTCGCGCTCGGTGTCGGCACACACGGTCTCATAGTCCTTGCCGGTGTTCTCCGCCAGCATACGGTTCAGCTTTTCCTTGGTCTTCAGAATATGCCTTGCAGCTATCTCGATCTCCGTCGCCTGACCCTTGGTTCCGCCCAATGGCTGGTGAATCATGATCTCAGCGTTGGGCAGGGCGTATCTCTTGCCCTTCGCGCCGCCTGCCAGCAGAAAAGCGCCCATGCTGGCGGCCATACCGATACAAACTGTGGCCACGTCACATTTGATATACCGCATGGTATCATAGATTGCCATGCCTGCAGTCACACTGCCGCCGGGGCTGTTGATATACAGGTGAATATCCTTCTCCGGGTCCTCGGACTCCAGAAACAGCAGCTGGGCCACCACCAGGCTGGCGGTCACTTCGTTGACCTCCTCGCCGAGAAAGATGATTCTGTCTTTCAACAATCTGGAATAAATATCATAGGATCTCTCACCCTTGCTGGTCTGTTCAATGACATAAGGTACTAAACTCATAATTTCCTCCACTTCCGGGCGTCAGGCCCTGTGCGCCGCAGACATATTTTCATACGCTTTTACGCATATATTATTTACGGAACACCAATTGCAAAACACATTATACATTACTTGTTATTCTTTTACAATCACAAAACAGAGGATTTCATAAAAAATTAATCAATCCCCTGTTTGTTATCCCACTCTCATTTGTTCTCGGGCTTACTCCGCGTCCGCCGCCGCTTTGGCCTTGCTGGATTTCTTTGTCGGCTTGGCCTCCTTGGCATTCTCCACAACGAACTCAACAGCCTTGTTCACGCAGATATCTTCCATCACCTGTTTCTTGCCGCTCTCGCCCAGGATCTCCTTAACCTTGTCGGTCTCCATCTTGTAGCCCTCGGCCATCTTGGCAACCTCGGCCTCAAACTCCTCCTCGGTGGCCTCCATCTTCTCGGCAGCTGCCACAGCCTCCAGCACCAGACGGGACTGGATGCGTTTCAGGGCCTGGGGCTTGATCTGCTCCAGCAGCATCTGAGGGTCAGCGCCGGTGAACTGCATGTACTGCTCCATGGACAGTCCCTGCATCTGCAGTCTCTGAGCGAAATCCTCCACCATCTGTCTCTGCTGGGTCTCCAGCATGGCATCGGGAATCTCCATCTGGGCATCCGCTATAATAGCGTCAATGACAGCCTCCTCCTTGGCGCTCTTGGCAGCCTCGGCCTTGCGCTCCGCTATTTTCTTCTTTGTATCCTCTCTGTACTCAGCCAGAGTCTCAAACTCGGACACCTCCGCTGCAAACTCATCGTCCAGCTCAGGCAGCTCCTTTTCCTTGATCTCCTTGACGGTGCATTTGAACACTGCGGCCTTACCGGCCAGCTCCTCGGCCTGGTAATCCTCCGGGAAAGTCACATTAACATCGGTCTCCTTGCCGATCTCAGCGCCGATCAGCGCCTCCTCAAAGCCGGGGATAAACGCGCCGGAGCCGATGGTCAGCGGGTAATCTGTACCCTTGCCGCCCTCGAAAGCCACACCGTCCACAAAGCCCTCAAAATCAATGACGGTCATATCGCCGTCCTTGACGGGCCTGTCCTCCACAGGGATGGTTCTGGCGCTGTTCTCGCGCTCCCTGTTGATATCCGCATCGATCTCTTCCTCTGTCACTTCCAGATCAGCGGCATCCACCTTCACACCCTTGTACTTGCCCAGAGTTACCTCGGGCTTCAGAGCCACCTCCGCAGTGAAAATAAAGGGCTTGCCCGCCTCAATCTGCACCACATTGATCTTGGGCTGGGACACGATAGCTTCCTCGCAGCTCTCCAGTTCCTTCTCATATGCCTCAGGAATCAGCACGTTGGCAGCATCCTCATAGAACACCTCTTTGCCGTACATCTGCTCAATCAGCTTGCGGGGTGCCTTGCCCTTGCGGAAACCGGGAACACTGATCCGGTTCTTTTCCTTCTGATAAGCCTTTTCAATGGCCTTGTCCAACTCCTCGGCCGAAACCTCGATGGTCAGCTTAGCCATATTTTTTTCCAATTTCTCAATCTGTAAACTCATTGTATCATTTCCTCCTTCATCTCCCCTGTATCTTCACATGCCCGCCGCCGGGCGGACATAATCACAGTCATTGGTAGATTATATCATAGAATGGGGCGTGATGCAAATGTTTTTTGTGTAATGGGGCCTAACTTTCCGCTCCATAGCCCTCCTTCCCTTCTCCTGTGTGGGTGGCCACCAGCACAGCGCTGTCTTTTCCGAGACTGTGGATATACTGCTCCGTCCGGCGGCGGCTCTCCGCATCCAGTCCCGCAAACGGCTCGTCCAGCAGTATCACATCACCCCCCACTGCCATGGCTCTGGCCACGGCAACCCGCCTTTTCATGCCGCCGCTGAGTTCCCGGCAGGGCTTATACAGCTCTTCCTCCCCCAGCAGACGGCACAGCTGCTCCCGGGATCTCTCTCTGTCCCCGGTGACCATGTCCACATTCACCAGGGCGCTGTACTCCTCGCAGAGACGGTCCTCCTGAAAAACCATGGAAATGCGGCTGCCATGGCGGAGGATTTTTGTCTGCTCTCCCGTTTCATCCGGTTTCTCCAACCCCGCGATCAGCCTGAAAAGCGTGGTCTTGCCGCTGCCCGAAGGAGTGCGGAAATAGTAGGTGTTCCCTCTCTCGTAGCGCTCCGTCACCCCTTGCAGCACAGGTCTGCCATGATAGCTCTTGCTCACATGCTCCAGTTCCAGCACCGTCTGCCCGCTGTGACAGCTCTCACCCTCCGGCCCTGCCTTGCCCGCTGCGCGGCACCTGGGCTCCCAGCGCTGAAACTTTTTCCACAGGGCCAACACCAGTTTTTCACACAGCGCACTGGCAAGGATCGTCACCGCCGTCCAGGCCAGCACTCCCGCCGTGTCCAGATAGATTTTGGACATATACAGTTGCTCGCCCACGGACAGAGCGGGAATGCCGATAACCTCCGCCGCCACACCGGATTTCCAGCTCATGCCCACGGATATGCGGACGGCGTTGTCCAGATAGGGCTTTAGAGCCGGTCTGTAAATATAAAAAAAGCGATTCCATGCCGGAATCTCCAGAACATTCGCCATCTCCAGCAGACGCCTGTCCACCCGGCGAATGCCCTCCAGCGTATTCACATAGATATTGGGCAGCACAATGCAAAAGCTGACGGCGGTTGCCAGCACGCCGCTGCGCCACCAGATCAGAAAAAGCACCACAAAGGAGGCCACCGGAATGGCTTTCAGCAGAGCCATGGCCGGGGCCAGAAATTCCTCCAGCAGCGCAAAACGGCTGGCCGCCGCGGCAAACAACAGTCCCAGCGTCAGACCAGCCGTAAAACCTGCGCCGATCCGCAGCAGAGAGAATCCCACCGTCAGCCAGAAACTCCCCTGAAAAACCCGCTGGCCCAGAGCCTGCAGGGTTTCCAGGGGACCCACCAGCAGAATCCTGCTGCCCACCATCCAGGCCGCCAGCTGCCATAGCGCGATCCAGACAGCCGCCGCCACTATCTTTTTACCGTATTTAACACAGAACCTTTTTATAGATTCATTTTCCATTCCAATCCCCATGCATATCGCAGACCGTGTCTGCGATATTGCTCAAAAAGACTCGCCGCTTTGCCCCACCATTTCTCATAGCTTACGGAATGTAGTAAAAGCTCTCCTTTGGCAGCGCGCCGCCCACCGCCTGGGGGTCCAGATCATACAGTACCTGCAGATAGCCGGACAGGGCCTGCCGCATATTCTCTCCGTCCAAACAAGTGATATTGCACTGAGGAATCGCTTTTCGGGCAATGGGTTCCTTAGCTATGATTCCCGCTGCCACCACCAGCTCCGCCCCCTTGTCAGGGTCCTCCTGTATCGCCTGGACGCTGGACGCATGCTCTGTCATAAACGCAGCCACGGCCTCCGGGTGTTCCTGCAGAAAAGCGTTACGCACCACAGTCACTCCGGTGACCATACTGCTGCCGCCCTCTCCCTGCACCAGATTCCACTGCTCATTCATATCCAGCACCACTTTCAGTTCCTCGTTTTGAGCGCAGGCCACTGTCACAAAGGGCTGGGGCAGCAGTCCGATGGCCTGGGGCTGCTCGGCCAGCAGCGCCGCCACCTCCGTGGCCTCCGACCGGTATTCCAGAGTGCATTCGGACACGTCGATGCCGTTGGCCGTCAGCAGATATTGAAGTACATAGTCCGGGGTAGTCCCCTTGCCTGTGAGATAGATCGTCCTGCCCCGCAGACTTTCCATGCTGTCAATGCTGTCGTCTCCGGACACCATATACAACACTCCCAGAGTATTGATATTTAAAACGGAGATTCCGCCCTCGGTCTTGCCGTACAGTACACTGGCCACATTGGCGGGAATCAGCGCTATATCCAGTTCCCCCTTTATCATCAGCGGCAGCAGTTCATCCGCCGCGGCGGCCATGGTGAATTCATACGCCTGTTTCGCCTGTCCGTTCTCCGCCTGTTCCTGTAAAAATACCAGTCCCATGGAGGTGGGGCCTTTCAGTCCTCCTATGCGCACGGTGGTCGGCTCCTCCTGCTGTCCACAGCCCGCCAGCAGCCCCAGCGTCAGCGCCGCCGTGGCCGCCAGGGTAAGTATTTTTTTGAAAAATCTTTTGTGCTCTGGTTTTTTCATTGCTTTTCGCCTTCCTGTCTTATACCTATATATGAACCTGCCAACTGCCATAGCGATTGGAAGCTTTTCGGCTCATGATTGACTTGCCCGGCCAATTCCGCCTGCATAATTTGGGGATTTTCCTGCATAGCTATAATAATCTTTTCTTCTGTCTCTGTCAATACCAGCGGTAGTTTAGCGGTAGTCTTAGTGGTA
>CAYLIM010000082.1:0-12473 GCA_964383805.1 uncultured Acetatifactor sp.
GGATAGCGGCACGAATCCATTTGTTTTGAATGTTTTTCATAAGTACCCCTTTCTGTATACCGCAGACATATATGCGGTACCATATCAATAACACTTCTGTTATTCTACTCCTAAAGTAAATTTTTTTCAATATCGGGAACAAAAAGTTTTGTTTTTTTCAGCAAAATTGGAATATGTGCAAATGTTTATTGACATTTTCAGTAAAACATTTTAATCTAGAGTAAAGAAGAACGTGAAACATCTTACAACAGTATCTTCCCGGATGACACCCAGAGAATCTCAGGACGCCAGGGCGGCCTGAGATTACTCTGCCGGATGTGGTGTCAGTAGGGAAGATACGGTACAGAGGATCTATTGATCCTCAAATAGGAGGAGGCAAGGGTATGAAAAACAGATTATTGGCAGTGGCATTGTGTGTTTGTCTGACAGGATCACTTATGGGCTGCGGCGGCCAGCCTGCGGTGTCCCCGGAAGAGTCCACAGGGACCGGCGCAGAGACCAGCGGCGAGACTGGAACAGAGACCGACACAGAGACCAGCGGCGAGACTGACAATGTACAGACTCCTCCGGAGCCGGTGTTGGAGCCTGTACTCAGAGAGGCAGACTATACGGGCATTGACACGGCGGCCAACGGAGCGAGGGTGTCTGTGCATGATCCGTCCATCAAGGTATTTGACGGCAAGTATTATATTTACGGCTCCCATATGACCGGAGCTGTATCTGAGGACCTGCACACCTGGAGCTATATCGGCAACGGCTACAACTCGGACAATGCGCTCTTTGAGGATTTATTCAATGAAGAGCTGACCATATTTGACTATTCCGGCGACTATGGCAACGGGGGATATGCGGTGTGGGCGGAGGACGTGATCTACAATGAAGCCATGGGAAAATACGTGATGTATCTTTGCACCTCCTCCACTTACATAAAGTCTAACCTTTGCTATGCCACGGCGGACGCGCCGGAGGGTCCCTATGTGTACCAGGGAGAACTGCTGTATTCCGGTTTTACGGCGAAGGACATTGATCAGACCGATGTGTATGACTATGTGGACGAGGATTATGCAGCGGATACTTATCTGAAAGGGAACGGCGAATACAACAATCAGGACTGGCCCAACTGTATTGACCCGGCGCCTTTCTATGACGCGGAGGGGCGGCTGTGGATGACCTACGGCTCCTGGTCCGGCGGCATTTTTATCCTGGAGCTGGACCCGCAGACAGGTCTGGTGATTCATCCCGAGGCGGACGAGGAAAATGAGGTTGACCCCTATTTTGGCAAGCGTCTGCTGGGCGGCGGCCATCAGTCCATCGAGGGTCCTTATATTCAGTATGACCCGAACACCGGCTACTACTACCTGTATCTGTGCTATGGCTCTCTGGAGCGCACCGGCGGATACCAGATCCGAGTGCTGCGCAGCGATAAGCCGGACGGGGAGTATGTGGACATGGGCGGACAGCGTCCTCTGAAGGGTTACAACAACGCCTATTATGGACTGAAACTGTCCGGCAACTACTATCTGCCCAGCTGTAAATATGCCTATATGGCTACCGGCGGCATGTCCACCTTTTTTGACACGGACGGAAAGCAGTATATCTGCTATCACACCCGTTTTGACAACGGCAATGAATATCATGAGCCTGCAGTGAAACAGATTTTTATGAATGAGGAGGCCTGGCCGGTGTTGGCTCCTTACACCACCGCGGGTGAGACCCTCTCCGAGAGCGGTTACGACAGATCGGAGCTGGTGGGTGAGTACTATTTTGTCAACCAGGGCATGAAGATCGACAAGGAGATATCCCAGCCGGTGATGATTGATCTGAATGAGGACGGCACCGTCACAGGCTCCGTCGTGGGAACCTGGACCGTGACGGAGGGAACGCCCTATGTGCATATCACCTACGACGACCATGAGTACAGCGGTGTGTTCTGTGCCATGAAGGACCAGGCGGGTACAGATGTGATGACATTCTCCGCCGTGGGCGTCAATGAGAGCATCTGGGGAGTAAAATATTAACGTGGTCACACAGGTGTGGGAGGGGATGGATTGCCCGGCTCCTCCCGCACGGAAAAGAGGTAATTGTGGATAAGCGGTACACAAAGATAGATCTGCTGAAAGATGTTCTGTTCACGCTGCTGATTGGGGTGTTGATGTATGCCTACTGGGCATTTACGCTGATGGTGGCCTCCATCATTTTGGTCAACGTCTGGCATGTGACCTGGCAGCAGCTGCTTTTCATCGCGCTGGCGCTCACAGTGGTATCGCTTGCCTGTTACGTGGTACATCTGGTGAAAAAGAGAAAAAGCGGGAAATAATGTATCCCGGGGTGAGACTGCCCCGGGATTTTTTTGATCCCAGCCATTGACTTTGGGTAATAATGGGTATAATATAAAGTCGTTTTTGAAGGAGGAAAGTTTGGATGTTTCTCATCTATTTTGCCCTGTGGGTCATATTCAACGGAAATATAACGCTGGAAATCTGTATTTTTGGCGTCATCATCGCAGCGCTGCTCTTTGCCTTTACCTGTAAATTCATGGACTACAGTATAAAAAAGGAAATAAGGGCCTATCAAAAGCTGGGAAAACTGCTGCGTTATGCCTTTGTCCTGGTCAAAGAAGTTATCAAGGCAAATCTGGGCGTCATACATTTGATTCTCACACAGAAGGAGGAGATTCAGCCTGTGCTGGTGAGTTTTCACAGTGATCTGAAAGGCCCTGTGACCCAAACCCTTCTGGCCAATGCCATCACACTGACGCCGGGCACTATCACGGTGATGCTGGAAAATGGGGACTACACTGTACACTGTCTGGATGAAAGCCTGGCGGAGGGCATGGATCGGAGCGTGTTTACCGAGCTGGCGGCGGATATTGAACGGAAGGGGAGTGAGGATATTTGAATACAAATATACCTGGCCTGGAGAGGGCCTATGAAATCTTATTTTTGGCGGCTCTGATATTTTTGGCGATAATGGTGATTCTATGTCTGATTCGTGCGATTATCGGACCGAGAATTGCAGACCGTGTGGTGGCTGTGAATATGATGGGAACCATGGTTATGGTGATGATCGCCATATTGGCGCTGTATCTGCAGGAGGGTTATCTGGTGGATATCTGTATTATATATGCCATGATCAGTTTCCTGGCGGTAATCATATTGACCAAGGTGTATATGGGCGTCTATATGGAGAGCAAACATCAGGGGCGGAGAGGAGAGTGACATACATGGCGGTATGGGAATGGATTCGTTTTCTGGCTGGCGCGGTTTTTCTGCTGATCGGCATGGGAATATTTGTGATTGAAATGATCGGTGTGTTTCGGTTCCGGTATGTGCTGAACCGCATGCATGCGGCGGCCATGGGGGACACTCTGGGAATCGGCAGCTGCATGGTAGGGCTGATTATCATATGCGGGTGGAACTTTACAGCCCTGAAACTTCTCTTGATCATCCTGTTTCTGTGGCTGTCCTCTCCCACCTCCTCCCATCTGATTGCCAGGCTGGAGGTGACTACGGACGAGGATGCGTGGATGCATTACCGAAAGACGGTCCTGCGGGATGGTCATGTGGAGGAGTCGGAGAAAGAGAGGCGGCAGCAATGACAATATTTGCGGGTATCTTATTTCTGTTTTTGATCGTGTGCGCGGTGGCGGCAAGCCTTTCCAAAAGTCTGTTAAACACCGTGCTGATCTTTATGTCCTACAGCCTGGTTATGTCCATTATATGGGTGATCCTGGAGTCTCCGGACCTGGCTATCACGGAGGCGGCAGTGGGGGCGGGGGTGACCACCATACTGTTTTTGCTGACGCTGAAAAAAATTCACGCCATTATGGGCATGGAGACGATGGACAAGGATGTGGAGGAGGAGCTGGAGTATAGAAGGAGGCGGAGGTCATGAGCAAGAAAGTGCCCAGGGAGCGGTATGAGAAGACCATATCCTACAAGCTGAAAACCTGGCTGGATGGCAGCAGGGACCTCTATATGGGCAATCTGGAGATGAGACCGCAGGCCCCCCACGAGGAGGACGAGGCTACGCTGCGGCGTCTCTTTAAGGATAAGGAGCGAATGCGGGCGCATGTCTATGATATGGAGAATAACCGGGAAATGGTTTTTTTCCGAAAACTGTACCGAATATGCAGTCTGGTGTTCTGCATCCTGCTTGTGTCCATGCTGTTGATCGGCGTGGCGGATCTGCCCCCCTTTGGGGATGCGGACAACCCGGTGAACAATGAGGTGGCCCAGAGATATATTGAGAGGGGTCTGCAGGAGACAGGGGCGGTGAACATCGTCACCGGTATGATACTGGACTACCGGGCGTTCGATACCCTGGGAGAATCCCATGTGTTGTTTATCGCCACATGCACGGTGCTGATTTTGCTGCGGGCAGACCATAAAAAAGGGAAAAACAGTGAGGAGGAGATGGAGTCCAACGACCGAGCCTACGAGCCGAAAAACGATGTGATTCTGCAGACGGCGGCAAGACTTCTGGTTCCCTTTATTGTTATTTTCGGCATCTATATCATCCTGTGCGGTCATCTGGGACCCGGGGGCGGTTTCTCCGGCGGCGCCGTTATCGGCGCAGGGCTGATCCTATATGTCAGCGCCTTTGGCTTTGCCAAGACAGAACGCTTTTTTACGGCAAAAACCTACAAGTGGATGAGCTTTGGCGCGCTGGCATGCTACTGCCTGTCCAAGACCTATTCCTTCTACACGGGGGCAAATCATATTGAGAGTATCATTCCACTGGGCACACCGGGAGCCATTCTGAGCAGCGGACTGATTTTGCTGCTGAATATCTGCGTGGGCGTGGTGGTGGCAGGCACAATGTACACTTTCTATGTGATGTTCCGCAAGGGCGGATATTGATTGGTATGTGCGCTAAAGCGCACAGGGGGTATAGTCATGAATTTTGGGAACTTATTTCATAACTATGCGGAGGCAGTGGCCATGATTCTATTTGGCATTGGATTTTCCAATCTGCTGCTGCAAAAGAACTTGATCAAGAAGATTATCGGTTTGAATATCATGGATACGGCCACTTATCTTTTTCTGGCGCTGAAGGGCTATATTGACGGGCGCAAGGCGCCGGTGGTGGTGGATGGTATTCAGAGCGTGGAAACCTATGTAAACCCCATTCCCAGCGGTCTGGTGCTGACGGGTATCGTGGTGTCTGTGTCGGTGACGGCGCTGATGCTGTCTCTGACGATCCGATTGTATCGGCGGTATCACACGCTGGATCTGGACGAGATTTCCACGTTGTTGAAAAAGGAGGAAGAGTGATGGATTTTATACGCAATTTTCCCTTTTTCTCCATTGTGCTGTCCCTGTTTTCCGGCCCTTTGTCCTCTATTTTTGGAGGAAAATGGGCCAAACGGGTCAACATGGCGGTCATTGTACTGTGCGGCGTGATGTCCGGAGCTGTGTTGTGGTATGTGATGGAGACGGGAGAGTCTTTCGTCTACACCATGGGACATTTTCCGGCTCCCTGGGGCAATGAGATCCGGGCAGGAGTACTGGAAGCGCTGATGGCTGTGTTTTTCTGCGCGATCATGCTGCTGTGCATGATGGGGGGTAGCCGGGAGAGAGAAGTGGAGATTCAGGAGTCCAAGCAGAATCTGTACTATATCATGGTGAATCTGCTGCTCTGTTCTCTGCTGGCGCTGATCTACACCAACGATCTGTTCACCGCTTATGTGTTTGTGGAGATCAACACCATCTCCGCCTGTGGTCTGATTATGATAAGGCAGAACGGGCGCACGATCGAGGCCGCCACCCGATACATGATTATGAGCCTGCTGGGATCGGGTCTGCTGTTGCTGGGTCTGTGTTTCCTGTATGATCTGACGGGACATTTGCTGATGAGTAATATTCAGGAGGCGGTTCGCGCGTTGACGGCAAGCGGTCAATATCAGACGCCTTTGCTGGTATCCATCTGTCTCATGTGTGTGGGACTGGCGATCAAGAGCGCATTGTTTCCCTTCCACACCTGGCTGCCGGACGCTTACGGATACTCCACCGTGTCCTCAGCGGCGATTCTGTCCTCTCTGGTGTCCAAGGGTTATATTTTTCTGCTGGTGAAAATTTTTTACAGGGTTATTGGGTTTGACATAATCAGGGGCAGCAAAGTGATCCATGTACTGTTCGTGTTCGGTATTGCAGGAATGATTATGGGGTCGCTGGACGCTATGCGGGAAAATGATATAAGGCGGATGATAGCTTATTCTTCTGTGGCGCAGATCGGTTACATCTACATGGGGTTCGGCCTGGGCACTGCGGAGGGAGTGACGGCCAGTATCTACCACATAATCTGTCATGCGGCCACGAAATCCCTGCTGTTTGTGGCGGCCGCCGGCATTACGGAAGCGTCCGGCGACAACAGATTTTTCAAGGATCTGAACGGTGCGGGTTTCCGCAACAGACTGGCTGGAGTGGCGTTTACAGTAGGCTCCCTGTCTATGGTGGGTGTGCCCATGTTCGCGGGCTTTATCTCCAAGCTGTTTTTCTCCCAGGCGGCAGTGGGACATAACGTGAAAATGCTGCCCACGTTGATTGCGCTGGCTATCAGCACTATTTTGAATACGGTATACTTTATGAAAACTGTAATCCGCATTTACTCCCCTATGGAGGATGCGGCGCGGAATGCGGAATATCAGCATATCGGCGTAAGGCAGCAGCCGATGAAGGCGGCGGCCATGATTCTGTTTATTCTGCTCAATGTGGCCCTGGGATTGAACTCAGAACCGCTGGTGGGGCTGATCAGACAGGGATTGGAAATGTTCTCATAGGAATCAAGATGAAGGCACAGTAAGACGTGAAATTGATGTACTGTGGAAAGGAAAACATGAGTGAGCTGTGGATATTAAGCCCTGTCCTGTTGGCGGCGGGCGCGGGAATTGTTCTGTTAATATGGTCATTTGCGGAGCATCTGAGAGGCGGCGGTGGAGTGGGTGCGGAAAAGGAATCTCACTCCGGGAAGGTGCACGGCATAGCCCTCGGCGCTCTGCTGACGGCATCAATGTTGGCGTTGGCTGCGGCATGGAGCGGTGATAAAAATGTCACTTTGTTTTATCTGATGCCGGATATCCCGATTTGTTTCCGGATAGACGATATTGGCAGATGGTTTGTGACCATGGTGACGGCAGTGTGGGTGCCGGTGGGGATATACAGTACAGCATATATGCGGCACGAAGGGGAGCAAAAACGGTTCTTTGGGCTGTATGTGCTGCTGTATGGTGTGTTGGTCTGTCTGGATTTCGCGGGCAATCTGGTCACGATGTACCTGTGCTACGAACTGATGACACTAGTGTCGTTTGTCATGGTGATGCACAATGGCAGCAGGGAGGCGATCATGGCTGCGCTGAAATACCTGTTCTACTCCCTGTGCGGCGCATACATGGGACTTTTCGGTATTTATTTCCTGTATCGCCGCTGTGACAGCCTCACATTCCGGCCCGGTGGAACACTGAATCCGGAGGCTGTCGGCGCGCACGGGGGCATTCTGCTGCTGGTGGTGTTTCTTATGTTGCTGGGATTTGGGGCAAAGGCAGGCATGTTTCCGCTGCATGCCTGGCTGCCTGCCGCTCATCCTGTGGCGCCCTCTCCGGCCTCTGCGGTGCTGTCCGGCGTCATTGTGAAATCCGGCGTACTGGCGATTATCCGAGTGGTCTTCTATATTGTAGGGGCAGATTTTCTGCGGGGAACCTGGGTGCAGTACGCCTGGCTGGCGCTGACGCTGGTCACGGTGTTTATGGGGTCTCTTCTCGCCTATCGTGAACCGGTGATAAAAAAACGTCTGGCCTATTCCACGGTCAGTCAGGTATCCTATATCCTTTTCGGTCTGGCGCTGCTCAGTCCCACGGGCTTTGCGGGAGCGCTGCTGCATCTTGCATTCCATGCCGTGGTGAAATGCGGTCTGTTTTTGGCGGCGGGAATTTTTCTGGTCTGCTGCCACAAGACCCGGGTGGAAGAGCTGGCAGGTCTGGGGCGCAGAATGCCCGCGGTGCTGTGGTGTTTCGCCATTCTGTCGCTGTCGCTGATCGGTATTCCGCCCACCAGCGGTTTTGTCAGCAAGTGGTACTTGGCCCAGGGCGCTCTGGAGGCGGGAGTGGGCGCATGGGGCTATTGGGGGATAGCCATATTGCTGATCAGCGCTTTGCTGACGGCCGGCTATCTGTTGCCTGTTGTGACAAAAGGCTTTTTTCCGGGCGCTGCCGAGGGCGGTGAAACGGCGCAGGACGAGCGGCGGGAGCCGCCTGCGGCCATGCTGATTCCCTTGGCGCTGCTGGCGGCGTTGGCCCTGGGCATGGGTCTGCTGCCGGGAATTTTCACGGACTATGTGGGCGGCATAGCGGCGCTGGCGCTGCAGATGTGAGCGGTATAAGGCTTTGAGGAGGGAGGAGAGCATATGCATATTGCGGTAATGATCTCGGTGGTGCTGCTGCCGATTCTGGGAGGTGTCCTGATACCGATGCTGCCTTTTAGAAACCGGAGAGAAATGCTCTGGTATATAGAGGCTCTGGTGGTGATCAACTCCATACTGGTTATCACCATGCTGCTCTATCAGCCGCAGGACGCCTTTGTGTTGTTCCGCTTTACCGGAAATCTGCGGGTCAGTTTTCATCTGGACGGTATGAGCAAGGTGTTTGCGGCCATGGCGGCAGTGCTCTGGCCTCTGGCGGTGCTGTATTCCTTTGAATATATGAGACATGAGCGATCCGAAAAAACATTCTTTATGTTCTATGTGATCACCTATGGGGTCACGCTGGGTATTGCCATGGCGGATAATATTCTGACCATGTATTTCTTTTTTGAAATGATGAGTCTGGTGACGCTGCCGCTGATAATGCATACCCGGACGCGCGAGGCCGTGTTGGCCAGCCGCAGCTATCTGTACTATATGATTGGCGGCGCGGCGTTTGCCTTTATCGGCATGATATTTATTTTGTCCTATGGCACCACCTCCAGCTTTGTGCCGGGGGGTGTGATGGATCTGGAAAAAATAGGGGACAAGACCAACATGATGCTCCTTGTGTATGTGCTATGCTTTCTGGGATTCGGCGTCAAGACTGCCATATGGCCTTTTTCCAACTGGCTGCCCCGGGCCGGAGTGGCGCCCACTCCGGTGACGGCTCTGCTCCATGCGGTGGCAGTGGTCAACACAGGCGCATTTGCCACTATGCGTATTACCTACTACAGTTTCGGAACCGGTTTGCTGCGCGGGACCTGGGCACAGAGTGTTGTGATGATTCTGGTTATTTTTACCATAGTGTATGGCTGCAGCCGCGCATTAAAGGAGACGCACTTGAAAAGACGTCTGGCGTGGTCCACCGTCAGCAACCTCTCTTATATTTTGTTCGGCGTGGTGCTGATGACGCCCATGGGACTGGCGGGCGCTCTGTGCCATATGTTGTTTCACTCTTTTATGAAGATAGGTTCTTTCTTTTGCGCGGGGGCTGTGATACATCGGACGGGGCGAAATTACGTTCATGAACTGGACGGTCTGGGCAGAAAAATGCCCAGGGTATTTGTGATTTTTACGGTGTGCGGTATGGCGCTGATGGGTGTGCCGGGGCTGGCGGGTTTCGTCAGCAAATGGCAGCTTGCCCAGGCGGCGGTGGCAAGTGAAAATCCTCTGGCCTGGGTGGGGGTGGGAGCACTGCTCGCCTCGGCGCTGCTCACGGCCATGTATATGCTGACGATCTCGGTGAGGGCATTTTTTCCGGGAAAGGATTTTGATTACGGCACAATTGCCGATGTCAAAGATCCGGGATGGATGATGCTCTTGCCTCTGGTAATATTTGTACTGGTGATTATAGTGTTCGGTATGCACGCAGGCCCCTTTCTGGAGGCATTGCAGAGTGTGGCGTCGGTGTTGCCCGCAGAGTAGGCGGAGGAATCAGAGAGAGGAGCGGCTGTAATGGAGTATAGTATACATTGGAGTGTTGTGGCAGTCCTGGTATTTCTGCCTTTTCTGATGGGGCTCTTCGTGTATGGTGCGGGGAGAACGGGAGAGAAGAAACGGGAGGGCAGGGGCATTTCCCGGACCGGGTGCGCACTGGCAATCTGCACTGTGGCGGTGGAGTTGGCTTTGATGTTTCTGCTGGCAGGTATGTTCTACTGGAATTCCCGAATCATGCTGCTGCATCTGTACGAGGATGCGGAGATGGCACTGGAATGCACGATACCAGCTGTGTGCGGCTTTGGGCTGCACTTTCGCATAGACGGTCTGCGGCTGATTTATGCCCTGATAGCGGCATTCATGTGGGCTATGACCACGTTTCTGTCCGGAGAGTATTTTGTCCGGCATGAACATGTGAGCCGCTTTTATCTGTTTCTGCTGTGGACGCTGGGAGCGACCATGGGCGTTTTTCTGTCGGCCGATCTTATGACCACCTTTCTGTTTTTTGAAATCATGTCCTTCACCTCCTATGTGTGGGTGGCCCAGGAGGAGAATGTTCCCGCTCTGCGGGCGGCGGAAACCTACCTGGCGGTGGCGGTAATCGGCGGCCTGGTCATGCTGATGGGTATTTTCCTGCTGTATCACGAGCTTGGCACACTGGAGATAGCAAGTCTGACTGCAGCCGCGGCAAACCATGGAGATAAAGGGATACTGTATGCGGCGGGAGCCTGCATGTTGGTGGGCTTTGGAGCCAAGGCCGGGGCCTTTCCCCTGCATATCTGGCTGCCCAAGGCGCATCCCGTGGCGCCGGCGCCGGCCTCTGCCCTGTTGTCGGGCATTTTGACCAAAACGGGAATCTATGGAGTTTTGATTTTGAGCTGCAACCTGTTTCTGCATGACTCCGCTTGGGGAATGCTGATTCTGACGCTGGGCGTCGTCACCATGGTCGGGGGTGCTCTGCTGGCGGTGTTCTCTCTGGATCTGAAACGCACACTGGCATGTTCCTCCATGTCTCAGATCGGATTTATTCTGGTGGGAATCGGTATGCAGGGTCTGCTGGGGGAGGAGAACGCCCTGGCGGTCCACGGGACGCTGCTGCACATGGTGAATCACTCTCTGATCAAGCTGGTATTGTTCATGGCGGCGGGCGTTATCTATATGAACACCCATGAGCTGGATTTGAATGTGATTCGCGGCTATGGACGGAAAAAACCGCTGCTGAAGGGGATATTCCTGACGGGAGCGCTGGCTATAGGAGGCATACCGCTGTTTGCCGGATATGTGAGCAAGACTCTGCTTCATGAGAGCATTGTGGAATATGGAGGGGGCGGTCTGTTTACCGCCGTGGAATGGCTGTTTCTGATTTCCGGCGGCCTGACTGTGGCCTATATGACCAAGCTGTTTGTGGCTGTTTTTGTGGAGAAAAATGGGGATGTCGAAAGGCAGGCGGCCTACGACGAAAAAAAGCCCTATATGAATAGAGTCACGGGATTTGCGCTGACACTCAGCGCGGCGGTGCTGCTATGCTGGGGGCTGGTTCCGAGATATACCATGGACTGCGCGGCCCGTCTGGGGCAGAGCTTTATGGGGCTTTATGAGACCGGAGAGGCGGTGGTCTACTATAGCTGGGGAAACCTGACCGGAGCGCTGATCTCAGTCGGAATCGGCGCCGCCGTATATCTGATATTGGTGCGAAAAATGCTGATGAAAGCTCCAGCGGAGGGCGGAGAGTCCGCAGAGTATGTGAACCCCTGGCCCGCCTGGCTGGATATGGAGGAAATGTTGTACAGACCTTTGCTGCTGTCTCTGCTGCCGCTGTTGTGCGGCATTCTGTGCCGGATACTGGACAGCGCGTTGGATTTGCTGGTGGTGCTGCTGCGAAAGACTTTGTACCGGGACAGCCCGCTGCCCTACGAGCTGGTGGAGGGCAACACTGTGACCACAGCTGTGGGACATGTGCTGAACGGTCTTCAATGGCTGGGCAACCGCACCTGGAAACGCAGGCGTCCCTCAAGCCGGGAGTATGTGCATCTATTGGCTATGAGACACGCCCGCATCAAGGAGGACGGCTTTATCATACGCCGCAGTATGTCTTTTGGACTCTTGCTGTTCTGCCTGGGCCTGGGGCTGACTCTGGTGTATATTCTGCTGTTCTAATGTACCTTACAGCACACTAGGGCTGCGCTGCGGTTTGATCGGCTACAGATTTTCTACCGTGCGCAGCCCCTCACCGCTAAGCTCCAGCACTCTGCCGCAGACTTCCCCGATATATTTTCTGTCGTGGGAGACGCTGATGACCGCCCCCGGAAAATTAAGCAGCAGTTCTCGGATAACCGGCCCTGACAGGGGAGAAAAATTCCGGGTGGGTTCGTCCAGAATCAGCACATTTCGGTGTTCCATGCTCATTTTTAATAGCAGCAGCTTGGCTTTCTGACCACCGGATAGATCGCGTATGGCATGATCCATCTCCTGTATGGTGTATTTCATGCTCCCTAAGTAGGTGCGGATCCGGGTGTTCTCCTCTTTGTCCCAGGTCTGGGACAGGTATTCCACCGGCGTGCTGTCCAGAGCCAGGAGTT
>CAYLIM010000083.1:0-12311 GCA_964383805.1 uncultured Acetatifactor sp.
CGGCGATCATGTCTTTTTGTAATTGTTCAAACTGCATTGCTTAGTCCTCTCTTTCCGGGGATGTCCCCTTTTTCTCAATATATACCACCCCAGGGCGACAAATGCAAGTGTCAGTTGGTATAAATATGCTTTTCACTGGAAAAAGACGGGACGTTGTGTTATACTGATACCCGGCAGCATCGCCATCTGCCGACAACGCAGCAGATGGCGATATAGACTGCTGTTGGTTCGATTATGAATATGCCAACACACTATTTATACGAAGAGAGGAACTTATGAGAAGGAGAAACGGGTTAATCCGGCTTTTGTCGGGAATTATCGTCATATTGCTGTGGGTCGGTCTGGGATCGGCTCTCCTCTGTGACGCCGCCTCCCCGCTCCACATCTCCTGCCCTGCCTCCGGGGACTCCCCGGTGCTGCGCACACTTCCCTTTTATCCGCCCTATCATGGGATCTTCACCCGCAGGCGGCATTTTCTCTGTGGAAAAGAGCCTGTGACGGCACAGGAGATGCAGATGTACATGGCGGACCGCATCCCCCCGGTGAAGACCATCGGAGAGGTGAGTCAGCGCTATGTGGACCGCTGCGAGGAAGTGCTCTCCCTTCTGCCGGAAGGTCTCCTCTATCTCTTTACAGACTACGGCTGGCGATTTTATGTGACCGCCCAGGACATCGCTCTGACAGAATTCGACGGGCAGTACGCCTCCGTCAAGGGCGTCACGGACATGCAAAGCCTGTATATCAAGGTGGAAGACCGGAACAATGCCACCGACTCCTCCACCATTTTCCATGAGTTCGGCCATTTCCTGGACTATTGCTGCTGCTTTCCCAGTGAGAGAGAGCAATTTATCGCCATCATGGAACTGGAGCTGGAAAACGCCGAAAGCATGGGTATGCACTGCAATCCCATGAACAACGAGGAATATTTTGCGGAAAGCTTTTGCTGGTATCTGACCGACCCGGAGCAAATGGAAGAAGAGATACCTTTAACTTGGGATTTCATTCGCCAGTGTCTTTCCGAAACCATCTACCAGACTCACGAATAGACCGGTTCCAGACTCACAAAATCTTTCATAAAGGTCTTTGTGCCCAATTCTCCGAAATCCACCGTGACACTCTCCGGCGACTCCTCGACCACCGTTCCCACCCCATATTTGGCATGACACACCCGGCGAGGGGAAACCGGTTGCTTTTCCGTTTCCGTTCCCTGCTCCGCCCCGGCAGGTTCTCCCCCCTCGAATTCGTTTTCCTCTGCCATATTAACCGAACCAGTCAATGGCTCGGATTCCACGCGCTCCACCAATTTTTGAGGAATCATCTGCAGATAGCGGCTCTCTCCGGGTACCACCCTGGGTATGCCCGGCTGAGTATAGTAGGACAATTCCAGAAAGTCTCTGGCCCTGGTCATACCCACAAAAAACAGCCGTCGCTCCTCCTCTTCCTCCTCAAATCCGGAGCAGTGCAGCGGAATCAGCCCATAGTTGACTCCAATGATAAACACATGGGTGAATTCCAGCCCCTTGGACGCATGCAGCGTCATGAGGCGAACGCCCGAACCTTCCTCCCATTCCCCCGCTCCGTCTCTCGGCGCAGGACATTCTTCCTCCTGCCCGCAGGTCCCGCCCTCCGCTCCGTACAGGGCAATCCCCTCCTCCTCCAGATAGGTCTCCCCGCTGTCCCGCTCCCGGCGGGTCACCACCAGGTGGGGAATCCCTTCCCTTGTAAACACGTCCGACAACTGCCGGGCCTGAGCCTGCAGTCGGTAAAAGACCGCTATCTGTTCCAGAGCTATGCCGCTTCGATGCAGGCTGCGAATCTGTTCCGCCAGATAATACGCCTCCCCCAGCGGATCATAGGCCTGCCGGATTCTAATCTGTCCGGCGCTGTCCCGGCTGCCGGTGAGCCCATCCCCATATTGCTTGAAACGCCCTGCCGCCGCCAGTATCCTGCTGCCGCTGCGGTAGTTCATGGGCAGAGTCAGTTCCCTGGCTCCGTAGCGGTGCACCAAAGTAAAACAGGCGTTGATACTGCTGCCCCGCCAGCCATAGATGATCTGGTTGGGGTCTCCCACGGCAAAAAGTCTGGTCTCCTGCCCCCGCAGGGCGTCCAGAAAAGCCAGCTGTTGTTCATCGCTGTCCTGCACCTCGTCAATCACGATCCACTTGGGCGCTATGGGATATTTGCGCAGAAGGCTCTCTGCGTTTTTCAACAGCTCCCGAAAGGTCATTGTGTTGCGCCGCCTTTTTTCCCGCTCCAGAGCCTCCGCAAGCTGCCAGATATCGTCCTGCAGCTTGCAAAGGCGCTTTCCCTCCACACTGTCCCTGCCCCTGACGCCCAGACGCTGGGCGGTTTCCAGGCGTTTGGGCAGTCGCGCCGGATACTTGATCTTATATCCCTCCTGCCGGATAAGTTCCTGCGCAAGCTCCTGCTCCTGCTCCGGCAGCAGCACCGTAAACTCCCGGGTATAGCCCAGCTCCTCCACCGGCAGCGTCTGCTTCAGCAGCCGATAGGCCACGCTGTGAAAGGTTCCGAAACCGACCAGCTGTTCAGGCGGCAGACTGCCCTCCCGGCTCTCCAGACGTCTTCGTATCTCCTCCGCCGCCTTGTGGGTGAAAGTAAGCACGATCATCTGACTGTAGCGGATATTTTTCACATAGTACAGATACAGCAGCTTGGCGATCAGCACAGTGGTCTTGCCGCTCCCCACATTGGCATTGACCACACAGGTACTGCTTTCGTCAAGCACCGCCTCCCTCTGTTTCGGATTCAGTTGTTCCAGTATCTCTGTCTCCATCCGCTCCCATCCGCTCCTTTTTATGTCGATATACCAGCGCGTCGTACCGTTTACTGGAGCTGGCCGTCCCGTGAGACTCGCCGAACGCTGTCCAAGCGTTTCTGCAGTTTCTCCCGCACGGTGTCGCCCTCCCCCGACGCTCCCTGCACTCGCTGGGAAAGCTGTATTTTCTCCAGTCCCCACAACACTCTTGACTTATCCAGTCGATAATCTCCGATACAGGCAATACAGCCGTCTCTGCAGCCGCATCCGGCCACCAGCGCCCGGGCGCGGCTGACAATCTCCGGCATCCGCTCATAAGCTTTCTCCGCATAGCCCAGACCGCCCACAAACTTATCGTAAATATAGACCACCACCTGGTCCTCCGGCGCTGTCTGCTCACCTGCGGCATTGTCGGAGGCTATGACGCCGATATCCTCCTTCTCCGTCATGGTCAGCATTCTTGCAGCGTTCTCCAGCGCATAGCAAAGTCCCTCGAAATGATTGTTCAGCGCCTGTTTTCCACCTGCGCTTTCCTGCAGCAGACTGCGGTATACCCGGACCACCTCCTCCGGAATCGAGATCCATGTGCCCTCCGTGTCATATTGCTTTGTCAGAGGCCGGGAGAGCTGGTCATAGCCCAGATTCTGGTGATTGTGGAACTCCAGTTTCTTGTACATGCTGATTATATCCTCCACATGAATCTCCCCAAGGCACACCCGGATCGCATCTCCCTGCTGCTGTACCGGTTCATAACTGCATGCCTGTCTGGTCATCAGCTGCCGGATCTTTGTGCTGCCTCCCGGCACCGTATAATAATTGCCCGAAAACGGCACTGCATAGCTGGTCCGTGTCTCCTGGTCCATGGAACTCACCTGGTATTGGACCCCGGCGTGCATGTACACCGCCCCCGTGTGAATCTCCCTGAAAGCCTGCAGTTCGTCCATCTCCGTAATATGTTCCCGGGTCTCCTGGTTAATCAGCTTGTAGCGCCCGTTGTCAATATTGCGCAGGCTGTAGTCTCCCTCCGGAAAACTCTGCCCGCACCAGATATAGCGCCCTCCCTGACAGGTCAGTTCTCCCGCCTCCATCAGCACCGGGATGGCCTCGCCCAGATCGGGAAACGATTCCATGTCCTGCCGGTCCAGAGGAATCTCCGCCGCTGCCGCCCTGATATGGGCCAGCTGTATCAGCAGATTGTCCGGGTCAATGACTGCGCTCTCACTGCTGCCCGCAAAAAGCCAGTCCGGGTTCACTGCGATATACTGGTCAAAGGGCATCTCCCGCAGGATCATGTAGTTGGTGCAGCTGCGGCCGCTCCTGCCCGCCCTGCCGGTCTGCTGCCAGAAGGAGGCTTTGGTGTCGGGATAGCCCACCAGCACAGTGGCGTCCAGACTGCCTATATCGATTCCCAGCTCCAGGGCATTGGTGGCCACCAGTCCCAGCAGTTCGCCCCGGTTCATTCTGTCCTCTATCTCCCTGCGCTCCCTGGGGGTGTAGCCGCCCCGGTATCCGGCGACTCGGTTCACCATCAGCTCTTCCGGGTGCAGTGCCCGCATTCTGCCCCTCTGTGCCGTCTCCTGGCCCTCCAACAGATCCCTGGTCTCCTTCAGCACGATCTCCACATTTCTTCTGGAACTGACAAAAGTAATAAAGCTGGTGCCATTCTCCATCAGCTCCGGCAGCAGATTGGCGGCCACGGTGGCGGCGCTGATCTGTCCGATATCCCTGCCGGCTTTGTCCTTGATTTTGGGAGGTTGGAGAAAGAGATACCGGCGGCAGGCTCTGGGCGCTCCGTCCCGCTCTACCTGTACAAAATGCCGTCCGCATATGCCCTGGGCCAGCTCCAGCGGATTGGCTATGGTGGCGGAACTGCACAGAAAACCGGGGCGGCTGCGGTAGTATCGGCACACCCTGTCAAAGCGCCGCATCACATTGGCCAGATGAGAACCGAAAGCCCCCCTGTAGGTATGCAGCTCGTCAATGACCACATACCGCAGATTGGCAAACAGCAAATCAAACCCATACTTGCTGTGATTGGGCAGAAAGGAGCTGTTTATCATCTCCGGATTGGTCAGTATGATATTGGCGCTGCGGCGAATCCGGCTGCGCTCTCCGGGGGTGGTGTCCCCGTCGTAAACTCCCGCCGATATCCTGTCCTCCCCGAAATATTCCAGCACGGGCCGCAGAGCCTTGTACTGGTCGCTGGCCAGCGCCTTGGTGGGATAGACAAATATAGCCCTGGCCCGGGGATCACTCAAGATTTCCTGCAATACCGGCAGCAGAAAACCCAGAGTCTTGCCGCTGGCCGTAGAGGTGGTTATCACCACATTCTCTCCCCGCTCCGCCAGTTCAAACATCTCCGCCTGGTGGCTGTAGAGCCGTTCAATCCCCCTCTGCCGCAGATACCCGGCAAGCTCCGGCAGCAGCCCTGCCGGATAATCCGCATACTCCGCTTCCCTGGCCGGAACGGTGCGACTGTATACAATCATATCATTTATGTCCATAAATTCCCATCCTCCTGTCCGCAGGCGGCGTTTCTCCGCTCCGGGCGCCAATGAAAAATACAGCCAGACCCTCCGATCCGGCTGTACATATCATAACATATTATAGAATGTCACGCAAGAATTTTTAGAACATTTGTTCTTTTTGCCTGTATCTCAGTTTACTTTTCACACCCTAGCCAGTAAGCAGCTTCAGATGGATAATCGTTTCCAATCGAGCAAAAGCGGGTCCGGACAGGAATGATTACCCGTCTGGAGCGTCTCATGTGGGCTACCCTGTGAAAAGTAACTATCTCAGCACTGCTCCAACGCCTGGGCAATATCGGCGATCAGGTCCTCCTTGTCCTCCAGACCGCAGCTCATGCGCACCAACTCCGCAGGCACACCGGCCTCCCTGAGCTGTTCGTCCGTCATCTGGCGATGAGTGCTGGAGGCGGGATTCAGGCAGCAGGTCCGGGCGTCCGCCACATGGGTCTCGATGGCCGCCATTTTCAGGTTCTTCATAAAGGTGCTGGCAGCCTCTCTGCCGCCTTTTAGTCCGAAGGACACCACGCCGCAGCTGCCGTTCGGCAGATATTTTTGAGCCAGCTCATGATATTTGTCCCCGGGCAGACCACAGTAATTCACATAGGCCACCTTGGGGTGAGACGCCAGAAACTCAGCTACAGCCTGGCCGTTTTCACAGTGGCGCTGCATGCGCACATGCAGGCTCTCCAGTCCCAGATTCAGAATAAAGGCATGCTGGGGACTCTGGATGGAGCCCAGATCCCGCATCAGCTGGGCCGTACATTTGGTGATAAAAGCGCCGCCCTGACCAAATTTTTCCGCATAGGTGATACCGTGGTAGCTATCATCGGGCGTACACAGTCCGGGGTACTTGTCCGCATGGGCCATCCAGTCAAACCTGCCGCTGTCAACGATACAGCCGCCCACCGCTGCGCCGTGGCCATCCATGTACTTGGTGGTGGAATGCGTCACGATATCGGCGCCCCACTCAAAGGGACGGCAGTTGATGGGAGTGGCAAAGGTGTTGTCAATGACAAGGGGTACTCCATGACTGTGGGCACATCTGGCAAACTTCTCAATATCCAGCACCGTCAGGGCCGGATTGGCGATCGTCTCACCGAACATCACCTTGGTATTGGGCTGGAACGCTGCATTCAGTTCCTCCTCGGAGGCGTCGGGGTCCACAAAGGTTACATCGATCCCCATTCTCTTCATGGTGACGGATATCAGGTTGTAGGAGCCGCCATAAATACTGCTGGAGGACACAATATGATCCCCCGCGCTGCAGATATTAAACAGCGCGTAAAAGGTGGCCGCCTGCCCGCTGCTGGTCAGCATGGCCGCCGTGCCGCCCTCCATCTGGCATATCTTGGCCGCTACATAGTCGTTGGTGGGATTCTGGAGCCGGGTATAAAAGTAGCCGCTGGCCTCCAGGTCAAACAGCTTGCCCATATCCTCGCTGGTGTCATATTTGAAAGTGGTGCTCTGTACAATGGGAATCTGGCGCGGCTGTCCGTTTCCCGGCGTGTAGCCGCCCTGCACACAGATGCTGTTCATATTCATGGGTGTTTCCTCCTTGGTTGCTGTGAATTTTTATTTCTCATTGTATCACAGATTTCAGGAAAAAACCATCATTTATTCCACAATTCCGTTGGCCAGCAGCGCTTCTCTCCACACCTTGTACGCCTTGGCCTGCAGGTGCAGACCGTCCCTGGCCTGACTCGCATTGAGGTTGCCCGCCGCATCGGTAAAAAACACATTCAGATCCAGATAGAAAATGTTCTCGCCGTCCGCCAGTTCAGCCAGCTCGGCATTGCGCTCCCGAATCTCATCGTTGTTGATTTTGGGATGTTCGGCGGTATAGGCGGAGGTCACTGCCAGGATGGACTGCATCACAATGTTGGCGTCCGGCTGTTTCTCCTGCAAATGACTGAGCAGGGAGCTGTAGGACGACAGGTAACTCTTGCGCTTGCTGCCCATATCGTTGACACCCAGCATGATATAGATCGCATCATACTGCCTTGCATCCAGCAGCGCGTCCAGCGTGACGCCGTTCATACTCTTGGTGAGGGCTTCGCTCGCCCCCATGCCGTTTATACAGAAAAAGGTGGCATTGCTCAGAGAACCGTACATGGAGAGTCCCACCGTCAGGGAGTCTCCGATAAAAAGCACATTGTCATAATAGGTCTTGTCCACCGCCGCAAAGCTCCCCACGGACTGGGTGATATCCAGTTTCACAGGCTCCTCGGCCAGATAGTCGTTGGAGGCGTATCCCACAGTGCCGTAATAGTCAATGCGGTACCACCCCGTCTCATTGCATCTGCCCGTCACCTTGACCTCCTGGTTCCGGTACAGTCCGCCGATGCGCTCTCCATCGACAGAGGGCTGATTGCGCACCCGCAGAGAGGTCTGGGCATAGAGGGTTCCATCCAGCTCTGTGTAAGTGTACGGGTCCGGCTCCTCCTCCGGCTCGCTCTCCGAAGGCGTCACCTCCTGGGGTACAATCTCCTCAGGCTCCTGCGGCACCACCTCCTGGTCCGGCAAGGGTTCCTCCGTCTCTATCTCCTTAGCCGTGTAGGCCATACCGCCATCCTCCGCATCCACCGAAGGGGAAAAGAAAAGCCAAAAACACAGTACCGCCATCAGAGCAAAAGTAGCAATGGACAGTGCGCCGATTGTCATACCCAAAATATGTTTATTGATTTGCCATTTCCTTGTCACCGTTCCCTTTGCCATTGTTCCCTCATTCCTGCATACCGCTGGCAGTTTGTCTTCTTTTTTCCACATATTATACTCTTTAACTTGTCCCGCCGCAACATTCTTTTGTATAAAAAGACCGCAAAAACTGACAAAAAGGCCGCATATCCAAAGGGACGCAGCCTTTTTTCTCTATATTCGCACCAGCTCCCGGCAGCGGTTCAGGGCCGCATACAACTCCTGGCGGCGGGGCATGGCCAGATTGCCAGGCAGGCTCTCCCTTCCCGGACAGAACGCGGCAAAACCGTTTTTTTCCACCTCTTCATACAGGGCCTCCACTGCCTGCTGCATGGTCTTTCGCCCGTCGAAACACCGGCATTTCATATGTTTGAGCATATGGGACAGAGCCGTGAGCTGCTCGCTGTCCGCCAGCTGCTCCACATAGCGCATGTCCACAGTTTCTTTATTGATGGAAAAGCCGTCCATCCCCATGGTTTTCATCTTGATACGGTCATCTTTGGCAAAGGCCTGATCCGCCTTAATCACTCTGTGAAAATCCGGCTTTTCTGCCTCAGGAGCGCTCCCCAGCGTATAGGGGAACTGCTCCGCCTCCTTTTTCGCCAGAGCCGTGATCTCCACCGGACGGTATTTATTCATCTGCAAAATGCAGTCCGCCTTGTGGAAATAGGAACCGCAGCTGCCCGCCACCAGAATCGTGGAAATGCCGTAATCCTCATACAGTTCCCGCACCCGGTCGATAAAGGGGATAATAGGCTCCATATCCCGGCTCACCACCCGCTGCATCAGCTCATCCCGAATCATAAAATTGGTGGCGCTGGTATCCTCATCGATTAAAAATACCTCTGCCCCCATCTCCACAGCCTCCACCGTGGCGGCTGCCTGAGAGGTGCTGCCGCTGGCGTCCTCCGTGTAGAAGTGGCCGGTGTCCTTACCTCCCGGCAGGTTGCGGATAAACATGGAAATATCCACCTGCTGAATGCTCCTGCCGTCTTCCGCCCGCAGTTTCATGGCGCTGTCATCCGTCAGCACATACTCCCTGCCGTCCCCGGCAATATGGTCGTAGACGCCCTTTTCCAGCGCCTCCAGCAATGTAGACTTGCCGTGGTAGCCGCCGCCCACGATCAGCGTCACTCCCTTGCGTATACCCATACCTCTGAGTTCACCCCTGTGGGGCAGCTGCAAGGTCACTGCCATCTCCTGAGGGCTTTCAAAGGCCACCGCATCCTTCATGGGCTGGGCCGATACGCCGGATTTGCGGGGCAGAACGGCGCCGTCCGCCACAAACGCCACCAGATCTCTCTCCTTTAACTGCTGCCGGATATAGAGCTGATCGTCCGCCAGATAAAGCACTCTCTCCAGGCTCTCCTTAGGGCAGGAGGCTGACAACAGAGTCTGTTTCACGCACACCGGAAGAAAATCAAACAGGATTTTGACCAGCTCCCCCGCATTGATGGTGCGCCCGTTGGCCGGAAAACCGATCTCCATACGGATCGTGACCTGGCCGTCGGTGGGATTAACTGTGCAGGCGCTGCGCTCCAATATCTCCTGTCCCGGCTGGCTGATACCCAGAAGACCGCTTTTGCCGGAGCCTTTGGCCTTAAAGGAATATTCCCGTATCTTGGCGGACATACGCCTGAGCAGATAGTCTTGAAACGCAATGCGTCTGTGTTTTTGCTCATAACACCCCCTGTCAAATCCCGCCACTTTCCCCGGCACGATCAGGCTCACCTTGGAGGGCGCCGCAAACGGGTCTCCCTGTACATGGTCGATAGACAGCACATACTGCTGGAACTGGTACTGCCCCCGGGTGTCCTTATAAGCCGGATAACTCCTGTGATCAATCTGTCGTAATAGTGTCTGTAGTTCTGCCGCTGATTTCATGTTATACCTCCTGCAATGTTACCACTCATACTCCAGCACCTGGCAGTTGCCGATGCCAAAAAACGCAAATTCTTCATTGGACATATCGTAAAAATAGGACTGTACAATCCGTGCAATCCCGTTGTGGGCCACCAACAAATAGGTTTTGTCCCGAGACTGGGCCTTAAGCTCGTCCAACAGATTATATATCCGCTGGGCCATCTGCATCATGGACTCGCCGTCCCCATTGTGGTTCACAAACTGAGCCAGCGCCGCCCGAAACTCTGCGCTGCCGCGCTGGGTAGACTCCCATTTTCCAAAATTCTGCTCTCTCAGGCGCTCCTCTGCCCGCATGGGAATCCCAGTGATCTCATGGACATGCCGGGCGGTCTCGGCAGCCCTAATCAGCGGAGAATACAGGATCTCGTCAATCCCGTAATCTCCTGCCGCAACCAGCCGTCCCAGCTCGTCCGCCTGCTCATGTCCCAGCGCCGTCAGGGCTATATCCGTAGCGCCGCAGATTTTGTTTTCCGCATTCCATACCGTCTGCCCATGCCGGGCAAAATACAGTTTCTTCATAACTTCCTCTTTTCCGCATATCGCTTGTTTTGTCTGTGATACTACTCCAAATATGCTCACTATGGACCACCAGCCTATGATACAACTTTTCCTGAAATCTTTTCCGGCAGCGCCTCGTAGGGTATGATAAACAGAGCGTCTCCCTCCCCGGTGGAACTGAGGGCGGGCCGGGAATAATAGACGCCCAGCCCCTGTTCCAGCATGTAGAACTGCTCCGGCTCATAACACAGGCAGCACTCCAGCCAGCTGCATTCCCGACTCTTGTTAAATAGATACCTGTAAACATGATCCGCCACCAGTTCTTGCACTTCCTCCTCTGAGCAGTTCAAAATCTCTGGCAGAGTAATTCTTTTTCCAGTGGTCAGGTCGAAAGTGACCGGCATAGGGTTGACCTCATCCCTATTTCCGTGATCATGTGACATCCAGACAGTGTAGACAGTCAGATACCGCTCTCCGATGGTCATGCCCTCGTAATACAGTTTTCTGTAGCTATTTTCATTCCGGTCTTCTCTCTCCAGGCCCGCATAATACTCCTCTTTTGTGTCCAGAGCATCGGCACACCAATTGATAAAATAGGTATTTATCTGCTCATAACAGGGCAGGCTCTCATTAAACCGGGGCAGGCAGATGTCAAAGGCTCCCTGCTCCGAACCATTCTCATCAGTCTGATAGATGTCGTGATAGACCATATTCTCCGCCAGATACGCCTCATAGTCCTCCGAGCCGGGCAAACGATTTAAAACCGACTCGTACTCCCCGCAATCTATTTCTGTTACCGTGGAGGAGGACTGCGGTTCAGGCAGCGCTGCCCCCGGCATCTTTTCCGACAACTCTTTATAGGGAATCACAAAAAGGAAATCTCCGGCCGCACCACATTCAATGGCATAGCGGGGATAGTAGACTCCCAGCCCCTGTTCCAGCATATAGAACTGCTCCGGCTCGTAACACAGATATTTGTCCCGCCAGGCGTACTCGTCACCCTGGCTGAAAAAATATCCATAGACAAAGTCCGCTGCCAGCTCCTTCACTTCCTCCTCCGAGCAGTTCAGAATCTCCGGCAGAGTAATTTTTTTTCCAGTGGTCAGATCGAAAGTGACCGGCATAGGATTGATCGCATTACGAATTCCGCCCCAATATGCTATTTGACTCACATATACTGTCAAATACTGCTTACTAATCGTCATACCTCCGCAAGAATAGTTCTCATAATAAAATCGGCTGTCATCCCCGGCAAACTCATCATAGAATTCATCTTTTCTAAATAATAACTGCGCATACAGCTCTTCAAAATAAGCATTCAGTTCTCTGTAGCAAGGCACATTCTCCCCAAACTGGGGCAAGCAAATGTCAAAGGGCCAATACTCGGCTCCGCTCTCCTCATCTTTATAGGCTTCATGGTAGCACAAATCCTCCGCCAGATATTTCTCATAGTCCTCTGTACTGGGCAGCTTTAATGTGGCAGACATAAGTTCACTATACTCTACCATGTATACCGCTGAGACGGGCAATGCGGCAGGCGTCGGCTCTGGGCTTGGAGTGGGCGCCGGAATAGGTCTGGTTACAATATCCAGCATTTCTGTTTCGACTGTGGCACTATTCTCTATGTGCTGGACTCCGCAGCCGCACAACACATATGCGATGCCCAAAAACAGTGCAATTCCTCTGAAAATTTTTTTCATGAAATATACCCTTCTGATAACTTTTTGACAGTAAGTCCCACATACTCGGACATGCTGCGATACTCCGCTCAGGCGTTCATAATTGTCTCACGAAACGCCGCAAAGCCCTCTGTCCGTGCGGCCGCCTTGAGCCATACGCGAAGTGTCTCTGTATCCTCCTCATCCTGGATACGGGCAACGATGTCTTCCGGG
>CAYLIM010000084.1:0-11830 GCA_964383805.1 uncultured Acetatifactor sp.
ATTCCTCCGATTCCTCGTACTCAGACTCCTCTACCTCCTCGTATTCTTCGGTTTCGTATTCCTCCGGCTCCTCGTACTCAGACTCCTCTTCCTCTTCGTACTCTTCACTTTCATACTCCTCCGGCTCCTCGTACTCAGACTCCTCTGTTTCTCCGTACTCTTCGCTTTCGTACTCCCCCGATTCCTCGTACTCGTCTTCCGGATAGCCTTCCTCATATTCCCCTACCGGCTCGCCGTCATAGGTTTCACCGTCATACTCCTCGTAGACTGCCTCCTCATACTCCAGCTCGTCCAGTTCGTTCTGAAATTCCTCTATGATCTCTTCCGTGGTTTTCATCGGTCTGCCAAAGCGTCCCCGTGGTTTTCTCATGTCAACTCCCATCTACCCGTTTCAGCGGGCACTCCAGTCGGGATCGGGAATCCTTCCTCTGCCGTCTCACCGTCCCGAAATCCCTTTATTCCTTCCCTGCAGGGCATTTTCTGTTGTACAGTATAACATTGAAACAGTCATCCGTTCAAGGAAAAAAGAAATATTCATAAAATCTTAATTTCTCCACAGAATAAGGCCTAAATCGAAAAACAGTCCTATTTGATTATGGACAATCCATTGGGATAATAGTAGAATAGGAGGCAGAAAGCGAGGTATGTCATGCACCAGAAACCAACCACACACCGAAAATCCAATATTCCGAACATAGATGTCATTGACCTGGACCACATCCCCGCCGATTCTCCCATGGACGAAGAGATGTGGGAGACGGAGGACCTGCCCGAGGACTGTGAAGAGGATGAGACAGCCGGGCGCTCTTTTCCCCATATCATCTGGCATATCGCCTTTGTCCTGGTGCTGGCGCTCTGTGTAGGGCTGGTGATTTTCCGATTTTCCAACTGGGGAACCCGTGTTCCATCCTTCTTCGATCCCAACGCAGATTATGATGACAGCGACCTCGTCGAGGTGCTGGATAACATGATAAATGTTCCGGCAGACCGGCGACAGGATACCGATGGCATACGAACGGTGGTGGTGCTGGGAAACTCCCCTTTTTCCGACGAGCGCAACTCCGCTGACGGTGTTATCAGCTTGGTCGGCCAGATGACAGACGCCACCGTTTACAACTGCTCGGTGGCAGACTCCCACCTGGCCGCCTCCCAGGAAACCTTTCTGGCAAACGAAGATCCTATGGACGCCTTTAACCTGTACTGGCTGACTACCCTGATCACGCTGCAAAACACAGAGATATACGTAAGCGCCTTTGATGCCATGGGGGACGCCGTACCTGCGGACGCCCGCTATGCTTACGACACGCTCTCCACCCTGGATTTTCAGAATGTGGACGTGCTGGCCATCATGTATGACGCATCTGATTACCTGGAGGAACGGCCCCTGTATAACGTAATGAATACCACGGATATTCAAACCTATGCCGGCAATATGGACGCCAGCCTGGAGCTGCTCTGCAATGCCTTTCCCCATCTGAGGATCATTGTCATGTCCCCCACCTACGCCTACTATGTGGACGAAAACGGGAATTATATCAGCAGTGATATTCACAAGTCCACCGGTTTCTCCCTGTCCACCTATGCAGGCAATCTGGAGCGCATTGCCTATCTCCATTCAGTGTCCTACCTGGACAACATTTATGGTACGGTCAATGAGCTGAATGCCGATGACTATCTGGAAGACCATCTGCATCTGAATACCGCAGGCCGCCGGAGACTGGCGGAGCGCTTTGTCTACGCTCTGGAGTATTTTGACTAACCGCGAATTCTCATCCAGAAACGGTGCAGTCTCCGCACGGTTCCGGGCGCTGCGGTCAGCGCCAGCAGATACAGCTTGTTTTTTCCGGTCAGATAAGGTGAGCGAACCGTGTCCCCCACATGTCTGCGCAAAAATCCCACGATAGCTCTGTACTGCTTATTGCCGCGCCGCATCTGCCCTATGGGAATATGCAGCAGATAGTCCAGACGCTGATAAAGTCCAAAGCGTACCGCCACCGGACGCAGTTTCGGATATTTCTCCTCCACCAGTTTGAGTGCCAGATCCGCATTGTTCACATTGTCCGCAAACACTCTGGAAAAATCATTCTCCCCCTTTTTTCGGGTATTGCTGCCCAGCCGGTAGAACACGTGGTAGCCGCACATCGGCAGGGACACCACGCCCTCCGTTCTCTGCAGCAGCCGTATCATCAGATGAAAGTCCTCGTTCAACTGCTTTTCCGGAAAGCGGTCTTCCCCCAGCAGCCGCCGGGGCACCAGTTTCGTGCAAAAGGAGCAATCCCCCTTATGCAGCAGCAGCTCCCGCAAAAAATCCACAGCGGAATATGTCTGCTCCCGCTCCGGGATCTCGCAGATGCTGGGCAGCTGCCGCCCCTGCTCGTCCACCTCGTCGCGGCCCACCTGTACCAGCCAGTCCTCTCTCCCTTTGGCCGCCAGATACAGCTGCATATACATATTCGGTTCCACATGGTCGTCACTGTCCACAAAGCCCAGGAATTCTCCCCTGGCCGCCTCTATTCCCAGATTGCGGGCCGAGGACGTCCCTCCGTTTTCCTTGTGCAGTACGCGGATACGTCCATCCTGCTCCGCCAACCGGTCGCAGAGCTGTCCCGTGCCATCCGTGGAGCCATCGTCCACCAGCAGAATCTCCAGATTCCCATAGGACTGCTCCCGCAGGGACTGTACGCATCTGGGCAGACAGTCCATGATATTGTAAACCGGCACAATCACACTGATCAGCGGCGTCTGTGCCGTCTCTCTGTATTCTCCTGTATCCATATGTCTCCCTCATGTCCTACAGACAGATCAAATCCCTGCTCAAAGGTCCTGTCCCGTACTCCGGCAGCTCCCGTCCCTCCAGCTCCGCCTCAATGCAGGCGTACAGCCGCTGTGCCGCAATCTCAGGATTCCACAGGGTCCG
Organism: uncultured Acetatifactor sp.; assembly: GCA_964383805.1. GTDB lineage: Bacteria > Bacillota > Clostridia > Lachnospirales > Lachnospiraceae > Acetatifactor. Next base: position 2,918 of record CAYLIM010000084.1, read on the forward strand.
CACGGTCTCATAGGCGGCTGTTCCCAAACGGCGTCGCAGACCGGCGTCCCCCGCAAGCTTCAGGGCAAGCTCCGCCGCCTGCTCAGGTTTTCCATGGTCGAACAGATAGCCGTTCTCCCCATGGGATATCAGATAAGGCGCGGCTCCCATACCCTTTCCGGCAATCAGGGCGCAGCCGCTGTTCATGGCCTCGTTGACCACGGCCCCCCAGCCCTCCTGTCTGTCGCTGGTGGCCAGAAAAATATGAGCCTTCTCCATATATTCCCGGGTTTTGTCGGGATTGCAGTACCCCGGAAAGGACACCTGCCGCGCCACTCCCAGCGTATCAGCCAGTTCCCGCATCTCCTCCAGCATCTCTCCGCCGCCGATCATATCCATCTGAAAATCTATCCCCTGCTCCCGCAGAACCGCCGCCACACGCAGCGCTGTCTCCGGGTGTTTCCAGTCAATCATGCGGGCCGCCCACAGCACCCGCAGCTTTCCGGGGGATATGCGCTCCTTTCCCGCCATCAGGCTCTCTGTATCCTGCTGCCGAAATGCCGGGAAATATCCGTATCGGAACCGCTTTCCACCATAGGCTCCCACCAGCCGGAAATCCCCCGCCACATAGGCCCCGGCACAGAGCAGATATACCCGCTTTCTCCGATACCGGGTATGGTCATGATATTTTTTCAAAAGTCCTCTTGGACTGATCCATTTGTACCGCCCGGTCTTGTACAGCGGCTCGCTGTAGCGCCATACGGGACTGCCCGCCTCGAGTCTGGCCCGGATATACCGCTCATCCTCGCAGCCTCCGAAAATCACTGCGTCCGCCCGGTCTATCAGCTCCTGACAGCCCTCCTCGTCCTCCCAGTAATTGTGGACAAAATCCGCCTCTCGCGACATCTCTCCCCAGCCCATAGCCACCCGCTCCTGTTCCATAGGTTCCGTCTGCACAAAGGCATAGCTGCCCCCTTCAGCCCGGCACAGGCGGTCAAGTTCCAGACTCACCGGCATCTGATGATGATTTATATAGTTGGATATAAAAACAAGTCTCATACTTATTGTCCGTCCTCTGCCGCAAGCTCCCGATACAGCTCCAACAGCTGGCTCAGGTTCGTGCCGCCGTCGTGGGTCTGCCGGGCATGGGCCATGGCCTTCTGCGTCCGCTGCAGCACCCGCTCCTTCAGTCCGAATACCTCTAACACATTTTGACTCAGCGCGCCGCTGATTCTCTCTCTCTGCCCGCTGTCCTCCCCCGAGTAGCCCGGGAACAGCCATCCCTCGTCAGGGGCGATCATACTGTCGATTCCGCCCGCCACTCCCGCCACCACGGGAACGCCCAAAAGCATGGCCTCCCCCAGAGAGTTGGGAGAATTTTCGATGGAAGAGGTACAGACATAGGCATTGCAGCGCAAGTACTGCTGTTTCATCTGCTCCCCCGTCTGGCTGCCCAGAAAAGTCACATGCTCCTCCAGCCCATGTTGCTTTATCTGTCTCTCCAGATATCTTCCGTAGGCGGAGATCCGCAGCCATGCAGTGGGACCCTTGCGCAGCAGACAATTTCCCGCCACATAGAGATGCGCGTCAGGGTACTGCTCCACAATGGCCGGCATGGCGTCCAGCATATAGTGAAGTCCCTTGATGGGATAATCACCCTGGCTCATGAAAATACTGTGTCTTCGACAGTTCTCATAGCGCCACTCCCCCCGGTAAAAGCAGGGACGCAAGGTTTCCTGCAACAGATGATACCGGGCTGCAGGATTCCATGCAGCTGTCCAGTGCCTGTCCCAGTCTGTGCGCCCTGCCACATGGCCCGTGAGCCGCACTGCCTCCTGCTCCCATTTCCCCCGGCTGCGGAATTTCTCCTGCTGCCGAAACAGATTGTCCCTCTTCAGCCAGTCCCGGAAAGTGACTGTACGCCATATTTCACGGGGGGTATTGGCCATATAGGCGTCCGCGTACACCGCGCACAGCCCCTGTATACCGATTACTGTACTGTCGGGACGGCCATAGGACCGCACCGCCGCCAGAGTGTGGGGATACTCCGTGCCGAAACAGTGCAGCAGCTGGGGTCTGAAATCTTGCAGGATTTCCTGCATATCGCGCTCCAGCGCCGGGTCATACACCTCCGGCTTTCCCGTATTTTCCCGAAAACCATAGTAGCGGACTCCCTCTGTCTCCCCCTTCAGCAGCTCCTCTCCCGGCCCTATGGGGAACGCCACTCCCAGCTCCACCTGTGGGCTTTCTGCCAGCAGAGTGTCCATCAGTCCCGCAAGCCACCCTTCCTTATTGCTGCACTCCCGCTGCAAAGCCTGTGCAATCACCGGCAGCATAATATTACATACCCACAATACTCTCATTCTTACTCCTCATGTCCGTTTCAGCGGATCTGAAATCAACAGTTAGAAATGCCCCTACAGGCCGATATACACGCTGGTATCCTGATAGATGGCATAGCCGTCAATATGGTCTATCAGAAAAAAACCGTACTGCTCGGGGTCTCCGGTAATCATCTTATTCTCAGGCACAATGACAAAATGGCTGGAGTAGGACTGAGCCAGCGGCAGGATCACATCCATGTCCAACACCTCCGCCTCCATGGCGTCATACAGCGGATTTTCCATATTCCACCGGCTCACCAACATTTCCCTTCCGTAGGGCATACACACCAGAGGAGTGTACTGGCGCACATAGGAGAGCATCTCCTTGGGAAATACCGCCATAACCTCCCGACCCTCCACTTGGATAGCGTCACAGATATCCACCACAGCCTGAGGCATATGGTACAAATTTTCCGCTCTCTGAAAGTGGGGACTTAAATAGACGCAGCTGCCGCTGACCGTCACCAGCACCGCCGAGAGCAGCGCAAACCAATATTTTTTGCGACCTTTTATCCGCCCATAGATACTCACCATCGCATAGGCTATCGCGACCGTCACCGGCAGCAGCCAGAGAATCCGGTAGTAGATCTCATCTCCCACGCCCGCGTATATCAAGCGGGCAAAGAGGGGATTGAAATACAGAATAAGCAGCACCAGAGGCACATAGAGAAACAGAACCCGCATACGCCTGTCCTTCTCCGCAAACCACAGATATATAAGAACCAGCAGATACCATCCCATAATCAGTCCTGTTCCCATAAACCCCTGAAACAATGACCTAATCATATCCCACATAATAATCCGCCTCCTCTCCGCAGCATAATTTCCTGTTTGCTATCCGCAATTGCGCGCGTCCGAGCGCACACCTTTTACACCATGAAATACAACACTGCATAGGCCAGCGCCGGAACACAGCAGAGCGCCGTCTTCACTGCCAATCCCAGTTTTCGATATGTCAGGGCGCTGCACAGACCGGTGACTCCCAGCAGCACACACATGAGCATAGTCCCCAGTGTGGTACAGAGACAGGACGCCGTCACAGTGGCCCCCAGCAGCAGCCAGAGCATTCGGGGAATTCCCTGTCGCTTTTCCGTCCGGTCCAAAATCATCAAAAACAGCAGAAACACCATGGGTATTACAATACTGCCCAGAGCTGCCTTGCCCTGACGGCTGCGGGCCAGCATAAAGTTTTCCACTGTATAGAGCGAGTAATTGCCGAAGATTGTCAAAAGGGCGGTAAAGCTGAGAAACAACGGAAGTTTCTCCCTCTTTTTGGCAAAGAGCAGACCGCCTATCCGATAGTAAATCACGTATGTGGTGGAGATCAGAAACAGCGGCAGAGCCACATGGGCAACGCTGACTGTGGGAATATCCGATATTCTCGCCAGAAAGGCAATCCACACAGGAAAGGGCGCCAGACCATGGCGCAGATCCATCCCGGTAGCTCCCATGGAATAGGGCATGAGCCTGTACATTGTATTACTGCTCTCCGTCAGAGTAGATACCGCCACATAATAGGCATCGTCGCCGTCCCCATAGTTCATCGCCACTGCCAACACCAGCTGCAGCGCCGCCAAAGCCAGAAATATCCCCCAGTAGATCCTGTTTGTCCTGCTCCCGCTCTCCTCTCCCCTGACCAGAGACAGCCGGGCGCCGCTCTTGCGGGAACGGATCAGCAAAAATGCTCCTCCCGCCGCCAGAGCCAGCGAGGAAAGACCAAATATTTTTACCAGCACCGCAAAACTTTGAGGAATCTGCAGCAGCACCAGCGGCACTGCCTCCAGCTGAAACAGCGCCCAGGAGATCATGTAACCGCTGACCCACATAAAAGAAAGAGAACATTTACGATGTTCCAAAAAGAATGCCGGGATTGCTCCCGTCAGCAGGGGAATTCCCGCAAGCCATATACACAGTATGAGACATCCTGCTACCGTTGCCATTTCTCTCTCCTTATTTAGAGTTCCACTTTAGAGTTCCGCATGTTCCCTGCAAGGCGTGATCCCTGCAAGCTGTGAGAGCACAGCCGTATACCAGAGAATCGTCACCCACAGGGTTTTCTTATAATCCATGATCCCGCTGCCCTCCGCCACAAAACACAGTATCATCCACTCCAGGCCCGCCAGCGTGGGGAACCAGCGCCGCAGAAACTCCCGTACTTTGTCCCACAAGCTGCTTTTCCCGGATAAGCCATGCTCCACCAGGCTGCACACCATAAGCACCGCCGTCAGCCCCAGCATCACCCACCACCATCTGCTGCCGAAAGTCACATAGCACCGGGTCAGCAAAGGCGCGCGATTCTTCATATACTCATAGTTGACGCCGCTGTGGGAATCATAGGCTCTCCCCCTCAGCTGCATGGCGAGAATGGGAGGCGTGGCGTGATAGGTCGCCATGTCCCATATCACATTTTTCATATCCACCCGCAGATTTCTCTTCAGGCAGATTCCCGCCAGCTCCCACAGCAGAGAGGTGGTCTCCTCCGGCCCGTAGTACTCCTCCAGCTTGGGAATCAGCGATACCTCCACGCCGTCCGCATAGTAGGATACCTTGCGCGCCGTTTCCAGTCCAATCTCGTCGTGCAGCGGCTGGGGTATGGCATCATAGTCATTTTGAAAATAGGGCCAGCCCGTGCGGCTCAAAAAATTAGCCGCCAGCTCCCGATTCCATGCGGCGGGATTCCAGCCGCAGTTCACGGTCACGCAGCACAGTACCGTTGCCAGCCCCACCAGGCCGCAGAGCAGCCGCCCCTTCGCGCCCTCCCTTTTTCCTGTCCGCCACAGGATGGCCGCAAGTAACGGCAGGGAAAACCAGGCGTACACCGGCACAATCAACAACAGCAGCAGCCACCCAAGCAGCATGACCACAGCCGTTTTTGCCAATCCTCTATTCTGCTCCCGGCGCTCTTTGCAGAGCTTTCTCCACAGAGCGGTCTCCGTCAGCAGCAGTGAAGTCCCCAGAGACCAGGGCAGCACTGCCAGATGACATTGCATGGCCTGGGGAATGGAGGTCAGTGCCAGGGCTCCCAGTATATGCAGCGCCTTTTGGTCTTTTTCCACAAAGCAGGACATCAGCCCGTAGGCCGCTGCGACGGCCGCCGCCAACTGCAGTGCGTACAAAATCCACAGGTGGGAGGATAAAAGCGCCGCCAGGCCCCTGTACAACACACCGCTGTAGATTTTTCCCGCCATGCCCTCTCCCACAAGGAGCCATCTGCTCTCCTGAAAGGTCTGCAATCCACCCATATTTTTGATAAGCCAGGCCAAACCCAGCAGGATTTGGAAAACCATACCGCAGACGAGAAACGCCCGCAGTATGCCCCGTATATGCATTCCCATTCGCCGCATATATCTACCTTTCCGCCTTACAACACAATCCCGCTCCGACGCAGGCGGGTCTACTCATAAAAATGTCTCACATGTCCGCAGATGTCATCCACCTGCTCAAGCGTCAGCCTATAGAACATGGGGAGCCTCAGAAGCCGCTCGCTCTCCCGGGTGGTGTATCGATCCTCCCCGTTAAAGCGTCCGAACTTCAACCCTGCGGGCGCCGTGTGCAGCGGTATATAGTGAAATACACTGTGTACTCCATGCTCTTTCAGATAGTCGATCAGCGCCGACCGCTCCTCGATATTCGCCGTCTTGATATAAAACATATGGGCGTTGTGTACACAGCCCTCCGGCACCACCGGCAGCTCGATCCGTCCCGCCTCAGCCAGAGGAGACAGATTCTCATAATACCGCTCCCAGCAGGCCATGCGGGCTGCCGTGATCTCCTCAGCCAGCTCCAGCTGGGCATACAGATAGGCGGCGTTCATATCGCTGGGCAGGTAGGATGAACCATAGTTGATCCAGGTGTATTTGTCGATCTGGCCCCTGTAGTATTTGCTGCGGTTTGTCCCCTTTTCCCGGATGATCTCCGCATCCTCAATGTTCTCCGCATCCCGTATCAGCAGCGCGCCGCCCTCGCCCATGCTGAAATTCTTGGTCTCGTGAAAGCTGAAACACCCATATTCGCCAAAGGTTCCCAGCGCTTTTCCCTTGTAGGAGGACATGATTCCCTGGGCCGCATCCTCGATCACCGCCAGGTGATACTTGTCCGCCAGCTCCATGATCTTGTCCATCTCACAGGCCACACCCGCGTAATGCACCGGCACGATGGCCCTGGTTTTGTCCGTGATGGCCGCCTCGATCAGGTTCTCGTCTATATTCATGGTGTCCGGTCTGATATCCACAAACACCGGCGTTGCCCCCCGCAGTACAAATGCGTCCGCCGTGGACACAAAGGTGTAGGAGGGCATGATGGCCTCGTCCCCCTCCTTGATTCCGCTCAGCAGCGCCGCCATCTCCGTGGCGTGGGTGCAGGAGGTGGTCATCAGGCATTTCGCGGTGTGGGTCCTGTCCTCTATCCATTGGCTGCACTTTTTGGTGTAAATTCCATCGCCGCAAATTTTCTGATTCTCCACGCACTCCTTTATATATTCCATTTCCCTGCCCGTATAGGGCGGCACATTGAATGTAATCATTTTGTACTCCTCCCGATTTTTTCTATTAGCCCAAACAGAGCGCCCCGCGCCATATCCACCAGTATGCCCACGGCGAACACCGCCAGCACAGAGCAGATTGCCTGCGGCGCCAGCATCCAGGGACTGCTCTGCGCGTCGGCTCCCAGCCAGTGAGGCCAGAGTGTGCGCAGCTCCACATGCTCATGCAGCAGATACACGCCCAGCGTATGGGGGGCCACCCGCAGAATCACCTTTCCAATAAACTTTTCTCCCGACAGTTTCCACTGGGAAAACGCATAGAACAGGGAGACCGCCGCAAACAGATTCAGGATATGGTTGTAGTCGTAGGGCGCATGGATGAAATGGCCCAGCCGACCGGTCTTCAGATAAAACAGCCGCACTCCCATAGTCAGCCCGTAAATCAACGCACAGCTGCCCAGATAACACAATGCCGCCCGTCTGCCCTTTTGCAGAAAAGGAATTCCGTACAGGCGCATATAGGCCGCCACCAGAAACACGCAGATAAACCACAGGCCGTCGTACCCCAGATTGTCCACCTCCAGCTGCACCGGCAGCACGGACTTGCCGACAGAGAAAAAGAGCAGCAGCAGCGCAATGGTATTTCTCAACTGCTTTTGGCTAAGCGCCCTGGCTCCCGCCGCCAGCACAGGGGAGAGCAGATACATGATCAGATAGGCGGTGATAAACCAGTAGTGCGCCATCTGACCGGGCAGCGCATATTGCAGCAGTCGGTACAGCGTCACCTGCTCCGGCTGCAATATCCCTGCCGCCAGCAGCACCGGAGGAATCAGCAGGCTGTAAAACAATACCTGGCAGACCAGCTGCACCAGCCGCTTAAACTTAAAGCCCGAATCCACCAGGAAATAACCGCTGATGAGCATATAGACATTCACCGCCACAATGGAAAATGCCTCCAAGAGCCAGGCGATGTAGGAGCCGGCGTCAAATTCCTCCGTCAGGGAAGTCAGCAGCTCTCCCTTGGACAGATAGTGCAGCATCACCACCATCATCATGGCCAGAATGCGCAGCAGTTCAATACTCGCGATTCTTTTTTTCATCGGCTCTGCGCCTCCTTCCCACGCACATTATCAGTCATATGGCTGATAATATACCGGGGACGCCCCTTGACCTCCTCGTAGATCCGGGCAATGTAATGTCCGATTATTCCCAGACTCAGCATTATAAAGCCGCCGATAATCAAAATCAGCAGAATCACGGTGGTAAAGCCCTCCACCGCCGTGCCGGTCAGATATTTCACCAGAGTCTGTATCGCCAGCACCAGGCTGAACAGAATGGAGACCAGACCCAGCACCGTCACCAGCTGCAGGGGCAGGGTGCTGAAGGAGGTGGCATTGGCGATGGCATAGCGCATCAAACTGAAAAAGGACCATTTGCTCTCCCCGTAGATTCTCTCCTGCACCTCGTACTCCACGCTGACGGTCTTAAAGCCCGCCCAGAAAGTCAACGCCCGGAAAAAAGTGTTCTTCTCTGGCAATTCCAGCAGCACATCCACCACCTTGCGGTCCAGCAGTTTATAGTCCGAGGAGGCGTTCATATCCATCTTGATCAGAGCGCTCATAATCCTGTAAAAAGCCCCTGCAAAACATTTGTGCAGGAAACTCTCCCGGCCCCGGCTGGTCTTGATTCCCTCCACCACCTCGTAGCCCGCATTCCACAGTTTCCACATCTGCACAATCACCTGGGGAGGGTGCTGCAAATCACAATCCATGACCACCACCGCGTCCCCTGCCGCCAGCTGCAGTCCCGCAAAGATACTGGCCTCCTTGCCAAAATTCCGGGAGAACTGCACTCCCCTGACCCGGGGGTTCTGCTCCGCCGCCTTCAGGATCTCCTGATAGGTGCCGTCCTTGGAGCCGTCGCTGACAAAGATCAGTTCGTAGTCTATTTGTTCCTGCTGTAACAGCTCCGACAGTACCTGAGTGGTGTGGGCGATATTCTGTTCTTCGTTGTATGAGGGGAGTACAATAGACAATAGCGCCATACCTCGCCCTCCTTTCTCGTATTAAG
>CAYLIM010000085.1:0-11484 GCA_964383805.1 uncultured Acetatifactor sp.
GGCCAAATCTTTTTCCAGGCACTGTTCAGGCGGTTACTGTTTAGAGTTCCGTAACCGCCTTTCCAGTACCTCACACGGTGGAAAAAGTTTTGTCCCTTATTCGGCCAAATCTTTTTCCAGGCACTGTTCAGGCGGTTACTGTTTAGAGTTCCGTAACTCCTATACCAGCTGCGCCTGCACCGCCGTCAGCGCCACCACGCCCACGATATCCTGCCAGGAACAGCCTCTGGACAGATCGTTGACCGGCTTGGCAATGCCCTGCAGCATGGGGCCGTATGCCTCGGCGCCGCCCAGTCTCTGCACCAGCTTGTAGCCGATATTGCCCGCATCCAGATTGGGGAAAATCAATACATTGGCTCTGCCGCCCACGCTGCTGCCGGGAGACTTGGACTTGGCCACGCCGGGAACCAGCGCCGCGTCTACCTGTAGTTCGCCGTCCAGTGTCAGCTGTGGATACTGTTCATGGGCGATACGGGTGGCCTCCACCACCTTGTCCACCAGCGCATGCTTGGCACTGCCCTTGGTGGAATGGCTCAGCATGGCGATCACGGGCTTGGGGCCTACCAGGCTCTTGAAACTTCTGGCGGAGGTCTCCGCAATGGCCGCCAGTTCTTCCGCCGTGGGGTCCTGATTCAAACCGCAGTCCGCAAAAATAAAAGTACCGTTCTCACCCTGATCCTTAAACTGGGTATCCATCACAAAGAAAGCGGACACCAACTTCACGCCGGGAGCTGTCTTCAAAATCTGCAGGGCAGGGCGCAGAGTGTCAGCCGTGGAATGACACGCGCCAGCCACCATACCATCAGCCTCATTGGCCTTTACCATCACAATGCCAAATGTCAACGGATCGCTCAGCAGAATCTCCCTTGCCTTCTCGGGCGTCATCCCCTTGGCTTTTCTGGTCTCATACAGCAGATTGACATAGCTATCCAGTTTGTCCGTGGTCTTGGGATTGATTACCTCTACACCGGTAAGGTCCACCTCCAGCCAGCCTGCACCATCCATGATCTTCTCCTCGTCACCGATCATAATGATGTTCGCAATACCCTCTTCCATAATCTTTGCCGCCGCTATCAGCGTCCTCTTGTCGGTGGTCTCCGGCAACACAATGGTCTTTTTGTCGAGCCTTGCCCGAGCTTTGATAGTGTCAATATATGACATATTCTCTCCTTCCTGCGGAATTGCCGCAATCTTTTTATTTTTTTTGTAAAAATTCAAAAAACTGCTTAACAAATACCCTTTTTTATATTATACTAGAGATAGAAAAAATTAACAAGCGCTAATATGCGTTAAATTGTATATTTTGGAATACAAAAGACCTCTTTACCCCACATAAAAAACGTGATTTTTATGTACATGTAAACGCTTACACCGTGTGTTATTTTTTTCACATAGTTCCTTGTTTTTTGTTGACGTTATTTAGTTTATTTCTGTGAGTAAACCTGCATAACTACAGAAAGAAAGGAAAACACCATGAAGGTATGTGCTGTCATTGCGGAATATAATCCCTTCCACCTCGGCCATGCATATCACTTAAAGCAGGCCAGGCTGCTTACGGATGCCGACTATATTATTGTTGTGATGAGCGGCAATTTTGTGCAGCGGGGAGAACCGGCGCTGGTAGACAAATATGCCCGCACCAAAGCCGCACTCTCCTGCGGCGCTGATCTGGTACTGGAATTGCCCACCTGCTTTTCCGCGGGCAGCGCGGAATATTTTGCCAGGGGCGCCATATCCATGCTGGATCATTTGGGCATGGTGGATTTTCTGTGTTTTGGCAGCGAGTGCTCAGAGATACATTTTCTGTCGCAGTTTGCGGATATCTTCCTGAAGGAGCCGGAACCTTATAAAAAGATTCTGCTGGAAAAGCTCAAACTGGGCTACTCTTACCCCACCGCCCGCTCCAATGCACTGGTGATTGCCTATCCCGAGCTGGCGGCGGATATATCGGTTATATCCAGTCCCAACAATATACTGGGAATTGAGTATATCAAGGCACTGCACCGGCGGCGCAGTCTCATTCACCCTGTCAATATCCGCCGTATGGGCTCCGATCACCGGGATCAGCGCCTGGGGCCTTTCCACAGCTCATCCAGAGCACTGCGTCTGGCCATACAGAGCGACCGCAGCATAGAGGGGCTGCACTCGCAGATGCCGGAGGAGGCATACAGCATACTGACAGACTATTTTGACCGGGAAAAGCCTCTGTTTCAGGATGATTTCTCCACGCTGCTGCACTACAAGCTGCTGTCGGAGCAGGCCAAAGGTTACACGGACTATCTGGATATCACACCGGACCTGTCCGACAAAATATGTAAATATGTATATCAATACACCACCTTCAGCGAGTTCTGTGATCTGCTGAAGTCCAAGGATATGACCTACACCCGGATCAGCCGCTGTCTGCTGCATATCCTCCTGAACATTACCAAGGACAATATGCAGTTTTACATAGACAATCAAGATGCTATATCCTATGCACGGCTGCTGGGTTTTCGTGAGGACGCCAAGCCGCTGCTGACCGCCATTGACAAAAACACCTCTATCCCGCTGATCACCAAGATGGCGGACGCTGAGAAACTTTTGACGGGGGGCGGGCGGCATATGTTCCAGCAGGAGGTACAGATCACCGATATCTACAGCAGTATTCAGGCCTCCAAGGCGGGTCATAAAATGTATCACGAGTACACCAGACCCATGATTGTTGTATAATTGAGTAAAAAAGCCGGATAGTTTCTTCCACCCGGCTTTTCTTTTCGTATTTTAGTCCCATAACCGCCGAAAAACTTTTGTCCTTAAACGGCCAAAATTTTTCCAGGCACTGTTTGAGCTGTTACTGTTTTTAATTCTTGAAACTGTGAATCGGCGCAGGTATTCGTCCACCTCGGTTGATAAAGTCGTCACAGGAAAAAGGATTCACAGGCATAATCGGCGCATAGCCCAGCAGGCCGCCGAACTCCACCGTCTCTCCCACTCCCTTGCCGACCACCGGGATAACCCTGACCGCCGTGGTCTTCTGATTGACCATTCCAATAGCCATCTCATCGGCAATAATGCCGGATATGGTGGTGGCTTTCGTGTCTCCGGGAATGGCTATCATATCCAGTCCCACCGAGCAAACACAGGTCATGGCCTCCAGCTTTTCCAGGGTCAGCGCTCCCGCCGTCACCGCGTCGATCATGCCCTGATCCTCGCTGACCGGAATAAACGCTCCGCTTAAGCCCCCCACATAGGAGGAGGCCATGACGCCGCCCTTTTTCACCTGATCGTTCAACAGAGCCAGCGCCGCCGTAGTGCCCGGCGCCCCCGCATACTCCAGACCGATCTCACACAGTATATCCGCCACGCTGTCCCCTATGGCCGGAGTTGGAGCCAGGGACAGGTCCACAATGCCAAAGGGCACGCCCAGTCTCTGGGACGCCTCCCGGGCAACCAGCTGGCCCACTCTTGTGACCTTGAACGCCGTCTTCTTAATAGTCTCGCACAACACTTCAAAGCTCTCACCTCGCACCTTCTCCAGCGCTGTCTTAACCACGCCGGGGCCACTGACGCCCACATTGATAATGCGATCCGCCTCCGTCACCCCGTGGAAGGCTCCCGCCATAAAGGGATTGTCGTCCGGCGCATTGCAGAACACCACCAGTTTGGCGCATCCCAGGGAATCCTGCTCCCTGGTACATTCCGCCGTCTCCTTAATAACTTCCCCCATGAGTCTCACAGCATCCATATTGATACCCGTCCTGGTAGAACCCAGATTCACCGAGCTGCAGACCCTCTCGGTGGCGGACAGCGCCTGGGGAATGGAGCGAATCAACATCTCCTCCGCCGGCGTCATGCCCTTGCTGACCAATGCGGAATAGCCGCCGATAAAATTCACTCCCACCTCATGGGCCACCTTGTCCAAAGTGTTTGCAATGCCCGCAAAATCCTGGGAATTTCTGCAGGCCGCCGCCCCAACCAGAGCAATGGGCGTCACCGATATTCTCTTATTCACAATGGGAATGCCGTACTCTCTGGAGATCTGTTCCCCCGTTTTCACCAAATCTTTGGCAGACTGGTAGATTTTCTCATAGATCTTCTCGTTGAGGCGCTTTAAATCCGAGTCTATGCAGTCCAGCAGACTGATTCCCATGGTGATGGTGCGCACGTCCAGATTTTCCTTCTCAATCATTTCATTGGTTTCTGCCACTTCATATATATTAATCATAATATCCTCTTTCATGCATATCGCTGGCTTGCCTGCGATATTGCGTTAATCAGTATTTGAAACGTCAGTTTCAAAGTTCCTCTCTTATACTCCGGCCCTGATTTCTTAGATTCTGTGCATCTGGTCAAAAATCTCTTCCTTCTGGCACTTCACCGCCACGCCGATCTCCCGGCCCAGTCTCTCCAGATCGTCCACCATATCTCCGTACTCCCCGGTCATATTGCCGATGTCCACAATCATCATCATATTAAAATAGTCCTGCACGATAGTCTGAGAGATATCCAATATATTCACCCGGTTTTCCGCCAGATAAGTGCACACTCTGGCGATAATGCCCACGGTATCCTTGCCCACCACTGTAATTATTGCCTTTTTCATCTCTGCCTCCTGTTATTGTTTCCATTCACGGATTTCTGCGTTTATTACAATTTGTATCATAATACGAATAGCCCGCAAAAGCAAGCCCTGTTCTCCCAATTATATCACCATCACCGGCGATATCTCGCTGCGCCTGGCTACCTGTATCTGAAAATCCTCCGCCTTGTAGGGATTTTCTCCCAGCGTGATCTCCATGCGCACTGTCTCATAGGCCAGCTCCGGCAGATTGTTCTCCTGACTCAGATGCCCCAGCGAGATATATTTCAGTCCGTCATGCAGAATCCGGCAGAGCAGCCTGCCGGAATTCTCGTTGGACAGATGGCCGCGGCTGCTCAGTATCCTCTGTTTCAGCGGATAGGGGTAGGGACCCACCTGGAGCATATTCACGTCATGGTTGGCCTCCAGCAAGATGGCATCCAGTCCTTTCAGACATTCCACCGTGTAATCGTTGTACTCCCCCAGGTCCGTGCACACCGCCACCCGCCTGCTGCCGTAGCTGATGCGGTAGCCCACAGGCTGGGCGGCGTCATGGCTGATGCGCATGGGATTTATACTCAGATCCTTGATCGTAAAGCGCTGGTCCTCCCGCACCTCCACCCACAGCTCCGGGTCTATATTTCCCATATTCTTCATCTTTCCTATGGCATTTATGGTTCCTCTGGTGGCATACAGCGGAATCTCATATTTGCGGGCCAGCACTCCCAAACCACTGATATGGTCTGCATGCTCATGGGTGATCAGAATTCCGTCCAGATCCCGGCCGCTTAGTCCCAACTCCTCCAGTCCGGCCTCCGTCCGCTTTCCGCTGATTCCCACATCAATCAGCAAGTGTGTGGCATCCGACCCCACATAAATGCAGTTGCCGCTGCTCCCGCTTGCAATACTACACATCCTCATAACGTTATCGTCCTCTTCCTACGCCCAGTAAATTTCAATCTCATCGCCCTGGTGCAGTTCCTCAAAATGCTGGGCGGAACGTCCATTAAGCAGCGTCACAATGTTCCTACCCTGGGAATTGCCCAGATCAAACTCAAAAAAGTCAAATATGTCCACAAACACATATCCACTTTTTCCCCGAAGAGTCACCGTCTGCCGGTTTACCACCACCTGCAGCTCCACCTCCCCGGCCTGCGCGGGAGCAGTTTCCGCCGCATTTTCCTGCGCCCGGTCCGCCGTATCCTCCCCGGATTCCTCTGTCTCTTCCGGCGACTTCTCCCGGATCTCCTCTGGCTCCTCCGGCAAATTCTCCCAGGTTTCCTCCGTCTCCTCCTGCAGTTCCTCCCAGGTCTCCTCCGGCTCCTCCGGCAAATTCTCCCAGGTATCCTCTATCTCACCCGGTTCAAACCTTACGTCAAAACCCTCGTAAACCTTTGTGTTCACTCTTGCGGGGGCATCGTTTACCAGAATCCGCCCCTGTATGGGAATATCCGCATACTGTGCCACCTGCTCCACTGTGTACCAGTTCTGAATGCGGATTTCATCGCCGTTCTGAATCTCATAGAAACCCAGCTGTCGCTGACCGTTCACATAAGCTTGTCTGGGCAGCTCAATCTGAATACCGCCCACAGTAATATGTACCTGCTGCGCCATCTCCGGCAGCCTCTCCAGCAAAGGATGGGCCGCTTCCCCAGCAGTGGAGGGCACCAGCACGACTTTGTCCCCGTTCTGTATCCGTGTATGGATATCTCCCTCCTGCCCGTTTACTGTAATCACAGCAGCCTCACCCTGCTCGCCTCTGACCATGCGGCTCTTTCCGTCCACTGTATACTCCACCGCATCCCCCCTCTTGGGAAACAGATTTTCATTGGGGAAACCGGCGGCAATGGCGGCCTCCACCACGGACAACCTGCCGTTGTCATAGAGTTTCACTCTCTGATCGTTAAAGGCCACAAAGATAAAATTGTTGCTCTGCTCATAGTAACTCAGACAGATACCGATGGGCGTCACCATCAGGGAGTCCTTTCTGGCGTTTGCCACATCAAAACTGATAGTCTGCATCACGTCCTCGCCCCGGATAGCCACACGCTCTTTCGCTATGCCCAACTGCTCTGCCAGCGCCTGCGTGTAACCGGGAACCATTCCGCCTCCGCCCACCACAAACACTGCGCTTACGGGCTTTTCTCCATTCAACTCCCGGATACAGTCCGCAACCTCCTTGGTCATGCGCTGAATATTGTCCTGCAGCAGTTCCTTGGCCTCCTCAGCCCCGATGGTCTGTGGCAGCCCCAGAATATCCACGTATTCTATGCTTTCCTGCACTCCGATTTTCCGCTTGATCTGCTCCGCCGTCTCGAAATCCACCAGACAATGCTGTACCAGAATATCCGTCAGGCTGTCCCCGGCAATGGGAATCATGCCGTATGCTGTGATTGCGCCCTCCTTGGTGATGGAAATATCGCTGGTCCCGGCCCCCACATCCACCAGAGCCAGATTCAACATCCGAAATTTCTCCGGAATAGCCACCTGAATGGCGGCGATCGGCTCCAGCGTCAGATTGGCCACCTGCAGCCCGGCGAAACCCACCGCCTTGTACAGGCCGTCCACCACGTCATCCGGCAGAAACGTGGCGATGAGATCCACTCCTGCGGTTCTGGCCTTATGCCCCTCCAGATTGCCTATGGGATAACCGTTCAGATAGTAGCGCATGGCTGTGTAGCCCACACAGTAAAACTGCATGTCCGTGTCATTGTCCCGGATAAACTCCTCGTAGGCCTGCTCAACTCCCATGGTTTCCAGAGCATAGATATCCTCGTCTAAAATTTCCTTTTCCGTACCGTAAGTGTATTCCACAGAGGTTGTCACCGTCCGCAGCACTCGACCGGCTGCGGCAATGCACACCTGGGTCAGTTTCCGCCCCAGGTCCTGCTCCAGCAGCCCCTTCACCTCGGCAATTGTGGCGCCCACCTTGCCGATATCGTGAATCTGACCGTCCAGCATAGCTCTGGACTCATGTTCCTTCTCCCGCTGGGCCACCACATGAAAACGCGTGCCGTCCTTGTAGCCCACCGTTCCCACAATGCTCCTGGTGCCGATATCCAGCCCAAATACCAAATCCTTTCCCTTTACTGCCGCCATGTGTAACCCTCCAGCCTACTGCGAATCTGCCGGTAGCTCTCCTCCGGCGTCCCGCTGTTATCTATGACAAAATCGCTGCCCGCTCGAAACTGCTGTTCCGTCAGCTGACTTTCCATAATTTGCCCTGTCTTCTCCGGGCTGTACCCCCGGCTCTCCCCAAGGCGTTTTCTGCGCACATCTTCCCCCGCATGAATATACCACATCTCATCCACAATATCCCCGTAGCCGCACTCTATCAGCAGCGCCGCCTCGATAAAGAACAATTCCGCCTGCCCCTCCTGCCGGGCCTCCTGAATCTTCTCCAGCAGGTACTCCTGTACCGCAGGGTGGACAATGGCGTTTACCTGCTCCAGCAGGTTCTCATCCCGGAAAATCTTCTCCGCCATCCTGCCCTTGTGAATCCGCCCGTCTTCCTCCAAAATCCCTTGCCCCAGCAGCGCCACCAGAGCCTCATAACAGGGCTGTCCCGGCTCCTTGACCGCATGGGCCACCTCGTCCGCCAAGTAAATCCGGCAGAGGTAATGAGCCTTTATATATTCCAATAGAGTTGATTTCCCGGCCCCCACACCGCCGGTTATACCTATTAAGCGCATCCTGCCACCTTCTTCTATACCATGATTATGTGCGCTTCAGCGCACTCTCCATTCAGAAGAGTTAAATGCGGAGCATTTTACTCATTAGCTAATGGGCCTCGTACCAGTTCTCGCCCGTGTGCAGATCAACCTCCAGGGGCACTGCCAGCTGGGCCGCCTGTTTCATGCTCTCCTCCAAGATCCGGCACACCTGCTCCGTCTCCTCCCTGCGGGTCTCAATGACAAGCTCGTCATGTACCTGCAAAATCAATCTGGAGTTAAGCCCCGCCCTGCGCAGCTCCTTCCACACCCGGATCATGGCGATCTTGATAATATCCGCCGCCGTGCCCTGTATGGGGCTGTTCATGGCCACTCTCTCCCCGAAGGAGCGCTGCATGAAATTGGAGGAGGATAGCTCCGGGATGGGTCTGCGTCTGCCGTACATGGTGGTGATATAGCCCTTTTCCTTAGCGTCCGCCACCAGCCTGTCCAAATATTCCTTCACCTTGGGATAGGTGGCAAAATACTGCTCAATATATTCCGCGGCCTCTTTCTTGCTAATACTCAGATCCTGGCTCAGTCCAAAGGAGCTGATGCCGTACACAATACCAAAATTCACAGCCTTGGCATTGCGCCTCTGCAGGTCCGTCACCTCCTCAAAAGGCGTTTTGAACACCTTGGAGGCAGTGATCCTGTGAATATCCTGATCCATATGGTATGCCTGAATCAACTCCTCGTCCCCGGACATATGGGCCAGCACCCGCAACTCGATCTGGGAGTAGTCCGCATCTGTCAGCACACATCCCTCTCTGGGCACAAACACCTTGCGAATCCGCCGCCCCAGCTCCATCCGCATGGGGATGTTCTGCAGGTTCGGCTCCGTGGAACTGATACGTCCGGTGGCCGTAATCGTCTGGTTGAAATTGGTGTGAATCCGGCCTCCCGCATCAATATATTCCGCCAGGCCGTCCGCATAGGTGCTCTTTAGCTTGGTCAGTCCTCTGTATTCCAAAATATCCGCTATGATGGGATGCTCCGGCGCCAGCTTTTCCAGCACGTCCGCCGCCGTGGAATAACCGGTCTTGGTCTTTTTGCCCCCCGGCAGCTGCATCTGGTCAAACAGAATTTCGCCCAGCTGCTTGGGAGAATTGATGTTGAAAGCACAACCCGCCTGCTCATGGATACTCTGCTCCAACTCCTGTATACGGTCTGTCAGGGCGTCCCCATAGTGCTTTAACTCCTCCCGGCGCACTGCCACGCCCTCCCGCTCCATCTCATAGAGCACCAGAGACAGCGGCATCTCCACCTCTTCCATCAGCTGCCGCATCCCCGTCTCCTCCAGCTTTTGCCGGATGACCTGGCCCGCCTGCAGCGCCGTATACGCCTGATACTGATAAAATACCGCAAGCTGCTCCAGATTGTCCGCCGCTGCCTGGGCCAGGCTCTTTTTGCCGAAACACTCCTTATAGCCGGGGACCGTCAGCTCCAGATACTCCGCCGCAACGGCCTCTCCGTCATAGTCGCTCTTTAAGGGATTCAGCAGATAAGCCCCGATAATGGCGTCAAAATAGTTCTCCGTGGGATTCTCCCCCGACTCTTCCCAAGCGTAATACCCATACTGTTCCTTGATATTAAGGGTGTACACCTGACAGCGGGCGGTGAGCCTGCGGACGGCCTGCGCCAGCGCCGCATCCTCCGTCGTCTCCTGCACCTCGTCAAACAGAGAGAGCTGCTGATTCTCCTGAGGGGCGCTGCCGATCTCCGCACAGTAAAAATAGCTCTGCTTGTCCTGGTCGGACACCGCCACTCCCGCCAGCTTTCCGTCCTGAATCAGCGCCAGCAGCCCCACCGGCTGCCCGCTCTTTTTCTCCAGCTTTTCCAGCACCTTCACCATCTGACCGCTGTCCCGCAGCAGATGAAAGCCCTCCGTGATCTGCTCCTGACTCTCCTCACTCTCCTGCCTGTCAAATCGACTCAAAATATTTTTAAATTCCAGCCGTTTGAACAGTTGATAGGCCTCCGGGGTGTAAAAGCCCTCCGCCCGGGACGCCTGGTAGTCCATTGTCAGATCGCAGTCTGTCTTTATGGTGGCAAGTTTTTTGCTTAAGTCCGCCAGCTCCCGGTTCTGTGCCAGCGACTCCCGAATACTCTTTTTGCCAATCTCCTCCAGATGTTCATAGATATTGTCGATGGAGCCATATTCTGTCATCAGCGCTATGGCGGTCTTTTCCCCTACCTTGGGCACGCCGGGAATATTGTCGGAAGCATCCCCCATCAGCGCCTTCAGCTCGATAAACTGGGTGGGCGTCACCTGGTACAGCGCCTTCACATCCTCCGCATAGTAGTCCTCGATCTCTGTCCGCCCCATCTTGGTCTTGGGAATGCGAATCTTGATATGCTCCGTGGCAATCTGCAGCAGATCCCTGTCTCCGGATACCAGGGACACCTCCATGCCCTGCCCCTCCGCCTTTTTAGCCAATGTTCCCAGAATATCGTCCGCTTCCAGACCGGCCTGCTCCATAATGGTGATTCCCATGGCCTGCAGCACTTCCTTCATCATTGGCACCTGTTCCCGCAGCTCCTCCGGCATGGGCTTACGGGTTCCCTTGTAGCCCTCGTACATCTCATGCCGAAAGGTGGGCGCATGCACGTCAAAGGCCACCGCCAGATAGTCCGGGTGCTCCTCCTCCAGGATTTTAAACAATATATTTAAGAAACCAAAAATCGCATTGGTATGCAGTCCCTTTGCATTGCTTAAATCAGGCACTCCGTAAAATGCCCTGTTCAGTATGCTGTGTCCGTCGATAAGTACCAGTTTCTCCGCCATAATACACTCCTCATATATCCTTTATTTCCCTTATATCTCTGTCACAGTAAAATCCACGCCACAATCCCCAGGATGCCTGCCATAGCGAGCACCTCGAACAGAGTCCCCGTCCGCAGGATTCCCTCGTTTATACGCACTTTTCTCCGGGCCTCCTCCATCCTCTCCCGCAGTTCACCCTGCAGGTCAAAGACATCGCCCTCCTCCAGATGGACCAGACCCTCCTGAATCAGGAACTGGATCACCAACTCCTCCCGGCAGTTGTCACAGACGTCCACATGCTCCGTAAAACGCTTTGTTCTCAGATAATCCATCTTTCGACCGATAAAATCCGGTATCTGTTTCTCACATTCCCGACAGGTCATGCAGACACCTCCTCTACATAATCTCAAAGGTACATTCTTTTGCCCCGTTTGTAATAGTATCCA
>CAYLIM010000086.1:0-11384 GCA_964383805.1 uncultured Acetatifactor sp.
GGATCAACATAATGGAAATCAGCGGCGGCGAGATTATAGTGGAGCTATACGATCCGTGGGAGCCTCATCCCGTCTACCGCATGGATGTGGATGGCGGCAATCCGCGACAGATCGGACAGATTCCCAAGGAATAAAGGCGCGGCGGAAGGTCCCAAAGAGAAGAAGGAGGAAAGGACGTTGGACAGGCGGGGAAACCGAAAAGTGAAAAAGGGATTTGGGCTGTGCGGGACTCTGCTGTGCGTCGCGTTTTGGGCGGGCTGCGGCTCTATGCGCAGTGCCCCGCAGAATGTGGAAAGTGTTGATAGTCCAGCAAGATCAGAGGCGGATGCCGGACAGGACGACTCGGTTCAGATAGCGGCATTCAATCCGTACTGCGCCGCTCAGGCGGCCAAAATAGCGAGATTCTTCCGTATTTCGGATCAACTGGTTTCTGCGGCAGTAGAAACAGATTGGGTCACGGGGCAGTTCAGTCCCTACAGGTATGAAATATCTGTGGACGAATTTCTGACAGACATAAGCTGGCGTTTGTATGGCAGCGGTGACCGCTATGAAATCGCCTTAAATGCTGCGGGAGAGTTGCTGGACATGGACGGTGAACTTTATTTTGGCGGGTTTACGGAGGAAGAAGTACAGGTATTTAAGGACTGGGCCTATGACGCAGACGGGAGAGAATACAGAACATATACTTTTTTCCTGCCGGATGCCACAGAGCCTGCGGCCAGAGTGTATATCAGCGAGGAGCTATTCCTTTATGCCTGTGACGGCACTCGGTATTGGAGCAGTGATTCCCTGGCGGCACAGATGCCTCAGCTGCATTCCGGCGTGGAGGAAGGAAAGCGGTGGGTGGCGGAGTATTTGGATGCCGTCTGCCGGGAGAGCAGCTATGAGATTGTCTACAAAGGCTCGGAAAGGCGAGATGACCTGGAGCCATACATGGAGGTATATCATTATTCTGTGCGTGAAAGAAACGCTGACAACACAGAGACGGTGTGGGACGCTTATGTGGGGCGGCGGTTGACCCATCCTTCAAAGGCTTTCTATGTGGAGCTGTCAGATAACTGCTATGAAAAAAGGCGGCTTTGTGAGTGGACGTCCGGGGAGGGGCATACCTATCTGTACGCCTTTTCCAGAAGGTTTCATTTGGAGGAGGGGGAGATTTGTTTTGACGGGGATACGGAGGCAACAATCTTCAAGGATGGCGTAAACCAGGGACATTTTTCGTATGCCCTTAGCGACTGGGAAAGGACGGAGGGATATTGGGAGGTGGATGATTACACCTTCGACGATATACCGGATATTGCGGTGACGACGGGAGCTGTGACAAACTGGGGAGGAGAGGGAGCAAACGTCTATGTGGGCGACGGACAGTGGGGGTATCACCATGGTGGTTACTACGATGATATTCCCGTGGCGGACTATCCTACGCAGACACTGCGCGTCAATGCCCGGCAGGGAAATGGATATTATGTGTATTTTGCCTATTGCTACAGGGATGGGGGCTTTGCAGTGACAGCTGTCCTGGAGGAGGAGTATTTGGATGACGGTATCTCTGTGGTGGCGTCAGGGTCTGTATACACCCTGACAGACGAGGACGGGAATGTGGAGACCTACGAGGACGAGCTGCCGAAAAAATGGGCAGAGTTCTGGGGAAAATAGTAGGTACTGTTGGGAGGACATAAACATATGGGAAAGGCGTGTACAAGATTGTGTGGGATCATACTGTGCGGCCTACTGCTGACCGGCTGCGGCCTGCCCGGCGCAGGGCAGACGGCAGAAAATATACCGAGAGCTGCGGAGCCTGTGGCAGAGAGCGATGCATACCGGGAGACAGAGTCTTCCACAGACAGTCGCACCGCCGGAGAGATATTGCCGGAGCTGCTGCAGGATGAGGGGCTTCAAGCGAGCGTGCGTAATGCTGCGAAAATAGCATGGGAGGATGAGGAGGAGGCGCTGTGGCAGAAACTGGAACAGTGCGAGCATCTGCTGTTGCAACAGGAATCAATTTACAGTTTGGAGGGCCTGGGGGAGGCGCTGCCCAATCTCCAGAGTCTGACGATTAACTATGGCGCATGGGATGATTCCGAGATCCTGGACTTTGCCCCGATTGCGGAGCTTTCCTGTCTGAGACAGCTGTACATCAAATATCCCGCTGGGAGAGAACTGGACTTTTCCTTTCTGGCGAAGATGGATACGGTCACGGAGCTTTTTCTGGTGAACTGTGACCTCAAGGACGCCTCCTTTTTGACAGAAATGTCCCAGCTGGAGTGCCTCTCCCTGTATCAGACACCTGTGGAGGACCTGGCGGTGCTGGAAAATATGACAGGGTTGGTGGAGCTGGCCCTCTACGGCAACGGAGAAGCCAAAAATATGGAAACCATCGGGAAACTTCTGAACATGCAGGACCTGGGACTGCAGGACTGCGGAATTGAGGATATCAGCTTTCTCAGTGGGCTGACCAGACTGCGGGGCGTCAACCTGAATTACAATTCCGTCACAGACCTGACGCCGCTGGCAGAGCTGACTGCGCTGGAGCGTCTGGGGCTTGTGGGGAATGCCGTCAGCGATATCAGCCCCATTGCGGGCCTGGAGAACCTTTTTGACCTGGCATTGGACGGAAATCACATCAGCGATATCTCAGCCCTGAAAAATCTGCCTCATTTAAACCAGGTGGGGCTGTCGGACAACCGGATTCAGGATTTCTCTCCTCTGAAAGATAAGCAGGAACTGTTGTATGCATCTGTCTTTGGCAATCCATGCACAGACCTGGAGCCGGTGCTGACGGTTCCCTTTCTGTATTTTGCGAATGGGAGCGCGCCAGATTCGGAGGAGCATTTGAAGACGGTGGCGGACTGGATGGAAAAGTACAGACCGGATATGGAGGAATATGAATGTTCTGACTATATGGAGGCGGATTTAGATGGAGACGGTCTGCCGGACGCCGCCTTCGTGGTTGACGGGGAGTTTATGGAAGAGGATATATATGCTTATGACAATGAGCACCGTCTGTTTATATTGTTGAGGAATAAGGACGGCTCCTGGAGAGAAGTGGAGCATGACATTCATATCGGAGATTCGATGTCCGGAGGCATGCGCGGAGACCCTTACCGGGGAATGTGGATGGGCGGAGGATATGTGCTGGTAAAGGAGGAGAGCGGCAGCAGCTGGGGCACCACAGGGACGGAGATCTATCGCTATCGGCAGGGGAGACTGGAGAGGGTGTGGGCAGTAGTCGTGGAGGACTGTACATGGGCAGATGGATATGACGTGAGAGTGTACAATGACGAGGGAGGAACCTGGGTCAGGTATGCCATCGCCATGGACGGCTACCGCATGGTCAGGGTGGACCTGGCCGACAACGAGTATCCGGCGACTCATGGGGCGTTTCCGAACCTGGAGATAGACTCTTCATATTACCTTTATCCCGACAAACTGCCCACCCGCATGGATGGTGCGGCGGCCCTGGAATGTTTTCGTGATTCCGAGGAGAGGGACTGGGTGCAGGAAATGCTGCCCTACGCGCCATGGCAGAAGGAGAACTTTGAGCTTTTAATGGGAGTGGAACTGCCGGATCACTATTATGTGGCCGGGGATGCTTATTTTTACTATCGGGAGCTGAAATATAACGGGGGAGAGTATTTTCATGTGATACGTTATGTGTGGGATGGAAAATACCATCAGGATTACTGGGTAAAGGATTCCAACGGAGAGCTTGAGGCGAAATGATTACGGCGGTTTGACAAAGAAAAAGGAGAGAGGGATTAATTATTTACACATGTAATCCGATATATAAATTGAAAGTATACACTGAAAGCATGTATTTTTGTAAAGAGGTGGGATATGGGAATCAATATCGGATCGAGCTATGGCAGCGCAGCACCGCGTGGAACAGAGAGAAAAGTGATTAAAAAAGGCAATAAAGTGACCACCAAGACCATTCTGCGGCGGATGGACGGAACGTATGCGGGCACTATTTCTGTGACAAAATCAGTCCAGAAAAAGCCCAAGCGTCTGAATTATAATTTCAAGGAGATCTCGGCCATGATCCTCCAGACCAAGACCTCCGGCGGCGCCCGGCAGGTGGCGGCGCGCGCCAGGGGCAAGGTGGCCTTGCTCAGACAGCGGCTGAAATGCGGGGAGTATGATGACAAGGAGCTGGAGAGCGCCATCATCCACGCGGAGAAGATGGAACGTATCGCCAGAAAGAGGATGCGTCATCTGCAGGAGGAGGAGATGGCTAAGCGGGGCGGTCCCTGTTTTGGAGAAATGGAGGAGGAATGTGAGGAGTTCCAGTCGGAGCAGGAGGAGGCAGAGCAGGAAGAGGATATGGAACCTGACCGCAGGCAGCAGGAGGCCATGCTGGAAAAGCGCCAGCAGGAGATTCAGCGGGAAATGCAGCGCATGATGCGGGAGATGGAGCAGGCCCAGCGAGAATTCGAGCAGGAGATGGCAGAGCTTTCGGATATGGATGAATTGTCCGACGCTCTGGGCGGAGGCGGCGCCAGAGAGCTGGATCCTGAGGAACTGGACGAATTGAAGAAAAAGCACCGCCTGGACGAGCAGAGGGAGATCATGGAGGCGGATATGGTTTACCTGAAAGCGCTCTTCTACAAGTTGGCTCAGGAAAAGCAGCAGGGGAGCAGCAGCTCCGGCGGTGGCGTGGGCGGTAGTGACAGCGGCGTAGGTGGCGGCAGTTATGACGGCGGCAGCGGCGTGTCACTGGAGCTGGGCGGCATGGAGATGCCTGTGGAGGCCGCAGAAACTCCAGCGATGCCGGAGGGCGGAAGTATAGATGCCATGATATAATTAACCCCTATAGTTTGATTTGGGACAACACCTCTCTGTTTACATAGAGCGTGTTGTCCTTTCTGGTATCACAGGTCCATTTCACCAGTGTGAGTCTGTCTCCCACAATCTCCAGGCAGGTGATACAGCGGGGATGGATGCAGCTGCCCGTGTTAAAATAGGGGGTGTCCGCGCTGAGTCTGGGGCGGTGTGTGTGACCCGTGATCAGAATGTGTCCGGTCTTTTGGGCATAGTCACTCAGACGCTGTTCCACCCGGTCTTTGTGGGTGTAGTTCTTGGCGGCGCTGGTGGGGTCAAGCACCCCGAAATGCTCCAGGGGCTGCCAGAAATACCGCACCAGAAAGCGGGCCAGCCGCCAGAAGGTGGAGTTCAGCGGGTCTGCCTGATGGCCGTGGGTCAGGTATAGGCGCTGTCCCTGGCCGCACTGTTCCAGGATGACGCCCTCATGGAAGGTCAGACCTGGGAAGAGAGGCTGTTGACACTGGGAATCCGTGCAAAAATAGGAGCCGCAGACCTGGTCGGAATAACCAGGTCTTTTTTTCTCCATATCGTGATTGCCGTACAGCAGATAAAGCCGTCCCTGCCGGTAGAACAGGGAGAGGAGCCAGAACACATTGTTGTGAATCTCGATGATTTGGCTCATGCGCCTGTTTTCCCACAATTCGTCCCCATCCCCCAGTTCAATATAGGTGTACCCCTGTGCGTAATAGTGTTTCAAGGCCGTAAAATAGAGGTTTTGGTTTTTCAGAAAATTGTCCCCCCAAGTGCCGTTGCCCCGATGGCAGTCGCTGATCAGCACATAGCGGCTGCAGGGGCCAAGCGGGAGGATGGGGGCATTCTGAAAAGCGTGGGTTAGTCGGGAAGAGTAGCTCATGCCTGGATAACTCCTTTTAGGTGGCGCAGCATACGGCGCAGGGTGAAGGGCAACAGTTCATATAGGAACAGAATCCGGTCCAGCGTACAGTCAAAGGGGCGGGTGATACAGCGGTACATCCGGCACATAAAGCGATTGCACAGCTGCACCCAGCGAATCTGCAGCCTTCTGAACCAGGAGACATGTTCGGTGGAGGCGGGGCAGCCGCAGCTGTAGCGGATGTGTGTTTGCATGCCATGGCAGCAGCAGGAAAACTGTAAGGATTCATTTTCCCGGCTGATGCGGTCAAGGGCCTCCAGAAATTGATTCTGCATCTCCAGGCAGGGGAAACCGATGGTCACTTCCAGGGTCAGATGGCTGGGCTTTGTAAACATGCCCACCAGAAAAGCTGTGAGCCACCAGGTGGTGTGGGACATGGCTGCCAGCAGTTTTTCTCCGTGAAAGAGGTCGAAAGTGACGGGCAGTCTTTCGCTGTCGGACACGGCCTGGAAATGGGCGGTGGCGTATTCCTCCGGGGCCAGCAGGCGGTCGGCGTGATAGATGCCCACCTCCGCGCCGGTATTGATGCCGTACTGTCCCTTCCACAGTTCGATGAGCCATGTGCGGCCGCGATAGTCAAAGTAGATCGGCAGCGCGTCAAACACCATGTAGAGAGCCAGCGCCGCTCTGTCAAAGAAAGCCGTATAGCCCGCTTGGCGCTGCCAGGCGTCATTGCGTGTGGATATCAGGTCCTGCCCGCGGACATAATAGTATCCGAAGGGTTCCAGGATCTCATCCAGCAGCTCCTGCTTTTCACGGCAGGACATGCAGCATACCTTTTTAAGCGCTCTGCGTCTGCGCCGGAAACAGAGTCCCAGACACAGGACGATCAGCAGTAGAAAACCGATGAAAAAATACATAATTTGAAAATTCCTGTCATTTTTCTTGGTATATTGTATGTGGGGCGGGAAAATTGTGTGCAGTGCGCATGCTCGTCTTTTCCATGCAATGCGGATTGCTTCTTGTCCTGTCGGTAAAAATATGCTAATATACTTTACAGAGCCACAGCCTTGAGAGGGCGGTGGCTTTATGTTACAGACGTGGAGGCGGGAATGGCGGCAAAAAAGGTATATGCGGTGCGCAGGGGGAAAGTCATAGGAATATTGGACAGCTGGGACGCCTGCAAGGAGGCTGTGGACGGATATCCGGGAGCGGAGTACAAAGGATTTAAGACGCTGGAGGAGGCGCGGACCTATATGGAGGGAATTGCCTACACAGTGGAGCCGGATGAGAGTGGGACGACCGAAAGTGGCGGGGTATCCGAAAAGGCAAAAGCCGCTGGCGGGAGGAAAGTGGATTTGCCTGACGGTGAGGAGCGCCCCAGGGGAATGGGAGATCCCGAGGGCGGCCTGGTGGCCTATGTGGACGGCAGCTACGAGCATTCCCTTAAAAGATATGCCTTTGGATGTGTGTTCATCCTGCCGGACGATACCGTATATGTGGAAAACGGCAGCGGAGACAACGCCGACACGGCCCAGCAGCGCAATGTGTCCGGGGAGATGCTGGGAGCGATGTTTGCCGTCAGATGGGCTATCAAGAACGGATTTTCACGGATTGAGCTGCGCTATGATTATGAGGGCATTGAAAAATGGGTGAGTGGCGCATGGAAGAGCAAGAATGAGCTTACGCAGAAGTATGCGGCGGCCATGAGGCGATGGATGGGCAGCATTCAGATGCATTTTACCAAAGTGGAGGCCCATTCTAATGTGTATTACAATGAATTGGCGGACCGGCTTGCCAAGAATGGACTGACAGAGAGGGACGGGATTCCGGATGTGCGGCGGATGGAGGAAATGGAGCCGTGGGCGGAGTGAGCGGGGGATCTGACTATCCTCATATAAGGGGGAAGAGGCTTGGATGCGGACAAGATAAGATTGAATAAATATCTGGCGGACCATGGCGTGTGCTCCAGACGGGAGGCGGATAGTCTGATTGAGCAGGGGCGGGTCGTGGTAAACGGACAGACTGCCGCTAAGGGCTGCAAGGTCACGGAGCAGGACAGCATTTCGGTGAACGGCAAACTCTTACAGGGCAGACCGCAAAAAGTGGTGCTGGCCTTTTACAAGCCGGTGGGAGTCACCTGCACGGAGCGGGATAAGCATGCGGAGAAAATTATTAATGACTATGTGAAATATCCGGTGCGGGTCACCTATGCGGGGCGTCTGGACAAGGATTCTGAAGGGTTGCTGCTGCTGACCAATGACGGGGATTTGATCGAGGCTGTCATGCGGGGCGTCCACAGGCATGAGAAGGAGTACATTGTCAAGGTAAATAAGGAGATAGAACCCCTGTTTCTGGAAAAGATGGCGGCGGGTATATATCTGCCAGAACTGAAACAGACCACCAGACCCTGCGAGATCAGACAGACGGGTAAATATACATTTCAGATCATTCTGACGCAGGGGCTTAACAGACAGATCAGACGGATGTGCAAAGCCTGCGGTTATGAGGTAAAACAGCTTAAGCGCATCAGGGTCATGAATATTCAGCTGGAAAATCTGACGCCCGGAAAGTACCGGGAGGTGCAGGGGCAGGAACTGGAGCAGCTGTACCGGGAGAGCCGCGGCGGAACTATAAAGTAGAAAGGAAACATATCATGGCAGCAGAAAAGTTGGATCGCATTAAAGAACTGACAGAACTTTTGGGCAGGGCATCCAGGGCCTACTACGCCCAGGATCAGGAGATCATGAGTAATTATGAGTACGACAGGCTCTATGACGAACTGGAGCGTTTAGAGCAGGAGACGGGGGTCATTCTGGCCGGCAGCCCTACACAACATGTAGGGTATGAGGCTGTGGACGAACTTCCCAAGGAGGCTCATGAATCTCCCATGCTTTCTCTGGACAAGACAAAGGAGCGGGAGGAATTGCGCGCCTGGCTGCAGGGACAGCCTGCAATTTTGAGCTGGAAACTGGACGGGCTGACCATTGTATTGACATATCGTGACGGAAAACTTGCAAAAGCGGTAACGCGAGGCAACGGGGAGGTGGGTGAGGTCATCACCGGCAATGCCAGGACTTTTATCAACCTGCCACTAAATATAGGGTTTAAGGGAGAACTGGTGCTGCGGGGGGAGGCGGTGATAAGCTACTCTGATTTTGAGCAGATCAACAGCCGGATTGAGGATGTGGACGCCAGATACAAGAATCCCCGGAATCTCTGCAGCGGTTCCGTGCGCCAGCTGAACAGTGAGATCACCGCTCAGAGAAGAGTGCGGTTCATAGCCTTCAATCTGGTGCGGGCGGACGGGGTGGACTTTGCCAATTCCAGGGAGGCCCAGTTTGCTTTTTTGGAGGAACAGGGCTTTGAGGCGGTGCAGCGGGTCACGGTCACGGAGGACACGATTCTGGGCGCCATCGAGGATTTTGCCCACCGGGTAGAAGACTATGAGATTCCCTCGGACGGTCTGGTGCTGACCTATGAGGATATTGCTTTCGGACAGTCGCTGGGGCGGACCGCCAAGTTTCCCCGGCATTCCATCGCTTTTAAATGGGCGGACGAACTGCGGGAGACTACCTTAAAGGAGATTGAGTGGAGTCCCAGCCGGACGGGGTTGATCAATCCGGTGGCGATCTTTGAGCCGGTGGAGCTGGAGGGCACCACGGTGAGCCGGGCTTCGGTACACAATATCGGTATTTTGCGGGGGCTTAAGCTGGGAATCGGCGACCGGATTACAGTGTACAAGGCCAACATGATCATTCCCCAGATCGCGGAAAATCTGACGGGGAGCGACACTGTGGAGATACCTCAGGTGTGCCCTGTCTGCGGCGGCAGAACGGAGATTCGCCAGGTGGCGGACGCCCAGAGCCTGTACTGCACCAATGAGGACTGCGATGCCAAGAAGATCAAGGCGTTTACTCTGTTTGTCAGCCGGGACGCCATGAATATTGACGGATTGTCCGAGGCGACGCTGGAAAAGTTTTTGAGCAGCGGATTTCTGCATGAGTTTGCGGATCTGTATCATTTGGACCGATACCATGAGGAAATCACCGCCATGGAGGGGTTTGGGGAGAAATCCTATCAGAATCTGCTGGGCAGCATTGAGAAATCCCGTGAGGCAACGCTGCCCCAGGTAATCTACGCTCTGGGCATCGCCAATATCGGCGTAGCCAACGCCAAGATGCTGTGCAGGCATTTTGACTATGATCTGGAGCAGCTGATGCAGGCGGACGCGGAACAGCTCAGCGCCATAGAGGGAGTGGGCGAGGTGATTGCCAGCGCCTTTGTGGAGTATATGCGGGATGGGGAGAATGCACGAAAAATTCAGAACCTGATGAGGGAACTGCGGATTCAGGCGGTGCAGGCGGCTGCGGAGCAGAATCTGGCGGGCAAGGGTTTCTGCATTACGGGGAGTTTGAATCACTATGGCAGCCGCAACGAGTTAAAGGATGTGATCGAGCAGCGGGGCGGCAAGGTCACCGGCAGTGTGACCTCCAAGACGGAGTGTTTGATTAACAATGATATTGCCTCCAATTCCTCCAAGAATAAAAAAGCCAAGGAATTGGGAATCCCCATCTTGACAGAAGAGGATTTTATGGCAAAATATTTGTAGGGGAAATACGGCGAGAAGGCGGGAACCGGAACCGGTGCAGCCATGCTATAAAAGGATTTAGGAGAGGAGTGTGGGATTATGCCCATTAAGACACAGAGCGATCTCCCTGCGAAGGAGATATTGGAGAATGAAAATATATTTGTGATGGATGAAAACCGGGCCATGCATCAGGATATCCGGCCCCTGCAGGTAATGATTTTGAATATCATGCCGGTTAAGCAGGACACGGAGCTGCAGCTGCTGCGGGCCTTGTCAAATACGCCGCTACAGGTGGACGTGACTTTTTTGAATGTGAAGAGTCATATCTCTGTCAATACACCCGCCAATCATCTGAACAAGTTCTACACCTCTTTAGAAGAGGTGCGGGAGCGGAAGTTTGACGGCCTGATTATCACCGGTGCTCCGGTGGAGGATATAACTTTCGAGGAAGTGGACTACTGGGACGAGATCTGCGAGATCATGGACTGGGCCGAGAGTCATGTGACCTCCACTCTGCATATCTGCTGGGGGGCACAGGCTGGATTCTACCACTATTACGGCATCAACAAGCGGAAACTTTCGGAAAAGCTTTTCGGTGTGTATGCCCACAGAGTGTCCAACCGGAAAATCCCTCTGGTCAGAGGCTTTGACGACATCTTCCTGGCCCCCCACAGCCGCCACACGGAGACCCCGGCGGCGGCCATCCATGCCTGTCAAGAATTGACAGTGCTGGCGGAGAGCGCGGAGGCGGGAGTATTTCTGGCCATCGCCGAGGGCGGGAAAAAGATATTTGTTAACGGCCATCCGGAGTATGACCGCTACACGCTGAATAATGAGTATCACCGTGATCTGGACAAGGGCTTGCCCATCCATGTGCCCTACAATTATTATCCGGATGACGACCCTGAGCAAAAACCTCTGCTGCAGTGGAGATCTCACAGCAACAACCTGTACAGCAACTGGCTGAATTATTATGTATATCAGGTGACGCCGTACGACCTGTAAGGGACGCTATGTAAGATAATTTGTCAGGAGAATTTATCATGCAGATATTTTTATCACATTCCTCCAAAGATGCCGCAATTGCCGGGCAGATTTGTGAGCAGCTTGAGAAAAACGGCATAAAATGCTTTATCG
>CAYLIM010000087.1:0-11224 GCA_964383805.1 uncultured Acetatifactor sp.
CCATCGGCAGGCCGGGTATATCGGTGGTGCTGACCATCGTGTCCCTGGGGACCCGCGTGGTCCTGGCCTATACTCTGGCCGCCATACCAGCCATAGAAGTGGTGGGTATCTGGTGGGCCATCCCCATCGGCTGGGGACTGGCGGATCTGATTGGCGCTTTGTTTTATATCAGGTACAGAAAACAGCTTACAATATAGTCAGGGGGAGGAAAGCCTTCTCCCTTTTTTCATATTTAGTTATATCAAGCATCCTTAATAATCTCCTCTTTTACCTAAAATCTATCAAAATTCCTTGATTTATGGGGTTTATATAGCTGATTTTTGAACAGAGTATAAATTAGACCCCATAAAAGTATGGAATAATTTGAACATGGCGTACAGTTGTCATGTTAGCAGTGTTATGATATTTGAAAAAAGAGCAGGTATGCGGGCCGCTCTGCGGTATGCAGAAAAGGATGAGAGATGAGAATAGACAGACTGGTTGGAATTTTATCTATATTATTGCAAAAGGACAAAGTGACCGCCCCGGAGCTGGCAGAGCATTTTGAGGTGAACAGGCGGACGATCAGCAGAGATATTGAAGAGCTGTGCAAGGCGGGGATTCCCATTGTCACCACCCAGGGACAGGGAGGTGGCATCTCTATAATGGACGGGTACAAAATGGACCGCACGCTGCTCACGAATAAAGAAATGCAGGATATTCTGGCAGGGCTTCGGAGTCTGGACAGCGTCAACGGAACCAGGCGCTATGCGCAGCTGATGGATAAATTGTCCGTGGGCTCCTCCGATTTCATGACGGGGAATCAATCTGTGCTGATTGACCTTTCCTCCTGGTATCAGAATGCGTTGTCCGCCAAGATTGAGATCATAAGAAATGCAATCGATTCCAGAATGGAACTGGAATTTTATTATTACTCTCCCAAGGAGGAGAGTAAGAGGCAGATAGAGCCATACTACCTGATCTTCAAATGGTCCAACTGGTATGTGTGGGGCTGGTGCAAAGCGAAAAGAGATTTCAGACTGTTCAAGTTGAACCGCATGGAGGAAGTGGGCATCAATGGGCATGCCTTTGAAGGGAGGAAATGTCCGCTGCCTGATCTGAGAGATGTGAATATTTTTCCCGGGGGGATAGAGATAAAGGCGTTGATTAAGCCGGAGTACAAATGGAAACTTGTGGAGGAATATGGGCCAAATTGCTATGTGGAGCAGACGGATGGGAGGCTGTTGTTCCGGTCCAATTATGCCAATAAGGACTATCTGATAGAATGGCTTCTCGCCTTTCGCGACGGGGTGGAACTGGTAGAGCCGGAGGAAATCCGGGCAGAAATGCGGATGCTGCTGGAGAGCATTAGGAAGGTCTACGAGTAGATACCTGCGGGAGGAAGGCACTGATGAACAAAAAAAAGGAAAATACGCTGTCGTCCATTGCCCAGGCCATGCGTCAACTCTATCAGGGAGACCCATCCATTGTCTGGCTCACCTTCGGAAAAAATATTATAGAGGGGGTGTTTGACGGGATATGCGGAGTGTATTTTATAAAATTTATCTATGAATGCATCGAAGATCATGTGGACTTTCGTAAGCTGCTTATCATGGTGAGCGCGGTATGCATCTTCCATATCCTTGTTCACCTTCTATCGGCATATAACGGCTATCTGGAGAATATATCCAAGTGAAGATTTACCGGCATATTTTCAGGGGAATTATCCACCGGGCCAGGAAAATGGAGATCAGTCGGTACGAGGACCCCAAATTTTATGACAATTTTTCCAGGGCTATGGACGAGGCTCTCGAGCAGGGGATGGGTGGAATGTTTGTGGCTGCATGGGGAATGGGCTGTGTGGTCAGAGCCATGGTGGCGATGGCAGTTCTGATCTCCGTGGATGCGGTTCTGCTCGCCTTTGTGGTGCCTCCGTTGGTGGGAAGTCTGTATTTTGGCATGAGGGAGAGCGAAGAGGAACTGGCTGCCCGCAGAGAGGAGACCGTGGGAAAACGGAAGATGGAATATGCCAAAAGGGTATTTTATGAGAAGAAATATGCAGGGGAGCTGCGTCTGTATCCCATGGCGCAGGTATTGTTTGAACTACATAGAGAGGGATGCCAGGAAAGATATCAGAAAAATAAGGTCCACCATCGAAGAATCGCCGTATACCGCATGATTGAGACGTTTCTCTTTGCGGGGATCGTCTCTCTCGGCTCCTATCTGTATATCGCATACCGGCTGAAAGAAGGAGGTGGTTCCGTGGCCGCCTATGTGGCGATGGTATCGGCGGTGGGATATATCGTCAACTGTTCCAGGGATGCGCTCACACATTTTGCCGATGCCGGAAAGCTGTGTATGTACATGAAAAGTATCCGGGAGTTTATGGACTGTCCCGTGGAGGAAACCGTGGCGGATGCGGCCCGGCCGCAGGGGAATATGGGGGAGATATCCTTTAAAAATGTGTCTTTTCAGTATGCGGGCAGCAGGCGAAAGATCATTGAAGATCTGAATCTGAGCGTGAAACAGGGGGAACATATTGCACTGGTGGGTGAAAACGGTGCGGGAAAAACAACGCTGATGAAACTGTTGATGGGGCTGTATCCGGTCTCCGAGGGATGTATCACGGCAGGGGGAAAGGATATCCGCGGATATGAACCGGAGGCGTACAGGGACTGCTTTGGGGCGGTGTTTCAGGATTTTCAGATTTTTGCCCTGCCCCTCTGCGAAAATGTGCTGATGAAAACTCCAGAGACGGAAAGGGAGCGGCAGGCTGTAGTGGATGCGCTGGAGAAGGCACAGTTTGGAGATGTTCTGAAAAAGCTGCCCCAGGGAATCGATACGCCCCTGACGAAGGAGTTCGATGAAAACGGATATGTGTGCTCCGGAGGGCAGGCACAGAAGATCGCCATCGCCCGAGTGTTTGCCAAAAATCCCCAGGTGACCATATTGGACGAACCCTCCAGCGCCTTAGACCCTATAGCGGAGTATCATATGTACTGTAATATACTGGAGGCGGCAAAGGGAAAAACGACGTTCTTTATCTCCCACAGGATGTCTACAGCGCGCATGGCGGACCGGATTTTGTTTTTGGAGAAGGGGCGGATTGTGGAGGAGGGGACTCATGAGGAGCTGATGAAGAAAAATGGCCGTTATGCGGAGTTGTTCCGTCTGCAGGCCGAAAATTATCGGGAGAATTATCAGGAATCCGGCGGAGGTACTCAGTATGCAAACTAGGGAGAAAAATGTGGAAAAGCTGCCGATGAGGCGGATTTTGAGCAACTATGCCTATTTACTCCGCTGTGCTTTTCAAAAAGACGCAGCGCTGGTAGGTATTGTCTTTGGGGCTTTTACTCTGGGGGGTGTGGGCTATGCCTGCCTGGATACCATATTCCTGCGTGTGCTCATAGGCTATCTGACCGACACGCATCGCAGCTTTCGGGACACGGCGGTGCTGATCGTCGCTGCCACCCTTGGAATGGCAGTGCTTATGGCATTTGAGCGCTGCGTGGAGAGTCTTGCAACGCCGCGGCTTATACGGATGAACGGGATGCTGCAGGAAGAGATGATCCGCAAGGCTGTCGCGATGGACCTGATGTGCTATGACTGTGATGCGTACTATGATGATTTCGTGGTGGCGGCAGTGCAGTTGGAGGAGATGGTGAACACGGCGGTTTTAGATCTGGCATATATGGGGCGAAACGTGGCGACAATTCTGGTATTGTCGGGGGTGATTACCGCCATCGACCCTGTGATCGCTCTGTTTCCCGTGTTGGGGTTTCTGGTTAATTTCTTTGCCCATTTTCGCATCATGAAACTGGAGTACGATTTTGATATAGAAAAAAAGACTTTGATGCGGCGGGCAAATTATTCCAAGAGGGTATTTTATCAGCCGGAGTATGCCAAGGAAATCAAGCTGTCCCACATTGACGCGCCGCTGGAGAAACAATTTCACCGGGCTGTGGATGAGACCGTTGCGGTGGCAAAGCGGTATGGCGTGCGAATTGCGCTGTGGTCGCTGGTCAACTGGATAACCGTGTTTACCCTGTTGTCCATGTTCTGCGTACCGGTCTATCTGGGATATATTGCGCTGGTAGTCTGCAGGGTGACTCTGGGGGATGTGGCGGCGCTGAACAATGCCCAGAGCGCCGTGCGCAATCATCTGGACGCCATCAATTACTGTATGGAGCGGATTCAGCGCGCGGGACTCTTTTGCGAACGTTTTCGCAGATTTATGAGTTATGAGAGCCGGGTTGAGGGAACTGTGGGAATCACAGAGGTTCCGGCTGCGGGAAAGGCGCTGGATATAGAGGATATGTCCTTTCGATATGACGGGGCCGAAAAGGACACTCTTAAGCATATTACCATGCATATCAAGGCCGGACAAAAGGTGGCCTTTGTGGGGGAGAACGGGGCGGGAAAGTCCACGCTCACCAAACTGCTTATGCGTCTGTACGACGTGACTGAGGGGAGTATTCGCTATGGCGGTGAGGATATCCGCCATTACGACACAGCGGCGTACAGAGATATATTTGGCTCGGTCTTCCAGGATTATCAGATTTATGCGTCCCCGCTCCAGGAGAATGTCACGATGCGCAGCCGAAAGGAGGGGGAAGAGAAATGGACGGAGGAGGCACTGGCTCAGTCCGGCTTCCTAAAACGGCTGAAAACCCTGCCGAAGGGACTTCAGACTGCGCTGACCAGGGAGTTTGACGAGGAGGGTGTACAGCTGTCGGGGGGCGAGGCGCAGAAGGTCGCCATTGCGAGGCTGTTTGCCAGAAAGGGACGGATGCAGGTGGCCATATTGGATGAGCCTTCCAGCGCTCTGGACCCGCGGGCAGAGTACGAGCTGAACAAAAATATTATGAACAGTGTGGGAGACGCTACAGTGATTTTCATTTCTCACAGGCTGTCCACTACCCGGGATGCGGACTGCATCTACATGTTTGAAAACGGAGAGATCATCGAGCAGGGAACCCACCGGGAGTTGATGGAGTCGAATGGACAGTATGCGGAAATGTTCCGGTGTCAGGCCAGATATTATCAGGATATATTTAGCCTGTGATATCTGACCTGCGCTAAGCGCAGACAATTAACTGTCTTCTATCTCATAGGTAATCTTTACTAAGTTCTTTCGTTCTATTTTGGTAAACTCCACGAAACGAATAAATCTTTCGATTTACCATTGTATTCCGTTTGAAAATTTGTTAATATCAAACTAATAAGTAACTAACAGATTAGTTAAATTAGGCTAAATTCTCAAAACCGGATGCAAACCGGATAACAAATTAAAGGTGAAGGGAAGGAATACAAATGGGCATTACTTATATACCGCAGGAGCAGCTGTTCAAGCTGGATACCCCTAATACCACTTACTGCATTGGCGTCATCGACAGGGAGGGTTTTTTGGGCCATGCCTACTATGGCAGGAGAATTGACAATATACAGGGGATGTCTGCGTTGATGCGCATTTATGAGAATCCCATGACGCCTGAGACCAACGCCCGGGACAGACTTTCTTTTCTGGACTGCTTTCCCGCGGAGTATTCCGCTCATGGCGTCGGCGATTACCGGGAGAGCAGTATCCGGGTGCGCAGTGCGGGCGGTCACAGCGCCGTGCTGCTGACCTATGTCTCCCACGAGATATATCAGGGCAAGAGAAGGCTTGAGGGATTGCCTGCGACTTTCGGGGACGAGAGCGAGGTGACCACGCTGACCATCACCTGCAGGGACGCAGTGCTGGGCCTTCGCGCTGTGCTTCAGTACAGCGTGTTCGAGGATACGGACGCCATTGCCCGCAGTGTGCGTTTCTACAATGACGGCGATAAGCCGATCTATCTGGAAAAAGCCATGAGCGCCTGTCTGGATATGGATAATCGGGATTTTGATATGCTGACGCTGCACGGCTCCTGGGCCAGGGAGCGCCATATGGACCGCCGCAGAGTCAGCCACGGTAAGCATGCAGTGTCCAGTCTGCGGGGAGAGCCGGGTCATCAGGAGCATCCCTTTATGGCGCTGCTGGAGCATACGGCTACCCAGAACAGGGGAGATGTCTATGGGTTCAGTCTGGTCTACTCCGGTAATTTTCGGATGCAGGCGGAGATGAACCAATTTGGCAGTGTCAGAATAACTGCGGGAATCGAACCGGAAGATTTTAGCTGGAAATTAGCCTCCGGCGAAAGCTTTCAGACGCCGGAGGTCATACTGGTCTACTCCGGCGAGGGGCTGGGCGGCATGAGCCGCGCCTACCACGACCTGTACAGGAAACACTTGATCCGCAGTCCCTACAGGAACAAAAAACGTCCTATTTTGATAAACAACTGGGAGGCAACCTACTTTGATTTCAACGAGGAGAAACTGCTGGATATTGCCAGGGAGGCCTCGGAACTGGGCATTGAGATGCTGGTGATGGACGACGGCTGGTTCGGCAACCGCTATGACGACAACCGTGCGCTGGGAGACTGGCAGGTCAACGAGGAGAAATTAAAAGGCGGCCTTAAAAAGCTGGTGGACGGCGTGAACGCTCTGGGTATGGAGTTCGGCATCTGGTTTGAGCCGGAGATGATCTCCCCGGAGTCAAAGCTTTATCGGGAGCATCCCGACTGGGCCATCGCCATACCCGGGCGGGTTCCCGGCCTGGCCCGCAACCAATATGTGCTGGATATCAGCCGCAAAGAGGTGCGGGACTGTATCATGGAGCAGATGTTTGCGGTGCTGCACAGCGCCAATATCAAATATGTAAAATGGGACATGAACCGTCCGCTTAGCGATCTGGGCAGCGCGGCGCTTGAGGCGGACAGGCAGGGAGAGCTGTATCATCGCTATGTGCTGGGCATGTACGAGATGCAGGAGAGGCTGCTGGCGGAGTTCCCGGAGCTGCTTCTGGAGAACTGTTCCGGCGGCGGCGCCCGTTTTGATCCGGGCATGCTGTATTACAGCCCTCAGATATGGTGCTCCGACGATACGGACGCCGTAGAGCGGCTGGCAATACAGGAGGGAACGGCTCTGATATATCCGCTGTCTGCCATGGGCGCGCATATCAGTGTGTGTCCCAACCATGCCGTAGGGCGGAATACCCCTTTTGAAACCAGGGGCTATGTGGCTCTGGCAGGTACTTTCGGCTATGAGCTGGATATCACCAAACTGAGTCCGGAGGACAAGGATATGGTGAGCAGACAGACCGCCATGTATCACAGATTTAACGATCTGGTGCGGGAGGGAGACTATTACCGCATTGCATCCTGGCAGGACAATCATCTGTATGACTGTTTTCAGGTGGTGAGCAAGGATAAAGAGGAGAGTCTTGTATTTTATGTACAGGTGCTGGGAGAACCCAACCAGCACGGCAGGATTCTGCAGCTCCAGGGACTCGACGAAAACGCTGTGTACCGCTTGTACGAGGCGGATATGCGGGGAGATGCGGAGGAGATCGCACGGGACACCGGCAGGACCTGCAGCGGGCAGCTGCTGCAAAACGGCGGTATGCTTGTGGAACGTCTCTGGGGAGACTTCAGGGCAAAGCTGATCTGGCTGAAAAGACAATAGACAATGACACATCAGAGAAAAAACTTCAATCGGCAAAACAGGGACAAGACAAACAAGAGAGGGTGGATTGAGGAATGGCAAAAGGCGTGAGAATGTCGGATATAGCCCAGAGGCTGGGAGTCAGTACTGTGACCGTGTCCAAGGCGCTGGCGGATCAAAAGGGCGTCAGTGAGGAGATGCGGGAGCGGATTAAAGCTCTAGCCGAGGAGATGGGGTACAAGGCGCCGGTCAGCGCCCGGCAGGAGACGAAGAGGAGTTACAATATCGGCGTAATCATGGGCGAGCAGTACGTGGAAAAATACGCCACTTTCTACTGGGAATTCTATCAGAAGATCATTACCTGCGCCAGCCAGGAGAATTGTTATGTGATTCTGGAGGTGCTGGACGGTATCCGCGAGAAAGAACTTGAGGAGCCTAAACTGGTACAGGGAAACAAGATCGACGGTCTGCTCATCCTGGGCAGTATCCGCACCGAATATCTGCGGATGCTGAAGAAAAAATGCAGGGTGCCTGTGGTATACATGGATTTTTACGACAAGCAGCTGCAGGGTGACTGCGTTATCAGCAACAGCTTTTACGGCGCTTACGGTTTGACCAATTATCTGTTTCAGATGGGGCATGTGAAAATCGGTTTTGTGGGGACCGTGCTGTCCACGGAGAGCATTATGGACCGGTATCTGGGATACCGCAAATCCCTGATGGAGCACGGAGTGCAGGAGCGGGAGGACTGGATACTCAGGGACCGGGAGGAGAACAGTGTCTACTGTTTTGACAGTATTCCCCTGCCGGAGGAACTGCCCACCGCCTTTGTGTGCAACAGCGACCTGACCGCCAGCAGAATGGTCAGGAGTCTCCGGGAGGCTGGATACCGGGTGCCGGAGGACATCTCTCTGGTGGGATATGACGATTGGCTGTACCCGGGGCTGTGCGATGTACCGATCACCACCTATTCGGTGAATATGACCAAGATGGCCGAGAATGGCATTGACATATTGGTGCGCCGAATCGGCGGGGACGACAGCCGCTGCAACATGCAGATTGTGGAGGGAGACCTGGTGTTTCGCGAGAGCGTGAGGAAACTGAAAAAGTAATCCGGGAATATTGGAGAAATGGAGAGGAAAGATATGAGTATAGCAAAAGAGATGCGGGAACATCTGGATAGTAAGCTGCTGCCTTTCTGGAAGAAACTGAGGGATGAGGAATACGGCGGCTATTATGGTTTCATGGACATGGAGGGAAACGTGGATCGGCAGGCAGTCAAGGGCTGTATACTGAACAGCCGGATACTGTGGTTTTTTTCCAATGCATGGATGACGCTGAAGGATGAGAGCCTGAAGGAATATGCGGATCACGCCTACAATTTTATGAGGGAACACTGCCTGGACACAGAGCGGGGCGGCATATACTGGTCCGTGACTTACGACGGAAAACCCGCGGATACCACCAAGCATACTTACAACCAGGCATTTGCCATCTATGCCCTGTCCAGCTATTATGCGGCGTCCGGCAGCGAGGAGGCGCTGGATATGGCCCGCGGGCTGCAGGAAGTGATAGAGACCAAATGTTTTGACGAGTATGGCTACAAGGAGGCGCTGGACATTGATTTCCGGCCCACGGACAACGATAAACTGTCGGAGAACGGCGTTATGGCGGACCGAACCATGAACACTCTGCTGCATGTGTTTGAGGCATACACGGAGCTGCTGCGGGTGTCGGGAAACGAGACGGCGGCCACAAAGCTGCGGTGGATGATGGATCTGATTGCCGATAAGATATATAATCCCGTGCTGCACCGTCAGGAGGTGTTCTTCGATAACGACATGA
This sequence comes from uncultured Acetatifactor sp., assembly GCA_964383805.1. Classification (GTDB taxonomy): domain Bacteria; phylum Bacillota; class Clostridia; order Lachnospirales; family Lachnospiraceae; genus Acetatifactor. The sequence continues at coordinate 9,349 of CAYLIM010000087.1, forward strand.
ACAGTCTGATCGATCTGCACTCCTATGGTCACGATATTGAGACAGCATGGCTGGTGGACCGGGGCGTGTCAGTGCTGGGTGATCCCGCCTATGCGGAGAAAATGGCCCCCATCACGGCTGATCTGGAGCAGAACGTATACGAGACGGCCTACAGCAATCATTCCCTGAAAAATGAGTGTGAGCGGGGCGTGGACGATGAGTGGCGTATCTGGTGGGTGCAGGCCGAGAGCGTGGTGGGATTCTACAATGCCTGGCAGAAGGCCCGGGAGAAGACCTATTTTAAGGAGGCGGCCCTGGACATCTGGGAATTTATCAAGAAATATGTGGTGGATTCCAGAGAGGGAGGGGAGTGGTTCTGGCGCACAGACGAAAACGGCAGGCCCGACCCGGACAAACCCATTGTGGAGCCTTGGAAATGCCCCTATCACAACGGGCGCATGTGTATGGAGATAATGAAGAGAGAGACGGAGTAAGCGGAACAGAGGTTCTAAAGAACCTCTAAACAGCATATTCCCGGAAAACGCACTGAACAATATACGAGCGCCCAAGCGTTCGTATGTTGTTCACTGGCCCTGTGTGTTTGGAGGGAATATGTGGAACTTAAAATAGGAGGATATGGCGATGGTACATGAAAAATACTATGATCTGGCGGCGCAGCAGGAGAAACTGCTGACCAGAAAAAATGTGGTGGACACGGATTTTTACAATGGTTTGTTCGAGAGGTACAAATACCCGGTGCTGACAAGGGAACACGCGCCGATACACTGGCGCTATGACGTGAACAGGGAGACCAACCCCTACTTTATGGAAAGACTGGGTATCAATGCGGTGATGAACTCCGGCGCCATCTATCTGAACGGTAAATACTATCTGGTGGCAAGAGTGGAGGGCAACGACAGAAAATCCTTCTTTGCGGTGGCGGAGAGCGACAACGGCATCGACAATTTCCGGTTCTGGGACTATCCCATTCTGCTGCCGGATACCTGCCCTGAGGAGACCAATGTGTACGACATGCGGTTGACCAAACATGAGGACGGCTGGATCTACGGCGTATTCTGTTCCGAGAGCAAGGATACCTCGGTAAATGACCTGTCTGCAGCAGTGGCGGCGGCGGGCATTGTGCGCACCAAAAATCTGAAGGACTGGGAGCGTCTGCCGAACTTAAAGACCTTGAACTCTCCTCAGCAGCGGAATGTGGTGCTGCACCCTGAGTTCGTGGACGGCAAGTATGCCTTTTACACCAGGCCCATGGACGACTTTATCGATACAGGCTCTGGCGGCGGTATCGGATTCGGACTGTGCGAGGATATTACCAATGCGGTGATTGATCAGGAGAACATTACCAGCATGAGAAAATACCATACCATCACCGAGGTGAAAAATGGCGCCGGAGCCGTGCCTATCAAGACGGATCGGGGCTGGATTCACATTGCCCACGGGGTGCGCAACACTGCGGCGGGACTGCGCTATGTGATTTATGCTTTCGCCACTGCCTTAGAGGACCCGGCCAAGGTGATTGCGGAGCCTTCCGGCCTGTTGATCGGTCCCAGGGGAGAGGAGAGAGTGGGCGATGTGTCCAATGTGGTGTTCACCAACGGCGCCATCGTCAGGGAGAATGGGGACGTATATATCTATTACGCCTCCAGCGATACTCGGATGCATGTGGCTACAACTACTATTGACAAGCTGACAGACTATGTGTTCAACACACCGGAAGATCCCCTGCGCAGCGTGGAATGCGTGGCTCAGAGATGTGGCCTGATCGAGAAAAATCTGGAGCTCTTGAGAAAATAGGCCCGGTTTCAGCGGGCAGATGGGAGGAGTATGTATACAGAATTTTTACAGCGTCATGCTCTGCCGGGAGAGCAGCCTGTCT
>CAYLIM010000088.1:0-11204 GCA_964383805.1 uncultured Acetatifactor sp.
GCTCGTACTCGTAGTCATCCTCAAAGAGGGTGTAGCCCAGCGGATACTCCTTTCCCTCCACCATAAAGGGATCAAACTTCATATCCGCCAACTTGGCGATATTGTAGACCTCATAGGGTGTGCCGTAGATGCTCTGGCTCAGTGCGGAGACCACCCGCTCCGCCTCCGGATGCAGTCTGTGGGCCTTATCCCTCAGGACATTCTGCAGAAAATACTTATTGCCATTGCTGATGGCAATAGCCTTTTGGATAACCTCCTCATCCTGCTCCATAATCTCGCTCCTGACAAAACTCAGGCTGCTCTGCAATTTTGCAATCAGGCGGCTGATTTTGCCGTTTCGCTCCTGATTATAATTGTCATAGTAGTCCACGGACACCGCCAGATCGCAGTAACTGCCCGTGAGCGTCATCAACTCGTACACCTGCCTGTAGGATGTAACACAGGCTTCTATCTGCTCCGGCGCATCAAGCCGTCCCTTGTACTTCTCCACGATCTCCTGAGTCAGCTGCTCCATCTTCTCCGCATCCCGGAACATGTCCTCCTCCGTGGCGTATATCTGTGTCAAATCCCAGGTCAGCTCCACCGGCACATCCTTTCTGCTCTTCAATTCCTCTGCCATTTTCATGTCCTCCTCATTTTTGTTCCTATTATTTATGAACTTCAGCCATAGGCCAGTCAATCATCATCAACTACTATCCCTTATCTATCTCAAACTTTCCTCTACATGCATATCACAGGTTTCACCTGTGATACTGCACAAATACGTATATGAAACGTTAGTTTCATACTTCCTCAAGCGCCACGAACTGCACGCCCTGCCGATCTGCCACACCGCAGTATAAGGTCTCATCCCGCCGCCCGGTCTCCAGATAGTGTCTGATCACATAACCCGCCGAATAGGGCATATCCTTCCCGCAGACCTCTGTAAGCGGCACCCACTCCAGAACCCCCTCATCACAGGTATCCTGAACCACCGTCCCTGTCGCCAGTCTGGCAAAGAAATAATAGTTCTGCCGAATCTCGCCCTCCTTTTGCCGCAGGGTGATATACCGCAGCCGCAAGTCCTCCAGATCCTTTTCTGCCAGCCCAATCTCTTCGCTTACCTCCCGCAGCAGCGCCGCTCTGGCGTCATTTAATTCCTCTTTCTCAAAATGCCCGCCGATCCCGCACCAGCAGGGGGTGCTGAGAACCCTGGAACCGATGCGGTACAAGAGTAGCATCTTATCTTCTGACACGAGGTACAAGGCTGTCATATTCCGAAGTTTTCCATCCATGATAATTGATTCCTCCTCACAGTGTAATCCAGTACCTCTTAATCCACTCTCCGTCCACCAGCACCTCTTTCTCAAATACACCGCCGCATCCCAGGATCGTCCTCTCGCTGGCGGGATTGTCCCTGGTACAGGTCACCATGACCTTGTCCAACCCCCGTCTCCTGCAGTTCTCCAAATTTAGTCGCAGCATCTCCCTGGCATAGCCCTTGCCCCGCTCGTCCGGCCGCACAGTGTAGCCTATGTGCCCGCCCCAAAGTCCCAGTATGGGATGGTCAATATGGTGCCGCAAATCAATGATCCCCACCATCCGCCCGTCCGACTGCCGGATGGCCAGATACACATGAGAGGGCACTTTTCCCGGCTCCACTTCCTGCTCCTGCCGCCAGACCATCTCCATCCATTCTTCCATATCCTCATATTTCTCCAGCCGACTGCATCCGGCAAATGAGTCCGCATCCTCTGCCTTAAACAGTTCCTGTCGAAACTCCTGCAATTCCAGTATGTGTTCAGGTGCGGGACGCACCAATTTCAATTCTTCCATAATATGACTCCTCTAAGAATAAGTGAATAAGGTGCTCCCGGGAAACCGAAAACACCTTATTGTAGTATCCTGCATTTTAGACTATTTTCGCCCCAAACGGCATGAGCGCCAGCTTTGCCAGCTTGAAATGCTGCATGCCAAAAGGAATTCCGATAACAGTGATACAGAACAGGCAGCCCCAGATCAGATGATGCAGAGCCAGAGGAATTCCGAATATCAGAATCCATATGATATTCACGATCAAAGACACTGCACCGCCACCATACTGGATTTCCTTTCCAAATGGAAAGAAAGACATGGAGGCGAGCTTAAAGCACTGCACACCCACGGGAGCGCCTATGATAGTGATACACCACAGACATCCTGCCAGCAGCCAGAGAAGTCCGCCGACACATCCGCCAAATATAAACCAAATAAGATTTCCCAGACAACTCACTGTTACAATATCCTTTCTGAAATATTTTTTCAGTTCTACGGCAGTAGAACTGCAGTTTTCCCCAACCTACCGTTTTTTCTCCTTGGCGGACAATATGGCTATAATGAGCAAAAGTGTGATCACCGTCAGCGCCTCCGCCCCCAGGAGGGCAATCGAATGCATTGCCACAACCTTGTCTACTATACTCATTCCGGAAGTATCATCCGAAGAATACCCGTTTCCAGAATCGCCATAACCATATTTATCCAGGAACGAATCAATGTCAAAACCATCAGGGTCAAAATTATCCCAGTTAAATCCCTCATCCCCATCATATCCGCCAAAGGAATCGTCACCGGGATCGTTGCCGGCAGTTCCCCCATTTGCCAGATCATTGGAATAATCTGATACCGTCTGAGCAATCTCCCGGATCGTCCCCTCCTCAAAGATACTCTTCAGTCCACATTCCTCCATCAGTTCACAGTAGGTCGTGGTCAGGCCATAGGTGGTCAGCTCCATATATTTGTCAATTCCCGCCTGACGATCCTGCTGGGCTATCGTCCATATATCCAGCGCCGCCAGAGCAGAAGTTCCATAGCTGACATAGTACATGGGAGAGGAAAAAGTATGGGGCACATCCACCCAGTCATAGGCCTCCTCCTCCGAGTCATAGTAAGTGTAGCCATATTCCAGAGAGAGGGTGCGGAACAGGCGGTTGACCTCCTGGGCAGTCATCTCATGGTCCGCTGAAAATACAGCATTCTGGAATTCGTCGTACAGGCAGCCGTCGATCACAGAATACAGCATCTGGTACAGAATCATCTGCCGGGCGCTATCTCCCAAGCCCTCCCCGTACACGTCGTCCGCATATTCCAGATACAGCAGTTCCAATCCCTGGGAGTGAATCTCCGCCACATCCATATTGGTCACATCGGTGATCAAAGTGGTTCCCGCATGAAATGCCTCATTGTAATGGCCGAACTCATGAATCATGGTCTCCAGATCATAATAAGAATAGTCCGGCGTGTTAAAAATAAACGGCTCCTGATACTCATACAGAGTGGTGGTATAACCCACATTCATCTTGCCGGGATCATAGTCGATATCATACAGGTGATGATCCACCATATACTGGTACACCTCTGCCAAAGCCGGGTCGATATCTCCCATATGCTGACCCACCACTTCTATCACATAGTCCTCCGTCAGATGATCCATATAGAGCAGGTCATAGAGATTTCCACTATAGACATTCTCCTCCACCTCTGCCAGCACAGGCACAATGTATTCCTTCACCGCCGCATATACAGCCTGAATATCTTCCGTGGTATAGTCCCTGTTATACAGATCCGCGTAGGCATACTCGGCGTAATTGTCATAGCCGTAAATCTGCGCCCGGGCGTTCCTGTTTTTTACCAAGTCCAGGAAAATGGGACATATCGCCTCATTCTTTGCTTTGTCCAGCGCCGTGCTTATGGCTACCATTTCCCGCCAGGTCAGATCGTCTACGGCTTCATTGTAGGACTCCTCCGTCCATTTCTTTCCCTTTACGGTCACGGTGTACTCCGCCATGCTGGCCTGGTCATACTGCTGTTCCAGAGCGTTCTCCTCATCCAGCAGCGCCTGCAGCTCCTCGGTCATATCCTCGTACTCCAGATATTCCTCCACCAGCTCCTCGTCGTTGATATGGCCGCCCAGCGACTCCCGGTAATCCGTGCCCAACGTATCTCTCACCACCTGCAGGAACTTATCCACCACGTCCCGGTATATCTGCTGCAGCTCAGTGTCAATACTGGCATATTCCTCGTTGTTCACATCCCGATAATATCGTATCTCGTTCAATGCCTGCTGGGTGTACATCTTATCCAGTTCCTTACCCATCAGCTCATAATATTCAATGATCTGATCGTCGTTCCCCGGCTCCTGGGACAGAGTTCTCATCTCCTCTATCAGAGTATATGCATATGCCGGATCGTATCCCACATACTCCATATCCTCGTAGTTTAAATCCGCGCGTACAATATCCGAATCGTCGTACCACTGGGTCTGTGCATGGACCGAAAGGGTCTGAACCGCAATAAAGCCCGCCGTCATCAGGGATAATCCTGCTCTTTTAATATTTCTGTGCATCCTTCCTACCTCACTTTTCCTTGGCGATATCACCATTGTCCTATGTTCCGGGGTTCTTGTCAAGTCTCATATTGCCACATCTGCATGTTTTCAACCACTGTCAGGATTCGATCAAAGAAGCCTTCCGAGTCAGCTATGTTTTTACAGAATGGAATATGCATAAAAATCATCTTTGTACCGGTTCCCTTGTCGTAAATATAACTTAGCCCATTCCAGTATAACGCATTGCAAAAGGAGGTTCCGGCGTTATCAGAAATCTGAACGGATAAATCATTGGCCTCAAAAACACTTTTTAACTTGTCATACTCAAAATTTGTGTGGATACAGGCAGCCATATTTCTCGCAGTCGTCTCAATATATAGTTTATTTTTTATATTGGGTTTCTGCCCAAAACTGAATACATAATCATATCTGTGCAGAGAAATTTTCTCTATAAGGAGCTGCGAGTCGGTGATTTTATTGTTGGGAAGTATAATTGACTCACAGCTTGCCTTTTTTATGAGCAATTCTGAAGACGTACCGCCAAAACCTGTCAATAATATCATATCCGTCTTCCTTACAGAATCTTTTCCATACCGATCTTCTGAGGCACCAGGCCGCACTTCTCATAAAAACTCTTGGCCGCATCATTGCAGGACCACACGTTCAGCGTCACATTGTAGCAGCCCTCCCTGCGGGCAAAATCCAGCACATACTCGTATATCCGGCTGCCGATATGCTCCCCCCTGCGTTCCTCCTCCACGCACAGATCGTCTATGTACAGGGTCTTGATATCCGTCAGAATATTGCTGTCAGGGTGCTGCTGAAAAATACAGAACGCATATCCCAGCACCTGCTGCGACGTCTCATCCACTCCCACAAAGATCGGCCGGCTGTCGTCCCGGATCATTTCCGCCAGCTCCCGGTCCGTATATTTTTTAACATTTCCCTTAAACAAATCCGGCCTGCCGTTATGGTGTACTGTCAGCACCTGGAACAACAGCCTGTTGATTCCCTCCATGTCCCTCTCCTGCGCCCGTCTGATCTGCATGTCTTTGGCCTCCCGTCCGCTCAAATGTCAAAGGGGAGTGGCTTCGTACCACTCCCCTGCCATTTCCTCAAACTTTATTTCACTATAACACAAAGTAGGTGAAAAGTACAGAAGTTTTTCACGTTCCGCGCTGTTGCTTTTGCGGATATTTTTCTTTATAATGGACTCACAACTGTCATTGGGAACAGATGAACAAAAATGGAGAAAAAGCAAATGGATAGACGGCTGGAGCAAATACGGGATAGCGAGAGAAAATCTCATACAGAAATATACACTGCCAGCGAATTATATCAGGAGGGCAGCTGGCTCAGCAAACCGATTAAGTCAGTGCGGGATCTGATGCCCCTGTTTCAGGATTACCGAGAGCTGCATGTGCTGGACCTGGGCTGCGGCGTGGGAAGAAACTGTATCTTTATCGCCCAGCACTACCAAAGCATACCCTGTGTTATTGACTGTGTGGATATTCTGGAACTGGCCATAGAAAAGCTTTGCGCCAATGCAGAAAAATACGGTGTGTCCGCAAGCATACGGGGAACTGTCTGCCCAATAGAAAAATATCCCGTCCGGGAGGAATATTATGATCTGACTCTTGCCATATCCGCTCTAGAGCATGTGGATTCGGAGGAATCTTTTGTCCACAAATTGCAGGAGATACAGACCGGAACACGCAAAGACGGCGTTGTCTGCCTGGTTGTCAACTCCCAGGTAAAAGAAACCGACATATCCACCGGGGCTGAAATGCCTGCCCAATTCGAGGTCAACCTTTCCACAGAAAAAATGCTGACGATTCTCCGGCAGACTTTTGCCGATTGGACAATCCTGAAATCCTCGGTTCAAAGCCAGCAATATGATATTCCCAGAGAGCGGGGCACTGTGTCACTGACCAGCAATGTGGTTTCCTTCATAGCAAGAAAATAGTTGCATCTACCCCGCTCACGGGTATATAATATCGTTGATGTCAGTTCTGGGAGGAGTGCGGCCTTTGGCTGTATTGCTGGTGTCTAGGAGCAAACACACAGAGAAAATCCCATAGAACACGCAGCAGCTGACATCCTTTTTTAATGTCAAAATCCTGGCGGTTGCCCACCAGGATCTCATCTACCTTAACATGAAAAAAACAAGCCATAGCATACATGTTATCAAATGTAGGCAGGCATTCTCCTCTCTGCCACTTGTATATGGCCTGGGGCTGCTCAAAGCCCAAAAACGTCTGCAGCTGCCTGACACTGATACCTCTCTGCTCCCGCAGTTCCTTGATCCTCCTGCCGGTGGCTTTCAGATCAATCATCGGAAAAACATGTTCCATATTGCTGCCTCCCCTCCCGCCCTATCTGGGCTGTCAACGAAAATAAACTGCAATACCTCATGGATACTGCAAAGGTTACAACATCTCCCGAACACATCTCATATACTATAGCAGTTTTTCCTCCTTCTTTCAAGGGTTTTGTGTACTTTATTCCCCGGATGAACTCTCCCGGCGGAGGAATTCACAGATAATGTCCAGCACAGTATCGCTCCAAAACACAGCGCCGCCATGATCAGCTCCCTCTATTTCCCAATAGACGACGTTTTTGCCTGAGGCCATGAGCAAATCATATAGATACCGGCTCTGTCTCACACTGACCTGGCGGTCCTCCGCGCCGTGGAGCAGAAGGATGGGTGGCAGAGGCGCGTCTTTGTCAATATACATTTTGCAGCTCGCCTCGCGGGCCAATTCCACCTCTTCCGTAATCTCGTCAACTCCCAGCAAATCCCTGCTGGGTCTGAAATCTTCCGGCATAAAGGCAGGAATCGGCTCAGCGGCACACATAAATAGATCTGCAGGGGCAGATTCCGCAATTACTCCCTTGACCATACTGGCAGCAAATCCTCTGGCATCCTTCAGACCCTTGGCGCTCCTCATCGCCGTCATCAGCGCAATATGGCCCCCGGAGGAGTTGCCCGCCAGAAAAATCCTGTCCGAATCAATATGAAACGCTTCCGCTTTGGACAGTAGGAACAGAACCGCTCGCTCCACATCCTCCACCTGCGCCGGATACCGGGCGATAGTGGACTCCCGGTACTGCAGCGCTGCGACCACAAACCCTCTCTCCGCAAGTCTTGAGAGGGCGGGGATACTGTTATACATTTCCTGTTCATACCAGGCGCTGCCGGGAATAAACATCACCAAAGGATACTTTTCGTTCTCTTTCCACTCCTGCCGATACGGTATGATCAACTGCAAATATCTCTTGGTTTCCTCATATTCGTGATACATCACGTTGGGAACATACAGCCATTCCAGGTCTTTACTTTCCACGCGGATTATTTTTTTCATAATTATCTCCCAATCTTGTCATTCAACAAAAACTCCTGCTCCGTCTTCCCAGGCAGAGGCGTCTACACCGCCAGCCTCTGCAGCGCCTCCTCCACCGGGGCGTACCGGGGGCTGTCCAGAGTTCTGCACAGGCTCTCATAGGGGTCCTGCACTTCTCTGTGAGCCGCCACCTTCATGGCATTCTGGGAAAAACCGGACAGCAGACAGATACCCTGTTCCCCTGTCACGGCGGGTATCGTATTGCTGCGCCCACATACATTCCAGAAGATCAGGCGGGGCATGGGATAGCCCGCCCGGTCATACTCTGCGGCAATCCGCTCAAACAGCGTCTGGTTGAAGGTCTGATTTCTCCCACTAGAATACTGGCTGCTGGCCGCATCAAACTCCATATCGGAGATGATCAGCACCTGCCCCGGAATCTCCTCCGCAGGCACATCATGGCTCACCGCCATGTCCAGCAACAGACGAAACACCGCCTGGATATTGGTGTTGGCCACCTCGTCATAGGCACGCATGATCTCCAATTTTTCCTTCAGACTCCCGCCCCTGCTCAGATCGATCAGTTGAGGGGTCTGGCTGAAACTGATGGCCATATCATGAAAAATCCCCTCAAGCTGCGCCGCAAAGTAGATGGCCAGGGAATGGCAGACTTCGATGGCGCTTACCAGACCGGAGCTATCCACCGGAGAGTACATGCTGCCGGAGCCGTCCGCCACCACGATGCAGTCCTTCAGCCCCCAGTCATTTTGAAAGCCCTCCTTGAGCAGTTTCTGCCACATCAGCTCTGCCAGCAGATTTTCTTTAAGCGAGGCGCTCCAGTAACAGCTATTGCTGCCGGTATAGATTTTATGGACGATCTCATAGGGCATGACGCCTCCGATATTCAATTTCCCATCCTCCAGGTACACCCGGCGCAGATAGTCCTCCCGGCGCGCTCTGTCATGTCTGGCAAAAGCCGCGTCATACGACAGATTGGCTTTGGCCGGAACCTTCTCATAGTCCACCTGTTCCCACCGGGATGCCGACATTTTTACCTCTGTCACGTCCAGGTAGGCTCTGAGGGCCGACAATGTCCGGCGGTACTCTCTCCTGCCCATACCCAGCATTTTCGCAATCCTAACCGCCATGGTGCGGGTGGCCGCGCTGGAAGTATTGATGCTGGGCAGCCACTTGGCCAGCAGACTGGCAGGGCGTCCCTCCTCCATGGCCTCCTGGTCCGCCCTGAGCAGCCCTGCGACATAGGCTCCCATCTCCTCCTGCAGCGGCGTGTCCAGATAGAGCATCAGATCGTCATATCGGCCATACTGGGGAATCAGCTTCATTACCTCCCGGGCAATCTCCGGCTGGGACTCGGCCAGATACCGCATACAGATGCGGAAACTCCTGCGCTCCCCCAGGCCCTGGGCAATATCCCGCAGATAAAACAGCCATTTGACCGCATATTGCCGGTTCTCATAGTACGCCTTCACAAAATTATCCCCTATGTACTGGGCATTGCATCTGCGCAGGGAGGACACCTGGAAGTGCAGATCCAATAGTTCGTGCCCTGTGGTCTTGTATCCCAGGGCGCCGTTCTCCGTCTTGGAGCGGTTATTGTGATTCCAAATATAGGAATGTGCCCGGGATTTGTTTTTCCGCTGGTACACCTCATGGGTCTGAGAAATATCATACGCTGCAATCTCTTTCTCCATCTCTCCATTGTCATATCTGACTGCCCTTGCTCTGTTCATCACTGCTCCTCCCCACAGAAGTACCGCTCATAACCTGATATTGTTATGAGCGGCACCCACTGTTTTCCACACGCAAGACGCTGTTATTGTCCGTAGACATTATTTGCAGAATATTTTTAAGGTTTTGGTTTTTTGCTGTGTGCGCCTTTTCTCCCGTGCTTGTATGGATACTATAACATGCTTGGGGCGGTCTGTCATTGAACCTGTAGTTCAAAGCTGTTCGTTTTGTCACAATTTATCTTTGTTCATGATTGTGCTCTTAAACCTTGATTTTACAGGGATTATTTAATGTCATTCGCGCTATTTCGTTTTATCCTTGTTCATCCTTTTTTCATTCTCACCCCACGAAATTGGGGTAGAAATTGGGGTATAATTGGGGTAGTAAAAAGGGTGGTAAACAATGCCGCCCCTACCTGCTATAACACTATTTTCAAATTGTCCATTTCCCTTTGTTTGGTGTTCGGCAGAACGTGACTGTATAGATCCATGGTCATTGCCAGGCTGCTATGCCCTAGAATCGTCTTTAAGGTCTGGGGGTTCCCTCCCTGTTCAATATAACGTGTAGCGAATGTATCACGCAAAGCATGTGCTGTGAAATGCTCTATAGGCTTGCCCTGTTTCTCCAGTCTGGCCAGTGCGCCGCTGATCGCCCTGTTCACAGCATGGTTATGTACAGTTCCGCCATATACTGATACAAAAACCCTGTCATCATTCATCGGCAGAATGTTCCCCAGCTTTTTCCTCTGGCTTGATAAGACTCCCTTAATTGTATCATTCAATGGGATATCTCTTTTCCCTGCCTCACTTTTGGGACTTCCCAGACTCATGGTCCCATCTTCGTTATAAGTGACTGTTTTTGTTATATGAATCACATTCTGCTTATAGTCTATATCACTCCACGCCAGGGCAGCGGCCTCCCCCGTCCTCATGCCGGTGCATAGGAGGAGAGATACAAACTCATAATAATAGTCTTTTGCCATCTCCTGCATAAAGTCTTTCTGCTCCTGCTCTGTCAATGCTCTGTGGTAAGTTTCCGCGGCTTTCTCTGTCTCCTTTAATGCTTTGATTCCCTCCGCGGGGCTTTTGAGGATAATATCATCATTTACAGCATCGTTTAAGACCACTTTCAAAGTTCGCAATATCCCATTACAGGTAGTAGGGACCAGACTTTGAGAAATATCCCTCTGCAGATTTAAAACCTCCCTACGCTCGATCTGTTGCACTTTCCTGCTGCCAATCCTGGGTGAAATGTGCTTGTAGTAATGGCTTTTGTATGTCTTTAGGGTATTACCCTTTGCACCATTCCTCTTGCCCGCCAGCCATTCGGTAAAATACTGATCCAGCGTCAGATTCTTATTATCGGTATATATTCCGGCCTCTATTTTTTCCGAATATCCTGCTCTTTTTGCGAAATTTCCTTTGCATTACTTCTGTATATGCTTGCACAAAGATACCATGTACATTTTGTACGCTTTTACCATGTACATGGTACTTGATTTATGCTATACTCATTGTGTACAGTGGAGAAGATGTCTTTATAATACGCCGTCCCCACTGGAACACATCAGATGAAAGAAGGTGCTTACATGCCTAACAGTCCGAATAAAAAGAATTACAATGCCAACTATGCCAAAGCCAACCTAAAACGCATTCCCTTAGATGTTCAGAAAGAGAAATACAACCAAATCAAAGCTGCTGCGGATGCCGCCGGTGAAAAGGTAAACAGTTACATCAAAAGGGCTGTGGATGAACGCATGGAACGTGATG
>CAYLIM010000089.1:0-10894 GCA_964383805.1 uncultured Acetatifactor sp.
AGACAGCATCTAATGGAGGAATCTGGTATGAAATCTATTTAGATGACGAAATGACACAGACCGGATGGGCGAGTCAGAAGGTAATAGATTTTCAACAGTAGTGGTCTTTAATAAATTTTGCGCCTGCTCTGCAGGCGCATTTTTTGTCTGTTCATCCGGCATCTCCCGCTTGTATTTGAAATTTCTTTCATACACAAAACGCTCGTTGAAATCAGGTGAATTTCGTTGTATAATTTTTTCACGGACATAAGAAAAAAAGAGCTTTAAATGCCTTTAAACAAGCACTTAAAGCCTTAGCAGGGGGAGAGGGGATCGAACCCCCGTTAACGGTTTTGGAGACCGCCGCACTACCGCTGTACTATCCCCCTATGGGTTTTGTCTCACCGACGAAAGCTATTATAACACAACCATGACTGCTTTAGCAAGTGTATTTTGCTAATTTTTATATAATTTTGTTTTCTCGAAAATACCTTCGCCAAGCGCCGACGTACTCAGACGGTCCTATCAGGAACGATTATTCATCTGAAACTGGGGACTGATATTGGCCGTGAATGGCAGCATATATTGTTACTTTAGGAAAAAGTATTTTAAATAGATATTGTATGAGGAGGTGTGATATGAAACAGGAGATCAGAGAGTGGGCGGTAAGGCTGGCACAATGTGCAGGGCAGAGTGAGGAGCAGGCGGAAAATTTTGCCGCCGGGCTGGAGAATTGCCCCGGATTGCAGGAGGAATTGTGCTATTACTATGAGCATCAGAACTTTCTTTGCAAATATCAGGTGGCGGGCTATACCATCGTGGATATTCTGGTGTGGCAGGTGGATCATTTCAAGGCTTTTTTGGACAGGCCGGACGAGATGAACCGGTATCACCAGGACAGGCTGGTGTGGAGCGCGTTCCATACCATGCTGGAGATGCAGGAGCATCCGGAAAACTATCAGCGAAAGATGCGGGAGGAGACAGGGACGGATTACGCGGGAAAGTATTAAGAGGATATTTTCTCCTCAAGGAAAGACCGGCATTCCTCCCAGGAGCCACCGACGAATTTGTCCTTATATAAGCGGATTACTTTTTTGCTTTTGAGTATAAGCCAGACCTTGTTGTCCTCCTCCTTTATGGAGACGATATCGGAATAGGGCAGCTGCAGACTGGAAGCAGAAACATTTCCCTCTGTTACCACCAGCTTGTCCTCCTCAAAGCAGATGGTTCTAAGCCAGTTTTCTCCATAGGTCTGGGCCAGAGTGTTGTATTGTTTTCTGGAGAAGAGGAGGTTACGGAAGAAAGCGCGATATAGACAAAAAAGTTCAAGTATGGCAAACAGACCGGTGAACGGAGTGTAAAACATTCCCCATAGGACCAACAGGCTGATAAGAATCCACATAATAAGTATTACAAGCATAGGAGGTTTGCGCATATTTTCCCACAGCCAGGTTCGGCAGAGCTGCCGCGTGATTCTGTACTCGTTTTTTATCTCCATAATATCCTCCTTTATGATACTAAACAATATTATCATACACGCGATGCAGCCGCTGGGGAAACAGCGGCTACATCTTGTGTAAAAGGGGAATTCTTCCGGAATTATTGGTAATTACCAGTCCAATCTTTCGACTGAACAGTATTAGTATACACCAGGTTCTGGTTGTTGTCCAGTATTTTTGAAAAATTTTTTAGAATATGTCATATATTGTCGGTAACTATTTTCTGTAATACTCCACTTCCTGCTCGATGGTCTCCGGGACACTGGTTCCTTCGTTGCGCAGTTTTTGGCACAGCTTGTTCAGACGATTGAGCTGCTGCTGGCAGCGCACATCGTAACGGCGCAGCAACTCACCATACAGCGGATTGCTCTGTACCTTCTGACGCACTTCAGAGGAGAACGGGCAGTAGGTAAAGAGAATCTGTCTCGCAATCTTGTTGAGCCTGGGGGAGGCGGAGCTTTCCAGCATGATCCACAGCAGATAATCCCGGATAAACATTTCCTTGAAACTGTTCTTGGCGCCCATAAGGCTTTGCCGTATCCTCTCCTTGGCCTCCGAGGTCAGGTCGTTGTTCTTTTTGTAGAACTGAATATAGTCGAAATATTCGCTTGTCAGGGAGCGCTCGGAGAGGTCGTTCCACCGTGCGCCCTGTACGCGTTTGCACATCTCCCAGCGGTAATCGCCCACCAGACGTATAGTGGTGGTAAACAGATCCTCCATGTGGAAGATGGACAGCATCATGCGGGCAGGGGTAGTACGTTTTCTGCCCTCGATCTCCTGCCATGTGACGCCGCGGATTCCTGCGTTGGGCATCAGAATAATGTCCGGCAGACACTCCACATGTATGGTCTCCTTCTGGGCCACAGGACTGTCCATATTCAATGTCTCCCTGTAAAAAGCGGAGTAGTCAATGGAACGGATTTTGTCCAGGACGGAGCGGATGGCCGCAGCTGTCACATGACAGGAGGACAGCTCCTTGAGTATATTGTCGGCGGCAAATATGGGACAGAAGGTGGTGACTCTGCCGTAGGTAATCTTGTTGACGGTGGGGAACAGGTTGCGGAGTTCGAACTCCACCTTGCGCATGGGATTGTCCGTGAGATCCCGCAGCTCCTGCTCGGACAGTTTTCCGCTGGCCTTCTGCTTGTGCAGATAATCCACATAATCCTCTCCGAACTCGTTGCGGCTGGGCTGCTTTTTCCCCTCGTAAATATTCTTTATCCAGTCGTAGAAGGTATATACGCCGTCGCCGGTTTCCTGGTCCGGCTCGTTGATCAGCTTACACAGGTACACACTGTTGGCGGTTCCTGCCAGTTCCTCGTCCACATACCCGAAGGAGAGAAACATCCTGACGGGCAGAGGCAGGGGAGTGGCGTCGGTCAGGCTCTTCTGCAGCACATGCGTGTAGATGACGTAAAAGCCTTCCGTCAGCTGGCGGCGCAGCCTGCATGCCTGGTCGTCCGAGGAAGACTTGTCGGAGAGCTGCTTGTAGGCGTCCACGTTCCGGCGGAAAGTGGAGGAAGTCTCAATGTCCGCACCGGCATACTCCAAAATTGTATACAGAGAGTCGGCCAGCTGTTCGTGCGCCTCCGAGTGGGGAGTGTCGGAGGCTTTCGGCTGTTTGGCGCCGAGCCGTGGCAGATTCTCGCGGAAACTCTGTACACGCGCCGCAAGCTGCGGCTTGTCCAGAGCCGCATTGCTCGTGATGGTGGATATCACGCCCTGGATGGCAGTGTAGATATCCGACGTGTCGGCAGATGCCTGGGCCACCTGATAGAACAGGCTCGTGTAGCAGGAGAACAGGTCCTCCCCCTCCGGACTGATATAAAAATGCAATAGCTGCTGCTGGTAGCGAAACTGCTCCTGCAGAGACAGAAAGGTTTTGCGGAAATCAAGGCTTGCCTTGCGCAGAAAGCCGGTGGCAACAGCGGATTCCCGGGCAACGGGCGTCGAGGGATTGGCGGAACAGATCTGCAAAAGTCCCTGATAATAGTCGGTGAGCCACATATCAGGCGTTTCCATTCCAACATAGGCAGTGACCTGCTCAATATCGGACAGTTCCTTGGCGGGAAGACGGTACTGCTCGCAGAACGCCTGATAGGCGGTCAGATGCTCGTGCAGACGGTTGTAGAGATTGCCGCATTTCAGGGCGGATTCCTCGCAGTGGTTCAGCACCGTATACATTTGTCTGAAGGCGGAAATCACAGAAATGCTGGCAAGGTCGGGATTTCTTATAAACAGATCCTGCAGGGCCTCCGGGTTGGGCAGGGGGTAGTTCATAATATGAACGGCCTCCACGGTCTCGTAGGCCAGAAAATGAACCTCCGAACAGATCTCACAGATACCGATCACATCTCCCTTGCCGATCAGATATTCCCCGGTGGGAGAGTATACCCGCACACTGCCGCTGGTAATCAGGTGGAGGGCAGTCAGAGGCTGCCCTGCTTTGTAGATCGTTTTTTTCATAGGTAGATCAATAAATGGCATAGTCAGTCAAACTCCTTTTCAGCGATGCGGCGCAAATCAAGACGCCGTTACTCTCTGCACACAATTATACTCTGAATGAAAAAAATAAACAATATAGTTTTAGTGGAATCTGACGCATTTTCTTATTGACAAATAAAAAGTTTGGGTGTAAACTGTTCACGTTAAAACAGTTCGCACGTAAACTAACGGAACTAAAAACAGTAAAAGCCCGAACAGCACATGGAAGGGCTATTACGGAACAAAAAATAGAAAGGAGTCGTATGGACGGGGGGAAACAAAATTTTCATATGGGACACCGCATCCGCAAGCTGGACAATATGCTGAAGAGGAACATGCAGCTGGCGCTGAGCGGTCAGGGCGTGGACGAGGTGACGGCCATGAACGGATTTATCATTATGTATCTGCACCATCATGCGGATCAAGTGATCTACCAGAGAGATGTTGAGCGGGAATTCAAGATCGGCCGCTCCGCAGTGACCAACATTCTGACCCGCATGGAGGAGAACGGTTTTGTCCGCCGGGATACCGACGGCGACGACGCCAGGCTCAAACGTCTGACTTTGACCGCCAAGGGAGAGGAACAGTGTCAGGTGCTCCAGAGCACCATTGAGTGGCTGAACTACCGGCAGATGGACGGGATATCCGCCCAGGAGATGGAGCGTTTCTTTGCCACTCTGGAGAAGATCGAGGGAAATGCCGGAAGACTGGCGGCCTGCATTCTGGGAGAGGACGATTCCTGGATAGGAGAGATCCGGCAGAGGCAGAACAATTACGGAACTATGAATTAAGAAAGGAAGAATAACGATGCTGAAAACACTAGGAAAGCATATCAAGGGGATTGTGAGAGAATCCATTCTCACCCCGGTGTGTATGATCGGCGAGGTGATCATGGAGATGATTATTCCGCTGCTGATGGCCTCCATTATCAATGATGGGGTGGAAAAAGGAAATATGCAGCATA
Source organism: uncultured Acetatifactor sp. (assembly GCA_964383805.1). Lineage (GTDB taxonomy): Bacteria > Bacillota > Clostridia > Lachnospirales > Lachnospiraceae > Acetatifactor. The sequence continues at coordinate 4,927 of CAYLIM010000089.1, forward strand.
TTTATCTGATCGGCGGCCTGATGGTGGTGGCGGCGCTGGTGGGTCTTGCCTTCGGCGTGGGAGGAGGCGTGTTCGGAGCCAAGGCTTCAGCGGGTTTTGCCAGGAATCTGCGAAAGGCTATGTATGAGAGAATACAGACCTTCAGCTTTGCCAATATTGACAAGTTCAGTACGGCGGGACTTGTGACCAGACTGACCACGGATGTGACCAATATCCAGAACGCCTACCAGATGATTCTGCGCATGTGCATGCGGGCGCCGATAAGCCTGATCTGCGCCATGCTTATGTCTTTCTGGATCAGCCCCAAACTTGCCAGCATCTACCTGGTGGCGGTGCTGTTGCTGGGCTGTGTGCTGGGCGTGATCGTGACCAGCGCCATGAAGTATTTTAGTCAGGCGTTTCCCAAGTATGACGCTCTTAACGAGAGCGTGCAGGAAAATGTGTCCGCCATCCGTGTGGTTAAGGCTTATGTGCGGGAGGACTATGAAAACGAGAAATTTAAGAGGGCCAGCGACGGCATTTACAGGATATTTTGTAAAGCTGAGGGCATAGTGGCGTGGAATGGGCCGGTGATGAATCTGACCGTGTATTCCTGTATCATTTTGATCAGCTGGATCGGAGCAAAGCTGATTGTGCAAAGAACGCTGCTGACAGGCGATCTGATGGCTCTGTTGACCTATTGTATGACCATACTGATGAATCTGATGATGCTGTCCATGATCTTCGTCATGATGACCATGTCCGCGGCCAGCGCCAGACGAATCTGCGAAGTATTGACAGAGGAGCCGGATTTGAGCAATCCCCAGCAGCCTGTCATGGAGGTGGCGGACGGCAGCATTCGGTTTGAACATGTATTTTTCAGCTACAAGAAGGACGCGGACACCCCAGTGCTCAAGGATATCAATCTGGAGATTCGGGCGGGTGAGACCATCGGCATTATCGGCGGCACCGGCAGCGCTAAATCCAGTTTGGTGAACCTCATCAGCCGTCTCTACGATGTGACGGAGGGGCGGCTGATGGTGGGCGGCGTGGATGTGCGCGATTACGACATGGAGACGCTGCGCAATCAGGTGGCAGTGGTACTCCAGAACAATGTTCTTTTCTCGGGAACCATCCTGGAGAATCTGCGCTGGGGAGATTTAAATGCCACGGAGGAGGAGTGCAGGCATGCCTGTCAACTGGCCTGTGCGGACGAATTTATCCAGAGAATGCCGGAGGGATACAATACTTATATAGAGCAGGGCGGCACCAATGTGTCCGGCGGTCAGAAACAGAGGCTCTGTATTGCCAGGGCACTGCTGAAGAAACCCAAAATACTGATACTGGACGATTCCACCAGCGCGGTGGACACGGCCACGGACGCCAAGATTCGCCAGGCTTTTGCCCAGGAGATTCCCGGCACAACCAAGCTGATTATCGCCCAGCGGGTGTCCAGCGTGGAGCATGCGGACAGAATTATCGTCATGCATGAGGGAGAGATCGACGGTTTTGGCACCCACGAAGAGCTGTTTGCCTCCAACGACATATACAGGGATGTATACGAATCCCAGACCGGCGGCAGCGGTGACTTTGATGAGAAAGGAGGGATGTGATTATGGCAGAGGAGAGAACCCCCAAGGTAAACCAGGGAGGACCCAATGGCTCCGGTGGCCCCAGAGGACCCCATGGACCTGGCGGTCCCAGAGGCCCCAGAGGACCCAGGCCCAAGATAGAGAACCCTGGCAAGCTGTTGAAACGAGTGCTGGGCTATACTTTTAAGGACTATGCCATACACTGGATCGTGGTGGTGATCTGCATCATAACCACAGTGCTGGCGTCCCTGCAGGGAACACTGTTTATGCGGACGCTGATCGACGATTATATCATGCCCTTGCTCGGGCAGCAGAGCCCGGATTTTGGCCCTCTGGCCGGTGCCATCGGCAGGGTGGCATGCTTTTACGGGCTGGGCGTGCTGGCGTCTTTCACCCAATCCAGGCTTATGATCTATGTGACGCAGGGCACCCTGAAGAATCTGCGGGATGATTTGTTTAAAAAAATGGAGGAACTGCCGATTCGATATTTTGACACTCATGCCCACGGCGATATCATGTCCATATACACCAATGATACCGATACCATGCGGCAGATGATCAGTCAGAGCATCCCCCAGCTGCTCAACAGCACCATCAGCGTGGTATCCATTCTGGTTTCCATGCTGGTGCTGGATATCCCGCTGACTTTGGTGACGCTGGTTATGGTGGCGGTAATGATCCTGTCGGCCAAAAAGGTAGGCTCTCTGTCCAGTCGGTTTTTCCTGTCCCAACAGCGTGATCTGGGTCAGTTGAACGGCTGTATCGAGGAGACCATGACTGGACAGAAGGTGGTCAAGGTTTTCTGCCACGAGGAGGAGAGCCTGAAACAGTTCAATGAGCTGAATGACAGACTTTATGACAGCGCTTACCGGGCCAATAAATTTGGCAATATTATGGGTCCCATAAACGCCCAGCTGGGGAATCTGAGTTATGTGGTGTGCGCGGTGGTTGGCGGCATACTGGCCATCACCGGGGTGTCCGGTCTGTCTCTGGGAGATCTGGCGGCGTTCCTGACGCTGAACAAGTCTTTTGGCATGCCTATCAACCAGATCACCATGCAGTTCAACAGCATTATCATGGCACTGGCCGGTGCAGAGCGTATCTTCCGGCTCATGGACGAGGTGCCGGAGACGGACGAGGGCTATGTGGAGCTGGTCAACGCGCGGATGAATGAGCGCCAGGAGCTGGTGGAATCGGAGGAACGCACAGGGCTGTGGGCCTGGAAGCATTATCACAGAGACAGCAATACGGTGACCTATACGGAACTGAAGGGAGATGTGGTGTTTGACCATGTGGATTTCGGCTACACGGACGAGAAGATGATTCTGCACGACATTGTGCTCTTTGCCCAGCCGGGGCAGAAGATTGCCTTTGTGGGATCCACTGGCGCCGGAAAGACCACGATCACCAATCTGATCAACCGTTTTTACGATATTCAGGATGGCAAAATCCGTTATGATGGTATCAACATCAACAAGATCAAGAAAGACGATCTGCGGCGTTCTCTGGGAATCGTGCTGCAGGACACCCACCTGTTCACCGGCACCGTTATGGAAAATATCCGTTACGGTAAGCTGGACGCCACCGAGGAGGAGGTAATCCAGGCGGCAAGATTGGCCAATGCGGATGGCTTTATACGGCGTCTGCCGGAGGGCTACAATACTATGCTGCATGGTGACGGCGCCAACTTGAGCCAGGGACAGAGGCAGCTGCTGGCCATCGCCAGGGCGGCCATTGCGGACCCGCCGGTGCTGATCCTGGACGAGGCTACCAGCTCTATCGATACCCGCACCGAGCGCATTGTACAGGACGGCATGGATAAGCTGATGAAGGGCAGGACTACCTTTGTAATTGCTCACAGGCTCTCCACAGTGCGCAATTCCGACTGTATCATGGTGCTGGAACAGGGCCGCATCATTGAGCGGGGTACTCATGACCAGCTGTTGGAGGAAAAAGGAAAGTATTACCAGCTGTACACAGGTCTGCAGGCATAGAAAGACGTTTGCCCCCGAAGCGATTCGGGGGCTTTTTTTCTTTCTCTCTCTTTTTTTACAGAAAACCCTTTGCATTTTGAAAAAGGAATGGTATACTAATCTATATATAGCTTTTTCTGAGGAGGTTGGCAGTATTGAAACAGGAATATATGCGTAAGTTATCGGGAGAATACAAGGAGGCTTTGGCGCCCCTTTTGCGATATCTGCCATGGCTTGAGGAGCATGCAGGCACACAGACGGGATCCTCCTATGACGGAAGTATGGACGGCAATAATACCATGTCGTTTCCGGTATATGACAGTACTCTGCTCAGTTTTGTGAAGGAGGCGGGGAAATCCTCTTTTATGAATCGCAACTATGCTTACATATATTCGTACAGACGAATGAAGACCCCGGAGGACGAGCGGAAGGCTGTCAAAACGGCTACGATCCGGGAGTGGGATGTGCTGTGTGGCATTTTGTCCAAGTATGTGCTGGGCGGGAATGCCAAGGCGTATCTGTGGACCCAGGCTGTGCAGGAGAGTATTTTCTTCCTGGTGCTGGATAAGATGCGGGAGATTGTGGAGTATTGGGACAGGAAACTGGAAGATTAAAGTAGTGTAGAGGTACGAATGGGGAGATAAGAGTGGAGAAACAGATGGGAGAGAAATCGCTACAGAAGAGAAAGTATATTTTGGAGACAGCTCGCCGGGTCTTTATGGAGAAGGGGTATAAGAGAGTGACCATGAAGGATATTGTGGAGGCATGCGAGATCAGCAGGGGCGGTCTGTATCTCTATTTTAACAGCACCGCCGAGATTTTCCTGGAGGTGCTGAAACTGGAGAGCGAGGAGGCCGACGATGTGTTCTCAGACAGCATCACCGAGGACGCCACGGCGGCGGACATTCTGACTCTGTTTTTGAAAGAGCAGAAGAAGGAACTGCTGCGGAAAAAGAACACTCTGACCCAGGCGACTTACGAGTTCTATTTTGAGAACAGTCTGCCCAAGAAGGACAATATTCTGAAGAAACAGTTTGATTCGGCGGTAAAAATCATACAGAAACTCATAGAGGCCGGTGTGGAGAACGGAGAATTCTACTGTGAGGACTGTGAGGGGACGGCCCGCAACATTATGTTTGTGCTGGAGGGACTTAAGATCAATGCCCAGACCATTGGCATTACGGCGGATATTGTGGACCGGGAATTTCTGTATATACTGACTGCCCTGGGAATGGAAGATTAGTGTACATGCTCCTGCCGGTGGCGGGAGCATATTTTATGAGGTGCTGCGGGGAAAACGCCAGGCGCAATATTGCATGAAAGAGGTATGTTTGAAACTAACGTTTCAAATACTGATTAACGCAGTATCGCAAGCGCGCTTGCGATATGCATGAAAGAGGTAACTATGATAGAGACAATTGTTTCGATGGAACTGCCGGTGGGGGAGCATTTGACCATTTGCAGGAACAGAATCTGTTACAGGGAGAATATCAAATCGTTGGGGCGCATAGCCATTGTGTCTGGAACTCACGGGGATGAACTGGAGGGGCAGTATATCTGTTTTGAGGTGGCACGGCGTATTGCGGAGCATCCGGAATGTCTGGCGGGCATTGTGGACATTTACCCGGCGCTGAATCCGCAGGGAATCGATCTGGCCAGTAAGGCTCTGCCCACTATTGACATGGACTTAAACCGGATGTTTCCGGGCAGCAAGGACGGCAATGCCATGGAACAGATTGCGGCGGCGGTGGTGGATGACCTGATCGGCGCAGACCTGTGCATTGATGTGCATTCCAGCGATATTTTTGTGCAGGAGATCCCACAGGTGAGGCTCAGCGAGGAATTTGCGGAGAGAATGCTGCCCTTTGCCAAGCTGATGAATGTGGATGTGATCTGGATGAACGCAACCGCCACAGTGCATGAGGCAACGCTGGCGCATTCTCTGAATATCATGGGGGTTCCCACCATGGTGGTGGAACTGGGAAAGGGCAACAGTATCAACATTCCCTACGGCAATCAGGTGGTGGACGGTATTTTCAATGTGATGCACGAGATGGGCATTTGGACGGGAGAGGTACCTCCCACGCATATGCCGGCCATCTCCAGCGATGGCAAAGTGGAATTTATCCGCAGTGAGATGGAGGGGATTTTCCTTCCCAGAAGCAAGCATAATCATTTTGTCTGCGTGGGAGAATTGATCGGTGAGATCGTGGACCCCATGACGGGACAGGTGAAAAGCCGAATAACGGCGGGGAAAGACGGGCTGCTGTTTACGCTGCGCAACTATCCGGTGATTTACGAGGGGGATCTGCTGGCGCGGATTCTGACGGGTATTGACTGAGGTTGAGAATAGATATTGTGGGGAGTTCTTATGCATATTCATGAGATTTATACGGTACATTCCACCTATCGGGAAGATATGAA
>CAYLIM010000090.1:0-10887 GCA_964383805.1 uncultured Acetatifactor sp.
TACGCATTATAGTCCAGCTCCGCATCCGTAGCATGGTCATAAATAAACGCCCTTCTGGGCGGCACATCCGTCCCCATCAGCGTGCTGGTAAGGTCCGTAGCCAGCCTCGCGTCCTCTATCTCCACCCGTTTCATCAATCGGGTGGCAGGGTCCAGCGTAGTCTCCCACAGCTGCTGGGCGTCCATCTCGCCCAGACCCTTGTACCTCTGCAGCGTAAAAGGCCCTTTGTGGCTCCTGCGGTACTTCTCCAGCGCCTTGTCGTCATAGAGATACTCTTCCTTGCCCTTGGAGGGCATAGCCTTGTACAGAGGCGGCATGGCGATATACACATGCCCCTCATAGATCAGCTCCGGCATAAAACGGTAAAACAGCGTGAGCAGCAGCATGGAGATATGGGAACCGTCCACGTCCGCATCCGTCATAATAATGATCTTGTCATAGCGCAGCTTGGAAATGTCAAAATCATTTCCATATCCCTCGGAGAACCCACAGCCAAAGGCGTTGATCATGGTCTTGATCTCCGCGTTGGCAAGCACCTTGTCGATGCTGGCCTTCTCCACGTTCAGTATCTTTCCCCTGATCGGCAGGATCGCCTGAAAGCTGCGGTCCCGCGCAGTCTTGGCGCTGCCCCCTGCGGAGTCACCCTCCACAATAAAAATCTCACATTTGGAGGGGTCCTTGGACTCACAGTTGGCCAGCTTTCCGTTGGAGTCAAAGGAGAACTTCTGCTTGGTCAGCATATTGGTCTTCGCCTTCTCCTCCGTCTTGCGGATCTTGGCCGCCTTCTCCGCACAGCCGATAATGTTTTTCAGCACCTCCAGATTGCGGTCAAAATAGTGGACGATCTCCTCGCCGGTGATCTTCGCCACCACCTTCGCGGCGTCCTGGTTGTCCAGCTTGGTCTTGGTCTGTCCCTCAAAACGGGGATCGGGGTGCTTGATGGACACCACCGCCGTCATGCCGTTTCGCACATCCGCCCCGGTAAAGTTCACATCCTTCTCCTTCAGAATTCCCAGTTCCCGGGCATAGGTGTTAATCACATTGGTAAACTGCGTCTTGAAACCCGTCAGGTGGGTGCCGCCCTCGGAGTTATAGATATTGTTACAGAATCCCAGCACATTCTCATGAAATTCATTCACATACTGGAACGCCACCTCCACCACAATGTCCTCGGACTCACCCCTAAAGTAAATACATTCATGGACAGGCTCATCCCCCTTGTTCATGTCCTTTATAAAGCCCGTGATCCCCTCCGGCTCATGGAAAGTGATCTGTTCCGGTTCCTCTTTTCTCTTATCCTCAAAGACAATCGTCAATTCAGGGTTCAAATAAGCGGTCTCGTGAAGACGGCTCTTGACTTCATCTTCCTTAAAACGCGTCTTGTCAAAAATCGTGTCGTCCGGCAAAAAATTGATGGTAGTCCCCGTCTCCCGGGTCTTACCGATAATCGGCAGCAGACCATTCTCCAGTTCCACCACCGGCAGGCCCTTCTCATACTGGTCCTGATAGACGCAGCCTCCCACCTTGACAGTGACGGTCAGCCGGTTGGACAGCGCGTTTACCACCGAGGAACCCACGCCATGAAGACCGCCGCTGGTCTTGTATGCGTTGTTGTCAAACTTCCCTCCCGCATGCAGCGTGGTAAATACCAGCCGCTCCGCGCTGATCCCTTTCTCATGCATACCCACGGGAATACCTCTCCCGTTGTCGCTGACGGTGGCGGAGCCGTCCGCCTCCAGCGTCACCCGGATGGTATCGCAATAGCCTGCCAAATGCTCGTCCACGGAGTTGTCTACAATCTCATAGATCAGGTGATTCAATCCCTTGGTGGACACACTGCCGATATACATGCCCGGGCGCTTGCGCACTGCCTCCAGACCCTCCAAAACGGTTATGTTCTCTGCTCCATAATTGCTTGCCTTTGCCATACTATCAAACTTCCTCTTTTCCGCATATCTTTAAGTGCAAAAAACACACACAAAATCCCGCTCCTTCGTTTTTGTGCATTTTCTCTTGCATCTGTAATTTTTTGCCACAAATATTATAACATAGATTTTGTGGCAATGGAAGAAAAAACTACCATATCTATGCCAAATATTTTAATTATGCAAGAAATCCTGCAACCATCAAACGGCGGCAGGATTTCATCTGTCACATAATGCAATTTCATACTTCTATCTTGCGGCAGCATGCAAAAGCCAGCGCGCCGGGTCCGATATGACAGGCCACACTCAGGGACAGCGGATCGATATGGATATCATAGCCCGGAAACTGCTCCAGAATCTCAGCCTTGTAAGCCTCTGCAGCCTCCGCATTGGCTGTGTGCGCAATCTCCAGCCAGATATGCTTATCCTCCGTCATGCCGCCGAAACGGGTCTCGATATCTTTTTTGATTGCGTTTATCATGATGGATTTGCCCTGATTGGTGGTGCGGGCCTTGGCAAAAGCATCCAGTTTCTCACCCTGTATCTGCAGCACAGGCTTTAATTTCAGCAGAGTTCCCAGCGCCGCCGCAGCCGGAGTGATACGGCCGCCCTTTTTCAGATAGTACAGGGTGTCCAGCATAATGTATATGCTGCTGTTGAATTTGTCCTCCTCCAGAAAATTCTTGATCTCCAGCGCGCTCATTCCCTTGGAGACCAGGAGTTTGGCGTCCAGTGCAGACTGTCTCTGGGTCACGGAAATCCGCTGGTTGTTTACCACCTGTACCTTGCCCTCGTATTCCTGGGCCAGCATAATGGCGCTCTGACAGGAGCTGGAAAGGCCGCTGCTCATGGGAATATGCACGATCTCGTCATACTCCTTAAGCACCTCGTCCCACAGCTGCATCACCGAGTCCGGTGAGGGCTGGCTGGTGTGAATATCCGCGCCTCCCTTGAGCATCTCATAGAACTGCTCCTGCGTCAGGCTGATATCCTCAAAATAAGTCTCGTCATTGATAAAAAACGGCATGGGCAGCACAAAAATACCCATCTCCTTTGCCTGCGACTGTGTAATTCCACTATTGCTATCTGTGATAACGGCAACCTTCGACATTGATTTATCCATTCCTCTCCTAGAGTGATTAGATGTTAGCACATCATAAAAAGTATACCCTTAAATGGTTCTAAAGTCAACCTGCAGCTGACTCTGACCGCGCAAATATTCTATCAGCGGCCCATATTGCTCTCCCTTGGTCGCTCTGACCTGCTCCACGGCCTGGCTGGCCTGTTTCAGTATCTCCGCATCCGTGTAGATATCTCCCGTCTGAAAAGCGAATTCGCCGCTCTGTCTGATGCCGAAGAGATCTCCCGGTCCCCGGAGTTTCAAATCCTCGGAGGCGATGAAGAAACCGTCGTTGGAACGATTCAGAATCTCCAGCCGCTCCATGGTCTCCTTGTTGTCCTGGGCGCTGATGAAAATACAGTAGCTCTGGTGCTGTCCCCTGCCCACCCGGCCTCTGAGCTGGTGGAGCTGGGCCAGTCCGAAACGCTCCGCGTTCTCCACCATCATCACCGTGGCGTTCGGCACATTGATTCCCACCTCGATCACCGTGGTAGATACCAGCACGTCGATATTGCGGGCGGCATATTCCTCCATAATACGGTTCTTGTCCGACGGACGCATTTTGCCGTGGAGAGTGGCGACCTGAATATCCGCCGGCAGGGCGCTGCGAAGTTTCTCCGCGTAGTCCATGACGTTTTCCAGCTCGTCCATCTCCCCCTCCTCCACCATGGGGCAGATCACATACGCCTGACGCCCGGCTCGAACCTCCTTCTCGATAAAACGGTAAGCCTGAGGGCGGTAGGAGGTGCCCACCACGCAGTTTTTTATTGGCAGTCGATTGGCGGGAAGTTCATCGATGACAGATACCTGCAGATCCCCGTACAGGATGATCGCCAATGTTCTGGGGATGGGGGTTGCGCTCATGACCAGCACATGGGGGTTGCTGCCCTTTTCGGCCAGGATCTCCCGCTGACGCACTCCAAAGCGGTGCTGCTCGTCGGTGACTACCAGCGCCAGTTTCTGAAAATGTACCTTGTCCTGGATTACCGCATGCGTGCCCACCACCAGATTGACCTCCCCGGAGGCAATCTTTTCATAGGCCTCCCGCTTTTCCCTGGCGGTCATGCTGCCCACCAGAAGAACGGGTTTTAAAGCCACATGGTACGCTTTCACATACTCGCAGATACCCTCGTAGTGCTGGGCCGCCAGCACCTCCGTGGGAGCCATCATAGCTCCCTGATACCCGTTGGCGGCGCACATGAGCAGCGCCAGCACCGCAATAATGGTTTTGCCGGAGCCGACGTCCCCCTGTACCAGCCGGTTCATACACCAGGGGGAGCACATGTCCTGACAAATCTCCTGCCATGCTTTAGTCTGCGCCCCCGTCAACCTATACGGCAGCTGCTCCAACAGCCGCCCGGTATCCGCAGTCTCGATCATGCGATATTCGTTCTCCAGCAGGCGGCTCTGCTCCTTATTTTCCCGAAGGAAAAACAAAAAGGAGAAAAATTCCTCAAACACCACCCGCCTGCGAGCTTTCACCAGCTCTTCGTAGCTGACGGGAAAATGCATGTTGTTCATGGCCTCCCTGCGATCCATCAGGTCATACTCTCTGCGCAGCTGCTGCGGGTAAGGGTCAGCGCCAAAGGCATAATAGGTCAGCGCCTGCTTTACGGCCTTCTGCACCGCCTGGTTGGTCAATCCCTTTGTCAGTGCATAGCGGGGCTGTATAAAGGCCAGATACCTGTTATACTCCTCCTGCTTGTACAGCCTGGGCTGCTCCATGACAAGAGCCGGTCCTTTTGACTGCACTCTGCCCCGGAAAATATGGGTGCTGGCGGGTTTCAACACATTTTTCAGAAAAGGCATGTTGAAAAACGTCAGCTGCATGCCTCCTGAAGAATCTCGAACCAGCACATTCAATATGGTCAGACTCCGCACCTTTTTCACGTTCACCGTGCCGCACACCGTCGCCAGGACAGCGCAGACCTCCCCGACCTTGGCCTGCGCTATGGGCGCAGGTTCTCGGAAGGTCTCATAATCCCGGGGATAGTAACGCAGCAGTTCCCCCACCGTTTTGATATTTACCTTTGCAAACAATTTCTGGGATTTCTCGCCGATTCCCTTTAGCTCCAGAATGGAAGTGCCGTCGTCCATGCTACTCCTCCTGCTCTATAAAACTGCAAAAAGGGCAGGCAGCCGCTTTCGGGCAGCTCCCGCCCCGTATACTTTTTCTCCTATTCCACTATTCCACAGAGATCACATAGTAATATATGGGCTGTCCGCCGTACTGCAGCTCAATATCACAGTTTCCGTAGGCCTTCTCCAGCTCCTCGCGCAGCCGCTGGGCGTCCTCCTCCTGTACATCGCTGCCGTAATAAATGCTGATCAACTCACTGTTCTCATCCACCATGGCCTCTACCATCTCTTTGGTGACCTGCAGCATATCCTGACCCACGGACAGGATTCCCGCATCGCCGATGCCCATGTAGTCGTCCTGCTTGATCTCCTTGTCGTCAATTACCGTGTCCCGAACGGCATAGGTCACCTGACCGGTCTTGACGTTTCCAATCTCCTGCATCATGGTCATTTCGTTGTCTTCCACGGACAGCTCCGGCACATAGTTGATGACCGCCGTGATACCCTGGGGAATGGTCTTGGTGGGGATCACCAGCAGATTCTTGTCTGTCATCAGCTCCGCCGCCTGGTTGGCCGCCAGGATGATGTTCTTGTTGTTAGGCAGGATAAAAATAGTTTCCGCATTCACCTGGTCCACGGCGTCCAGAATATCCGCCGTGCTGGGATTCATGGTCTGACCGCCCTCAATGATATGATCCACGCCCAGGCTCTTGAATATCTCGTTCACGCCGTCGCCCACGGACACAGCCAGAAAGCCCACTGGCTTGGGGGGCTGTGACGGAGCGGCTGCAGTCTGGGGCGCCTTTTCTTTCTCGCTCATCTTAAACAGCTTCTCCTGATGTTCCAGGCGCATGTTGTCAATCTTCAAATTAGAAAGCTGTCCATACTTCAATGCCTTCTGGATTGCAAGACCGGGGTCATTGGTATGTACATGTACCTTGACCACGTCCTCATCTGCCACACACACGATAGAATCACCGATGGACTCCAGATATGCCTTGAAATCCATCTCGTGTTTGATATTGAAGGTCTTGTTCAGCATGATAATAAATTCGGTACAGTAGCCAAACTTAATCTCCGCCTCGGCCTGGGCCTGATATCCGGAGGATTTACCCCCGGAGCGGCTCTCCTGAGCAGCCTCCGATATGGTATAGTCGATCTCCTTGCCCAAAAACACGTCATAGGCGCCGCTCATTACTTCCACCAGCCCCTGGCCGCCGGAATCCACCACGCCCGCCTGTTTCAGTACCGGCAGCAGCTCCGGCGTCTGGCTGAGCACATATCTGGCGTGCTCAAGCACCTGGGCAAAAAACTGCTCCATGTCCTCCATACCGCCGTTTGCCAGCTCTCTGGCCTTCTCCGCACCGCCCTTGGCAACCGTCAGAATCGTCCCCTCCTTGGGTTTCATCACCGCCTTGTAAGCAGACTCCACCGCCTTTTCAAAGGCGTCCGCCATATCCGAAATGCCCAGCTGTTCCTTGGCGCTGATGCTCTTGGTGAAACCGCGCAGCAGCTGGGACAGGATAACGCCGGAGTTCCCCCTGGCGCCCCGCAGGGAACCGCTGGAAACGGCCTTGCACAGAGCCGCCATCTCCGCATTTTCTCCCAGAGCCGACACTTCCCTTGCGGCGGACATGATAGTCATGGTCATGTTGGTGCCCGTATCGCCGTCAGGCACGGGAAATACATTCAGTTCGTTGATCCACTCTTTTTTGCTTTCCAGGTTTTTTGCGCCAGCTAAGAACATTTTTGACAGCATCTTAGCGTCGATAGTATTTGAAGTCACGATATATCCTCCTAATTGTTTAATCAATCACTCTGACACCTTCCACGAAAATATTGATCTTTTCGATATGGATGCCGGTAAACTCTTCCACCTTATACTTCACGCTGCTGATCAAATTGTCCGAAACGGCGATAATGCTCACGCCATAGGCCACAATCACATGGAAATCCAGAGTCAGTCTGTTGTTGTTCAGGCTCACGTTGATTCCTCGGGACAGATTATCCTTTTTCAGAATCTTGGCCATGCCGTCTTTCATGCTGACTCCCGCCATTCCCACAATTCCAAAACATTCCACGGCCACACTTCCGGCATACTGGGCGATAACTTCGTTGTTTATCACGATGTTGCCCATATGTGTATTCATAGAAGAACCCTTCATGCGTAGTACCTCCTTATTGTTGAGCTTTGCACTGCTTTTTTCACTCTAATCAACCCTCATTATACATGCTTTTGGAAGAAAAGGGAACACCCCAAAAACAAAAATTAAAAATTTCATTTTTTTACTTGCTTTTCCACGCTTTTTCTGTTAATATATCAATGTTGCTAATTTTTATGCAATGATTACGAGGAAAAGAGCTTAGGGTCGAGGAGGTGTCAAGATGGCTAAATGTGATATTTGTGGTAAGGGCGTTCATTTCGGTAATAACGTAAGCCATTCTCATAGAAGAAGCAATGCAATATGGAATTCCAACGTTAAGAATGTGAAGTGTATGGTAAATGGCGCTGCCAAGAGACTGCATGTATGCACCAGATGCTTAAAGTCCGGCAGAGTTGAGCGCGCATAAATGCCCCAGAAAAATGCTTTAAAGTTAACTAAGTGTAAAAAAACCGATTCAAAAGAATCGGTTTTTTTAGGTGTAAGATTAGAAGTTCTTGGCGGGCCGCCCTCCGCGGGCCGTCTAGAACTTCTTCTTACACCACTATTCTTCCTTGCGGCGCTGGAATTCCCTGTTGATATACTGCATCAGCTCCGCGTCCCCACAGTAATTGTCCGGGTGAAAAATCTTCAGCAGATCCCGGTATCTCTTGCGGAGCGTCAGGGGATTTACGGCACTGCGAAACAATATGTGGGCGATCTCCTCACCCTGACCCAGCAATTCCACATTATCCCGCTGGGATTTCCTGCCCTCCAGTCTGCGCCTCTCCTGCTCAAAGCTTTTCCGGTCCTCCTCCAGCTTGCGAAAACCGTCCTGCAGAATCGCCAGTTTCTTGTCAAAGAAAAGATTTTCCTCCCGCAGCCTCTTCTGCTCCATCACCATCCTGCGGCTCAGGGTGTCCATCTCGTCTCTGAAACGCACCCGCTCCTGGATAAACTTGTCCTGCATGTTCTCCAACTCACTGCGCTCGTTCTGGAGACGGATATTCTCCTGAAACAGCCACAGTTTCATGTCTCGCAGTTCCTCCTCGCTCTGTGCCTTATAGACTTCCTCCCAGTTAATCTCATTCTCCATGTTCCTACAGTCCTTACACTTCGCCCTTTTTTCCGATGTCACACGCTCTTATAATGCCGCGAAATATTCTCCTCACAGGTCGCAGCACAGGCAGCAATACCCCAGCAGAAGCAACAACGCAATCAAAAACAATCCCATCAGCCTGCTGGTCATAAACAACATAATCAGCATGCCCAATGCGATGAAAAAGGCAGCCAGTCCGATCAGTTTAAATAGTTTCATACCCGTTCCTTCACACAAACAGCCCTTATGCTATTATATGCGGCAGCTTTCGGTTTCGGAACCGATTCTCACTCTTTCTCTTTCCGGTCAGGGAAGGCAATGTCCACGGCCTTCGCATCGTCCATGCCCGTCTCCTTTTTTTCTGTGAACTTGTCTATCAGATCCGGCAGCATATCCAAAAGCTTGGTCACAGTATTCTGATCCTTCACATTGACCAGTCTGGTGGTGCCGTCCTTGATTACCAGCACTGCGCTGGGAGACATTTTTCCGCCCAGACCTCCGCCGTTTCTGTCGGAGAATTTTTCAGAATTACTGCCTGCTCCTGCGGCAAAGCCAAAGCTGACATCCACCAGAGGCACGATCGTCACATCCCCCACCTGTACGGGCTGTCCCACCACCGTCTTGGCCGCCAACACGCTGTCCATCCCCTGAAGCAGAGATTCCACTACACCCGGAGCGCCTTTTCTGTTCGACATCTCTCTCCCTCTCGTCTCCTTATCCGCCATTGCTCTCTATCCTCCTGCTTTTTTATCTTCATTTATAGTTCCGCATGTTCCCTACAAGCACACAATCCAGTGATGAATATCTGGCCGCTATAGGCGTCCAGATATCCATCAGTGCGCTTCTTCGGGAACATGCTGTTAATTTTCTATTATTTATTATTCAGCTGATTTAACAGCTGACGCAGACGCCTGTCAAGCAGCACCCTGCACACATGATACAGGAGCACTGCCGCCGTAATCCGCCCTCTCAGGGAAACCTCGCCCTCCAAAATCCGCTGTTCAAAATCCGGCGTGATGTCCACACGGCATTTTTTTCCCAGAAAAGGTTTTACAGCCCAATATATTCCGTATGCATACCCGGTGAGGTCCGGCTCGCCAAGCCCTACCACAGCCTCCGCCCGCAGATACCGGGGACGGATACTCTTTATCACGCTGCACAGACGGTCAAGCGCATGTTTTACCAGTCCCTGATTGTCTTCATTCCGCACAATCCCCAAATAGAACTGCAGCTTTTCCCTCAGGTCAGATATTTTCTGTGACTGCGGCGGTTGCTCTCCGTCTGCGGCGCTCTGTTTCTCCGTAGATTTCTCTTCCGGCTGCGATTCCTGCGGTTTCCGCTCCTCCCAGCCTTTCTCCTCTGGCTGTGATTCCTGCGGTTTCTGCTCCTCCCAGCCTTTCTCCTCTGGCTGTGATTCCTGCGGTTTCTGCTCCTCCCGGCCTTTCTCCTCCGGTTGCGGCTCCTCCGAAACTTCTTCGGGCTTACGTTTTCCGCCGCTGTCGTAGACCGTAGGCCACAGCGCCTTCACACGCAGTCTCCCGTCCTCCGGGTAAGTGTAGGCTCCCCGCACCAGGCCAAAGAGCCACCGAAACCGAAACCACGCCTGATATTCCCCCGGCCGCGCGGTGCCCCCGCCCCGGTACACCACCGGACAAAACAGAACCAGCAGCACCGTAAGCAGCGCAAGAGCCAACAGACATAGCAGAATGATTCCCAATATACTAAGTATTTTTAATATCACACTCCACATCTGCACTCTCCATGCCCGCCGCAAGGTATTCCCGGAGTCCGGCGTCTCCCCTGGCAGCCCAGGTTTCCCTCGCAATCTGTTCCACTATGCCCACGGCCGCCCCATAGTCCTCCGCGATTCCGATGACATAGAGCGGATGTCGGTCATAGTATTTCTGCCGCAGATATTTTGACTCATAGATATCCAGCTGGTCCGACGCGTTCCCCGGCAGCGTCAGCAGATACACTCCCGCTTTATGGGGTTTGGCGGACAGACTCTTTTTTATTTTTTCCAGCTTTTCCCTGTTTATGCCCTCGCTTAGATAGAGCCTGGGATAATATTCCAGCTGCGGCATGCGTTCCTCCCCGGGCGGCGGCCCGTCGTTTGGATCTCAAAAGACCATTCATGCATCTTAGTATAACACAAATATGAATAAAAAGGAAATGATATTTGCAAGGAAATTATATTGACTGACGTTTCGTCAGTGAGTATAAAAATCCGGGGATATTTTCCCCGGACAGAGGCTCGACATCATCGAACCTAATAATATTTTTTGTTTCCCCACAGGTTGTTCTTTTTCAGCTCCAGGTATTCGCTGTAGGCGCGCTCCAAAATCTGCTTTTCGTTGGCAAATTTCAACAGGTGACTGGCCTCATGATATTTGTAAAAACCTGAGTCAACAAAAAACTCCTCTTTTTGTGGTTTGCTGTAATAACTGTCCGCCATCATCAGATACCAATCCCGTCTTTCAGTTTCAGCACCATGAATCTTTAAGGACACTCTTACACCACCCA
>CAYLIM010000091.1:0-10758 GCA_964383805.1 uncultured Acetatifactor sp.
TAAGCGTGATTCATCGGATGAAATGGCAAACAATGACTTTTAATGCGTTTGAATTGGGAAGTACTGATGCGGTTAAGCACGCATTTGACGTGCTAAGTGATGGTGGCGTTGTTATCGAAACAATTCATGAGGTGCCGTGGAGCAAATGCTGCGCCACCGTTATTGATAAGTATGGTGTGTGCTGGTGGATTTGTATTTAATGAGCAAAGAATAGAGTCTGCTAAATCATCTTTGCGGAAAGAAGAATTGCAACTGGCATATCGGGAAGACGCCGGAATTGTCTTGACAAAACCGTTTCCGACCGATATAATCGTATCTGTGCCTGAAACATACATATTGGCACAGAAACAGGCGGATATGGCGGAATTGGCAGACGCGCCAGATTTAGGTTCTGGTGTCCCCGACGTGCAGGTTCAAGTCCTGTTATCCGCAGCGTTTAAAAACAGCCGAAAACATGAAGGATTCTTGATAGAATCAAATGTTTTCGGCTGTTTTTATATCAAAATTATATTTCTAAAACCGACAGAAAGGCGGCAAAGATGAAAAGCGTATATCCTGTAATTTATACAAGGACAAGAGACGAAAAGGATACGGTATTAATAGAGATACCGGATTTAGAAATACTAACGGAAGGATATGGGATTGCAAATGCAATAGAAATGGCCAGAGATGCCATTGGATTAGATGGAATAACGAGGGAAGACTTGGGGCAGGAAATTCCTGCTCCAAGGGATATACATGATATAGATATAGAACATGCTGCATTTACGGGAGAAGGAGAAAACTATATATCGCTTGTAGACGTTGATTATCAAGCGTATCGAAAAAGTGATGACAATAAGGCTGTAAGGCGCAATGTTACATTGCCAAGCTGGCTAAATCAGGAGGCCGAAAAAGCTCATTTATCGCAGGGATAAAATGTTACGCATAAGAGTATAGTTATACTAATCAGGGGAATCAGCAAAGAACTTCAGAAATATATCTCCTTAATAAGCACCGGGCAAACCAACGTCCGGTGCTTTCCTATTTGAATGACAGGCTTTTTAGTCACCATTCTCTGTGTGAAAATCATTTTTAATTGTAATTCGACCAAAGCTCTATAAAATAACGAAAATAAGCTGGCTTTCATAAAGAAAAATGCTATAATGCAAGTATAAATATATTGCAATAGAGGCTGATTATGCGAAATTATAAATTTATAAACGAATGGATCGAAAAGCGAAATATTTATCTTGCGGCGGGTTTTGCGGAAATGCTCCGCGGATATGCGAAGGAATACAAAAGACTCCACAATGTCAACTTAAGCGAAATTTATACCATGCTCGGCTGCTCCAAACAGAACGTTTCGTATTGGGAAATTCACTGCGACAGCACTCAATCGAGAGATTCGATACGTCGTGTCATTCACGGCGCTCGGGAACTTTTCAGATTGACTGATGACGAAACAGAAAAGCTGGCGAATAGCGCCGGGCTGTCACTTTATTCCGATGGCGGCAATCTGATTGAGACGCTTAAATACAGCGGAAGGATTTGCGAGTTAAGCGCAAATGCGCTGATAAGCGAGAGAATGCTGCGGCATTATAAAAAAAATCCTACAAAGCAGGCGCTTATGGCAATAGCGCTCTCCTTAGATATGAGTCTTGACGAGCTGCAAACTGTCCTGAAAAAATACGGGTATTGTCTATCGGAAAGCGTTGTCGCGGATATGGTAGTGAAATGGTTTCTTACATACCGGAATAACGGAGGCCGGAAAATATTGCACATGGTCAATGAAGTGTTTGAAGAAATGGGATTGCCGCTGCTGATGACAAGGATAAAATGATTTTCCGCACGGCTCAGACCATAGTTTTTTGAAAAAAGTCAAAATTTATTACCGATATTTTTCGCACAAATAAATTATAATATGACAAAATCATACAAAAAGTGCAGGGAGGTCAAAACAATGTCCGAGTGGAACGAGTTGATGCAAAACAAATTTTTTATTACTGATCTCGGTGTGGAGCAAAACACGTTTGTCAGCGATGTGCAGGTGACGATTGGACGTTACGCAGTGTGGTCGCCGTCGAAGAACGCATGCCAGCATACTATCGTGGAGGTGGGCAGCGATCTGGACATGCTGATGAAAAAGTATTCTGTTTCCGACGAAAGAATATGCAGGCTTGCCGGATGAACAGACGGAGGTGATAAGGTTTGGATATACATAGCTTAATAGAAACGATAGGAACGTCTATTTCCAAGGCGCAGCAGGGGATCGAGCAACATTCCATCAAACGTTTCTTCGATTTTTTTGAAAACCCAAACGCGGCTATGTCCGAGTCAAACGATGCGAGCATCGAATTACGGGGATTTGAACCAATCACTGCAAAGGTGGTAATGCCATGCTCGGACAATATTGCCAAGGCCGCACCGGTGGAGATCCCGCTGGTTGCGCTCGCGCATCACAGACAGGTTCACCTCGACAAGGTGACGGTCAGAGTCAAGACGCGGCTCACATCGGACAACAGCGGCAGCGTCATGGCAGATATAAACGCTCCCATCTTTAATGCGGCAAATTCCCCCGAAGATACCGAAAATGTTTCCCGTGACGACATGGGCGAGATCGAGCTTGTTTTCAATGTCACGGACAGCACTGAGGGACTGTCGAGGGTAGTGCAGAATATATCAAAGACGATTTAAGGAGGAAAAAACATGGCAGACGAAATTACCAAGAGCTTTGAGTGCTTGCCGATTGATCAGCTTATTTGCGCGCCTATTGTGGCGGTAGCGGAGGGGCAGGCGGAACTGTGCAGAGTCTATCTCGACAATCTGTTCAGACTCGCCTTCAAGGATAAGGATCATAAGGAGATAAACTCAATCGACTTCAATCTCCAGCGAATGATTGTTGGTGAAAACGGCGATGTAAAACCGCAGGATATAACCGTCTCCGCACCATTGCTTTCGCTGGTTCCTGTGCCGGCATTCACAATGGATGAGGCGACCGTTCGCTTTACGATGGAGATCAAGGAGGTCAACACACAGAAGAACGATTCCTCCGCAGAGGTCAATACAGACGCAGGATTCAGCAAGTGGGGGTTTCATGCGAATATTTCCGGCAAAGTCACCACATCTTCGAGCAATACCCGCACGTCCGATCATTCCGCGAAATACGACATCTTTGCGAGAGCCGTTCAACAGCCGCCCGCCGAGGGCATGGCAAAGCTCACGAGTATCTTTGCATCAGTTATAGAGCCGATCGAGGCAGGCGGTAAAAGCACATGATGCCGAGAATCATTCTGACCTTTAGTCAAAACGCTTATGGATAAAAGAGACAGTATCGGGCATAGCTGCTATTCCTTCGGCGGCTATCCGGAAAGGCGGAAACAAGTTGAAGGTATATCGCAATGAATGGAACATCGGTCAGGGACATCCTCTATATGACTATATAGCGTCTATAGAGGAGTTGGCGCGTAATGCGGCGAGAGAAATGTACGATGTAAGAAAATATGAGCATTCAGACAATGTAAAAATAGCCAATTGGTGCAAAACCGCGATACTGTGTGCGGAACTCGATCCGATTATCCAGCCCGAGCTTTACAGCGAGCATCATGATATACTTGTCAGGAATATGTACACTCAATATGGGTACGCTGTTGAAGAGTGTGTGAATATTGAGATTCAAAACGGAAGTTGGCTGCCGCCTCCGGGCTACACAATATCCACTCAGGAGACCCATGGCGGCACGCGACCGGATTTTGTGATAAGGTGTGTTACCGATGATGCAAGGAACGGCCCTGTGGCGTGGCTGGATCTGACCAGCATTAAAAGCTCCGGGCATATTTTTCAAAAATCCGGCTCGGGCTGGCGGACAACGCCATTTGTGGCGGAGCTGTTCTACTCTCCCCTCAGCTTAAGCAATATAAGCATGGCGGGGGATTATTCGATAGCGGAGCGAGCACGCCTCAATTCGGCTATAAGAAGGCAGGAAACGCAGCAGCGACTGCTGATTGAGCATATGGTACGCTACACCAACAAGGCTCTTGGAACGCTTTACAGTGAATTAAGGCGTATTGTGAACGGCGATCCCCGGAATGTGATAAGCAGATCGCAGATAGCGGAGGTATTTGAAACGGAGTTCCATTATAATCTGAGAGGTATTTATAATCATCAGCAGATTGTAAAGGGAATTCTGGTAGAATATATGACTGCCCCGCAGAATTACTATCACGCCACGGCAAGGTATATCATTTTTAATTTTTATTCAGAAATACACAGCAGAAAAGCCGATGCAATGCGGTATGTCCGCGATTCTTATGTCGGGAATAGCCTGTATGTCACCGGCGAGGAGCTTGAGCGGTATTTTGCCGAATTGGGAATATAGTAACGTGCAGAAGATGGATGGAACTCCCATGAAACGGTGTCTTTGGCCCCTAAACCGCTTGACAGCCCTTCTAAAATGTGTTATTCTGTCCACAAGTTAAAAGGGAGTAGTTGCAAAGGTGTAATCAACATCCCCCGGCGCCAGGCCGTGGTTACACACTTTTACAGTATTGTAGGAGAACAAGACTTTTAGCACATAGATATGTGCTGGAAGTCTTTCTTTTTTGCAGTGGGTATTTGATTGCCACAGCGGTTCTTACCGTAGCCGCTCCCGGAATGGAGGACATTATGCAGATAGCATTACAGCTTTTGTTACTTGTGGTGGGATTTGTCATGCTGATCAAGGGCGCGGACTGGTTTGTGGACGGCGCCTCCAAGATTGCGGATAAATTCGGAATTCCTCAGCTGGTGATCGGCCTGACCATCGTAGCTATGGGTACCAGTGCCCCTGAGGCAGCAGTGAGTATCACTTCCGCCATCAAAGGCAACGCAGGCATCACCATCGGCAATGTGGTGGGCAGCAATATCATGAATGTGCTGGTCATTCTGGGACTGACAGCGGTGATTCGGGCCATTGCGGTGAAGAAATCCACAGTCCGCTATGAGATTCCCTTCACCATTGTCATCACTGTGGTTCTGGCGCTGCTGGGACTTCTGGACAATACTGTTGGCCGTCTGGATGGTGTGATTCTGTGGGTGCTGATGATCGTGTATCTGATATACCTGCTGCGGATGGCCAGGAAAGGGCAGGATGTGGTGGAGGATGTGCCGGAACTTACGGAAAAGGATACGCTGCCGCGGATGATTCTCTCCATTGTCATCGGCGCAGTGCTTATTGTCTGGGGGGCAGACGTGACGGTAAATGCGGCCACAGAGCTGGCCCATCTATTTGAAATGGATGAGAGGCTTATTGGTTTGACCATCGTGGCCTTCGGCACCTCCCTGCCGGAGCTGGTGACCAGCGTCACCGCCGCCATCAAAGGCAAAGCGGACATCGCCGTGGGCAATATCGTGGGCAGCAATATCTTCAATATTTTGTTTGTGGTGGGAACAACCGCTCTGATTACGCCGGTAGTCTACAGCGGAGGTTTTCTGGTGGACACCGTTGTGGCAGTGGGAGCCATGGTACTTTTGCTGGTATGTGTGTTGCCAAAAAAGAAACTGGGCCGTCTGGGCGGCCTGGTGATGCTGGCGGGATATGCGGCATATTTTGTCTATCTGATTCAGTAGGCGGGTTCGTGAAACCTGGGCCGTCTTTCTTATGGAGAGACGGCCCACTCTTTATTCCTCCATATCCTCCTGCTCAAGCTCCCGCAGACGGTCGTTGATTTTCCGGGCGTCGCTGCGGTTAAAGAGGCAGAAACACAGCCAGATTCCCACGAATATGCCGCAGGAAATAAAGAATTGCAGGACCGTGTATAGAATCCGGTCGGGGTCGAAGGGAATCCATCCCAGGTACAGAGCCACAGGATAGAATCCCCCCATGCCAATCCCAAAGTGGATGATGAATTTTGTCATGGTGGAGAGACGTTCAAACTGATAAACCACGGCCGTCCCGCCGCAGGCCACACCCACGATCATGGCTCCCAGGGCATGTCGCGGGAAATCGTTCATTATAAGGGTAAAATATGCCGGATCGTCCATGGCATAAGTGACCAAACAGGCGAATACCAGGACAGTGCAGCCCCAGGAGATGCCGTAGCAGAGAAACTTAATTCCCAATTTTATCCAATACTTCATTTCAATCCCAACCTTTCCTTGAAAGATTTCCGATACTTTCTGGAGATATAATCCTCTATCCCGTTTTTCATCACCAGTTCCATCGTCCCGTTCAGGCCTGCCTCCACATGGCTGATACGTCTCAGGTTGATAATTGTGGACTTGGAGACTCTGGCAAACTGCTGTCCCAGAATATCCTCCAACTCATAGAGGGGCTTGCCAAGCAAATATCTGTTCTTGAGCTTGTCATAGCAGGCGATCTCCCGCCCCTCCGTGCGCACCAACTCCAGATTGCCGGGACTTAGGAAATAGGTTTTCCCGTCTTTTGTGGCCACCAGCGCCGACGTGTCCGCGTCCTCTTTTTCAAGCAGTGATATGGCCTGTGCAATCGTCGGCGTCATCTTAGCGATATGGAGAACTGCGCAGGGTTCCTTGCAGTCCGCACTGATATTGCATTCTACTTTCATGGGCGTTTTCCCTTCACAACTGATATATAGGTAATTGCGAGGCAGCTGCTGTTTATAAAAAGCATTTTGCGGCTGCCTATTTGATTATAGCATAACTACGCTGTCTGTGTGTGCATTTGAGACAGGAAATACGACCTCTTGCACAGCGCGTCTTGCCACTCCCCCCAAGCCTATTGTTCTCCGGTAAAACGAATTATAGAATGAAAACAGCATATTCCCGAACAGCGCACTGATGAATGTATGGACGCCAAAGCGGTCGAACATTCATCACTGGACCTGTGTGCTGGGAGGGAATATGCGGAACAGAGGTTCTAAAGAACCTCTAATATAATAGGAGGAAGTATTATGGCGCAAGCAATCGTACAAGTGGAAAATTTAGGCCTGACATACGGAAAAATCCGGGCAGTCCAGGAAGTGTCATTCACCGTGGAGCCGGGGGAGATTCTGGCAGTCATTGGGGAGAACGGCTCCGGCAAAACCTCCTGTGTGGAATGTGTGGAGGGTCTGCGCAGGCCGGACAGCGGAACAGTCCGGGTCTTTGGGCTGGACCCCTGGCAGCACCGCAGGGAGGTGTACAGGAGAATGGGAGTTCAACTGCAGGAGACGGCATATCCCTCGAAAATCAAGGTGGAAGAGCAGTGCGAGCTGTTTGCCAGTTTTTATGACAGGCCAGCCGACTGGAGGCTGCTGCTGCCTCAGCTGGGGCTTGAGGAAAAGAGGAAACGCCCTATAAGCAGGCTCTCCGGCGGAGAGAGGCAGCGGTTGTCTATCCTGTTAGCCCTTATGGGGCGGCCGGAGCTTTTGGTGATAGACGAGCTGACCACGGGGCTGGACCCTCAGGTGCGGCAGAGCATGTGGGCCAGCTTTGAAAACATACGGGAGAGCGGCGCAGCCATCCTCATGGTCTCCCATTATCTGGACGAGGTGGAGGCTCTGGCCGACAAAATCCTCTATCTGGAAAAGGGGCGGCAGTTGTTTTATGGAACCCAGCAGGGATTCCGGGAATATGTGAAGGGCCGGGTGCCCGAAGAACAGTGGCAGGAGGGCGGCACGCTGGAAAAGCTGTACCTGCAGCTTGCCCCCAAGGCCAAGGGATTGACAATAGAGGGAATTGTGTAGCGTCCGCCCAGGCGGACAGAAGGGAGCCTGTATGAAACGGTTAATGACCATCTGTAAAATAGAATTTTTGTTGTTCCTGCGGGATTTTTTCAGTGTCTTTTTCACTCTGATTTTTCCCACATTGATGCTCGTATTGTTCGGGGGGATCTATGGAAATGCCCCTCTCTATCCCGGCGCGGAGGTGGGAGTGATGGACAGCTCCGTTCCGGCCTACTGCGTTATGGTCATCGGAGTGACCGGTCTCATGGCTTTCCCGCTGACGCTGGCCGGTTATAAGGAGAAAAAGATTTATAAGAGATTCGATGCCACGCCGGTGGGAAAGAGGAGCATTATGCTGGCGCAGGTGTCCGTCAATCTGGCGATGACCCTCATAGGAATCGGAATTCTCCTGGCCGCGGGGAAAATCCTCTATGATGTGCAGGTCCGGGGCTGGATTCCCGCGGTTTTTGTGAGCCTGCTGCTTTCTGTGGCCGCCATGTTTTCCATGGGATTTCTGTTCACGGCCCTGGGAAAGGATGCCAAGATCGCCAATCTGTTGTGCTATCTCTCTTACTTTGTCATGCTCTTTTTGTCAGGGGCCACCATACCCGACATGTTTTTTTCAGGCACAGTGAAAAAGATTGCCGCGTTTCTGCCCATGACTTATGCGGTGGACTTGATGCAGGGCGTATTCGCGGGGGATGGGCTGGGCGGCCATGGAAGGGAACTGCTTGTCCTTGGCGGGGTGGCGGCCGGCTGCACCGCTGTTGGGGCAATATTATATAGGAAGAAGGATTGGACCTAAGTATTTTCCACACTCTCGTAAAACATATTTGGAAAATTATAGAAAAAGGGTTTGACAAAGGAAATAATATCTAGTATTATGTTTGATAAGGAAAACGTTTTCCTAAGCATACTAGGCATACGGAAAACGATATCATTCGATCAAAAAAAGAACTGGGATATGCGGAACTCTAAATATGAAAGGAGCAGGACAGAAAAATGAATTTGGAAGAGAGACTGCAAAAGTGGACGAAGAAGCTTTACAAAAAGGAGATTGCTGACTGCGACAGCGGGGAACTGTACTACAGCATCCTGAACGTGACCAAGGACCTGATGGCGGAGAAACCCATCATCAGCGGGGAGAAAAAAGTGTATTATATCTCTGCGGAATTCCTGATTGGCAAGCTGCTGAGCAACAACCTTATCAATTTACATGTGTACGGGGAGATGGAGGAGCTGCTTAAGTCAAAGGGCAAGAGCCTGGCAGAGATCGAGGAAGTGGAGCCGGAACCCTCTCTGGGCAACGGCGGCCTGGGCCGTCTGGCTGCCTGCTTTTTGGACTCCATCGCCTCCCTGGGACTGCCCGGAGACGGCATCGGCCTGAACTACCATTTCGGCCTGTTCAAGCAGGTGTTCCTGGACAATTTGCAGACTGCGGAGAAGAATGATTGGATCGAAAAGCAGTCCTGGCTGACCAAGACGGACACCACCTACACAGTGATGTTCGGCAAAAAGAAGGTGAAGAGCCGCCTGTACGATATCGACGTGGTGGGCTACGAGAACGGCGTCAATAAGCTCCACCTCTTTGATATTGAGAGCGTGGATGAATCCATTGTGGAGGATGGTATTGACTTTGACAAGACCAAGATTGCCAAGAATCTGACTCTATTTTTGTACCCGGACGACTCCGATGAGGCGGGGCACCTGCTGCGGATTTACCAGCAGTATTTCATGGTGTGCAACGGGGCGCAGCTGATTCTGGAGGAGTTGGAGGCCAAGGGTTATGATCTGCACCGGATGAACGAACATGCGGTGATCCAGATCAACGACACTCATCCCACCATGGTGATCCCCGAGCTGATCCGCATCCTCACGGAGGACAAGGGCTTTACCATGGACGAGGCAATCAGTGTGGTCAGCAAGACCTGCGCCTATACCAACCACACGATTCTGGCGGAGGCTCTGGAGAAGTGGCCTCTGGCGTATCTGGAGAAGGTGGTTCCCCAGCTGGTGCCCATTATCAAGGAACTGGATGCGCGGGTGCGCAAGCTCTATCCCGGCGACAAGGTGCAGATCATCGACAAGGACAAGAGAGTGCATATGGCGCATATTGACATCCACTATGGTTTCTCTGTAAACGGTGTGGCTGCCATACACACGGAGATACTAAAGGATACGGAGTTAAACGAATTTTACAAGCTCTATCCCGCCAAGTTCAACAACAAGACCAACGGCATCACCTTCCGCCGCTGGCTGCTGTCCTGCAACAAGGAGCTGACAGCGCTGTTAGAGGAAAAGATCGGCAGCGGCTTTAAAAAGGATGCGGCGGAGTTGGAGAAATTGCTGGATTACAAGGAGGATAAGGCCACACTGGACGCCATCGCCGCCATCAAGAGGGGCAAAAAGGAGGAGCTGGCCGCCTATATCCGGGAGAAGGAGGGCGTGGAGATCAGCCCCGATTCCATCTTTGACATTCAGGTGAAGAGGCTGCATGAGTATAAGCGTCAGCAGATGAACGCTCTATACATCATCCACAAATATCTGGAGATCAAAAAGGGCAAGTTTCCGAAGCGTCCCATCACCTTTATTTTCGGCGCAAAGGCGGCTCCTGCCTATGTGATTGCCAAGGATATCATCCACCTGCTCCTGGTGCTGCAGGAGATCGTGAACAACGATCCCGACGTATCTCCTTATATGAAAGTGGTCATGGTGGAGAACTACAATGTGAGCTACGCGGAGAAACTGATCCCCGCCTGCGATATCTCCGAGCAGATATCTCTGGCCAGCAAGGAGGCCAGCGGCACGGGCAACATGAAATTCATGTTAAACGGCGCTGTGACCCTGGGCACCAGCGACGGTGCCAATGTGGAGATTCACGAGCTGGTGGGAGACGACAATATCTATATTTTCGGAGAGAAATCCGATGCGGTCATCGCCCATTACGCCAACGCGGATTACAAGTCCAAGAAATACTATCGCAACAGCAAAGTGATCAAGGAGGCGGTGGACTTTATCGTGGGCGAGCAGGCCATGGCAGTGGGGCATAAGGAGAACCTGGAGCGGCTTTACAATGAGCTGCTGAACAAGGACTGGTTCATGACGCTGCTGGATCTGC
>CAYLIM010000092.1:0-10644 GCA_964383805.1 uncultured Acetatifactor sp.
AAAATGAAAAGCGCGTAAAGGATGTAGGGTAAGGAAGTAAGGAAACAAGGGAGCAAGCGAAGAGAGTAAGGTAGTTCAGTGTTCGGTTTTGAGGGCATGGGAGTAAAATACTTCGTATATAATTTCATATTAGTGTTTATTCTAAAAGGTAGGTTTGCGCCTGCTTTTTTTGTATTTAAAAAATCAAATTATATAAAATCCATATTGACATATACCGCCTGGGGGTATACAATAAATATACCCACAGGGGGTATATGATAAGGAGGAAAGAACAATGCCCGATATAGATATACAGGGATGCTGCGGGAAGATAACGGACCGTTCGGAGGAGGAGCGCAAGAAATTGATTCATCGTCTGAACCGAATTGAGGGGCAGATCAGAGGAATCCGTGGGATGGTGGAAAAAGACGCCTACTGTACAGATATACTGATACAGTCTGCGGCGGTAAACGCGGCGGTCAACGCCTTTAACAAGGATTTGATCGCAAATCATATTCGGGGCTGCGTGACCAGGGACATCCGGGAGGGCAAGGACGAGGTGATTGACGAACTTGTGGAAACCCTCCAAAAGCTGATGAAATAGAAGAGGGTAATAGAAAGGAGCAGGGTTAAATTATGGAGCAATATACAGTGACCGGGATGAGCTGTGCGGCATGCAGTGCCCGTGTGGAAAAGGCTGTGTCCGGGGTGCCGGGCGTCACATCCTGCTCGGTGAGCCTGTTGACTAACTCCATGGGTGTGGAGGGCAAAGCTGCGGCTGAAGATATTATAGCAGCGGTTCAAAATGCAGGATACGGAGCAGCCTTGAAGAGCGGAACCGGAAATCAGAGCGCCCGGACCGCCTCAGACGAGGAAACTTTGAAGGACAAGGAGACCCCTGTATTAAAGAGGCGATTGATTGCTTCTCTGGGCTTTCTGATCGTTCTCATGTATTTTTCTATGGGACATATGATGTGGGGCTGGCCGTTACCCTCGTTTTTTGAAAGGAATCATGTGGCACAGGGATTGGTGCAGCTTTTGCTTACGGTTATCGTTATGGTCATCAACCAGAAATTTTTTGTCAGCGGGTTTAGGAGCCTTCTGCACCGTGCGCCCAATATGGATGCGCTGGTTGCCCTGGGCGCAACTGCGGCGTTCGGCTACAGCACCTTTGCGCTGTTTGCCATGACGGACGCGCAGGTAAGTGGAGATGCGGACGCGGTGATGTCCTATATGCATGAGTTCTATTTTGAGTCCGCAGCCATGATTCTGGCGTTGATTACGCTGGGGAAAATACTGGAGGCCCGCTCCAAGGGAAGGACCACTGACGCTCTGAAGGGACTGATGAAACTGGCGTCCCAAACCGCCACAGTCTTATGGGGCGGCGCAGAGGTTACGGTTCCCATAGAGCAGGTGGCCAAGGGGGATCAGTTTGTGGTTCGTCCCGGCGAGAATATCCCGGTGGATGGGATCGTCCTGGAGGGAAACAGCGCAGTGGATGAGGGAGCGTTGACGGGTGAGAGCATACCGGTGGACAAAGCCGCTGGGGACAGGATTTCGGCAGGTACATTGAACCAATCGGGCTTTATACGCTGTGAGGCCACAAGGGTCGGAGAGGATACCACTTTATCCCAGATCATTCAGATGGTCAGTGACGCGGCGGCGACCAAAGCGCCCATCGCCAAGGTGGCGGATAAGGTGTCGGGAGTTTTTGTCCCGGCGGTTATCACAATTGCATTCATAACTATTGCTGTCTGGCTGTTGCTGGGGCAGACGGCTGGTTTCGCCTTGGCGAGAGGCATATCGGTGTTGGTTATCAGCTGTCCCTGTGCCCTCGGTCTTGCCACACCCGTCGCCATTATGGTGGGCAACGGGATGGGGGCGAAGAACGGTATCCTGTTCAAGACAGCAGTTTCTCTTGAAGAGACGGGAAAAACGCGGATCGTGGCGCTGGATAAGACGGGAACCATCACCCGGGGAGAGCCTGAGGTGACAGATATTCTTCCATTTGGTAGTTTAGATGAGAACTCCCTGCTGCAGCTCGCCTATTCTCTGGAAAAAAAGAGTGAGCATCCTCTGGCGAGAGCAATCAATCAAAAGGCGGAGCAGGACGGGGTGGCGGCGGAGGAAGTCACGGACTTTAAGGCTCTGCCCGGAAACGGACTGACTGCCTCTATGGGGAATGTAACCCTGTATGGAGGAAACTATAAATTTATTGGGGAACAGGTCTCAGTGCCCGAGGAGATAAAGGCTCGGTCTGAGCGGCTTTCCGAGGAGGGCAAGACGCCGCTGTTTTTTGCCCGTGACGGAGAACTCAGCGGTATCATTGCAGTGGCGGATGTGCTCAAGGAGGACAGTGCCAGAGCCATTCGGGAGATGCGGAATATGGGTATCCGCGTGGTGATGCTGACGGGGGATAATGAACGCACGGCTCGGGCAATCGGAGAGCAGGCGGGAGTGGATGAGGTGATTGCCGGTGTGCTGCCGGGGGGCAAAGAAAGCGTAATTCAAAAGCTGAAACAGGATGGGAAGGTTATTATGGTGGGAGACGGCATCAACGATGCTCCTGCCCTGACAAGCGCCGATATTGGCGTCGCCATCGGGGCGGGGACCGATGTGGCCATTGACGCAGCGGACGTGGTGCTGATGAAGAGCCGGTTGTCGGATGTTCCCGCCGCGATCCGCCTGAGTCGTGCCACCCTGCGCAACATTCATGAAAATTTGTTCTGGGCGTTTATATACAATATCATCGGCATTCCGCTGGCGGCGGGCGTGTTTATCGGCGTGCTGGGCTGGCAGCTGAATCCCATGTTCGGAGCTGCGGCTATGAGTCTGTCCAGTTTCAGCGTAGTGACCAATGCGCTGCGCCTGAATTTTTTCAAAATGCATGATTCATCAAGGGACCATGGGATCTGGTTTGATCCGATCAAAAATAAATCTAATCGCAAGAAAGAAAAGGAGAGAAAAAACATGGAAAAGACATTAAAAATCGAGGGAATGATGTGCGGGCACTGCGAGGCCCATGTGAAAAAGGCTCTGGAGGAGCTGGAGGCTGTGACGCAGGCGGTTGTCAGCCATGAGAGCGGGACGGCTGTGGTCACTTTGGCAGGTGAGGTTTCAGAGGACGTCCTGAGACAGGCGGTTGTGGAGCAGGGCTACACGGTGACGGATATCCAGTAGGGAAACTGCTATAAGGGCAATGTCAGAAAGGGAGTGTTTTCGGACACTCCTTTTTGCTGTTGCAATGAGCGGAGCATAAGGGTAAAATAGCAGATGACGGAAAGCATTTTCCGAACTGGTTTGAGTGCCCGCCGAGGCGGGCGGATGGGGGATTAGTATGAAAATACTATTAGTCGAGGACAATGACGGAATCATCATGGGCTTGCAGTATCTGCTGGAACAGGAGGGCTATGTATGCCATGCGGCCCGGCGCAGGCGGGAGGCGGAGCGGATGCTGCAGAAGGAACTGCCGGATCTGATGCTGCTGGACATCGGCTTGCCGGACGGGGATGGTTATCAGCTCTGCCAGTCTGTTCGGCAGCAATACGATTTTCCCATTATTTTTCTGACGGCCAGGGAAGAGGAGGAGGATGTGGTACATGCTTTTGACCTGGGGGCGGACGATTATATCATAAAGCCTTTCCGCAATCGGGAGCTGCTCTCCCGGATTAAGAATGCGCTGCGCCGGGGCAGCCAGGAGCGGGAAGTGCTGCAGTGTGGGCAGATCGAGCTGGACGTGGAGGGAGGCAAGGTCAGAGTAGCCGGGGAAGAGGTGGCGCTGACCAAACTGGAGTACAAGATTCTCAGCAGTATGATGTCCTATCCGGGGAAATTGTTTACACGGGACGAGATATTATCGGATGTGTGGGATTTTTCCGGGAATTTTGTGAACGACAATACTCTGTCTGTCACGATGAAGAGGCTGCGGGAGAAACTGGGCGACACGGAGGGCAGAATCATTAAGACTGTCCGCGGCATGGGATATCGCATAGATAAGTAGGGGCAAGGTAAGTTTGAAACTAGCGTTTCAAATACTGATTAACGCAGTATCGCAAGCACGGCTTGCGATATGCAGGAAAAAGGTGAATATGAGACTGAGATGGAATGCGGAAATCAAAAAACTGATCGTGAGCCTGGGGCTGTTTCTGACGGCGGCTCTGGTATTGGGGAATCTGGGTATAGGGATTTTTCGGCATCAGATGCGCCGGGAATATACTATAATGGCCGCGGGCATTATGGAGAATATGCAGCAGGCATATCCCCAGATATCGGATGAAGAGCTGTTTCACCTGCTGGAGGCTCCTGAACATACGGAGAGTGGCCAGAAACTGCTGGCCAGATACGGTATTTTTACAGAGTATGGCAGTAGTACTCTGGACGGGCAGGAGAAACGACTGCGGTATTTTCAGACGGAAATGAATCTGTTTCTGACTCTGGTATTAGCGTTAGGTATCCTGCTGATTATTTTTTATCTGCAAAAACGTCAAAGACGGATCGAGGAGCTGCAGCGTTACATGGAGCAGCTCAGCAGGGGAAATTACCGGCTGGAGCTGGATGAAAGCGAGGATGACGAGTTGGGCGGACTGCGCAGCGAAATCTACCGTATCACGGTGCAGCTCAAGGAGTCTGCCGCTTTGGAGCAGCGCAGGCGTCAGGCGCTGTCAAACTCCGTAGCCAACATTTCCCATCAGCTGAAAACCCCCATGACCTCCATGACCATACTTTTGGACAATCTGGCCCAGGACGAGGATATGGATGAGCTTACGCGGCATCGTTTCCTGTCGGAGGTCCGCAGGCAGCTGGCGGGGATGACCTGGCTGATTGCCGCCATGCTCAAGCTCTCCCGGCTGGAGGCTGGCGCGGTGGAGCTGGAGCGCAAACCCGTACAGGCGCAGCGTCTGGTGGAAAAATGCTTTGACAGGCTGCAGTCCACTGCGGAGTGGAGGGAGATTCGCCTGGAGGGGGAGATGCAGCCGGGAGCAACCCTGACAGTGGATGAAAACTGGACTGTGGAGGCGCTGTGCAACATTGTCAAAAACGCGATTGAACACAGCCCAGCAGGCAGCAGTGTTCGGGTTATGACGGCGGAGAATGAGATATATACGGAGATTCGCGTGACGGACAGCGGCGCAGGAATCTCCCAGGAGGAGCGGGAGAATCTATTTCAAAGGTTTTACCGGGGAAACTGCGCTGCCCAGGACAGTACCGGCATCGGCCTGGCGCTGGCAAAAGAGGTGGTGGAGCAGCAGCACGGACATATCCAGGTGGAGTCCCAGGAGGGGAAAGGGACGGTTTTCTTTCTTAAATTCATGAAATAAATATTTAAAATGTCACGGAAATGTCATTTCCATTTTTTATACTGACAATAAGATAGGAACCCGGAAAGGGAGTATTGTCCATTTACGGGTTCCCGCAGGACTAAATTAAAAAGGGTATGGTGATGACATGGAAATCTTGAGAACGGAACATTTAGTCAAAAAATATGGCAAGGGCGGCAATGAGGTTCTGGCGGTGGATGATGTATCTATCTCCGTGGCCCAGGGGGAGTTTGTGGCTGTGGTGGGCAGCTCCGGCAGCGGAAAGTCCACTCTGATGCATATGCTGGGAGGCGTTGACCGCCCCACCTCGGGCAGGGTGCTGATAGAGGATACAGACATCTATGCGATGAACGACGACAAGCTGGCTATATTCCGCAGGCGTCAGGTGGGACTGATCTATCAGTTCTATAATCTGATCCCGGTGTTGAATGTGGAGGAAAATATTACGCTGCCCTGTGAGCTGGACGGGCGGAAACCGGACCCGGAGTTGGTGCGGGAACTGGTGCGCACTCTGGGGCTGGAAAAGCGGCTTGGACATCTCCCCAACGAGCTTTCCGGCGGCCAGCAGCAGCGGGTTGCCATAGGCAGGGCGCTGATTACCAGACCGGCCATTCTGCTGGCGGACGAGCCCACCGGCAACCTGGACAGCCGGGCCAGTGACGAGATCATGGCTCTTTTGCGGGAGGCAAACCAGAAGTACAAGCAGACCATTATTATGATTACCCACAACCCGGAGCTTGCCAAACAGGCGGAGCGAGTGCTGACCATAGAGGACGGGCACATCAAGGAATCGGCGGAACTCCAAAAACAGCGGATTCCCGGACAGTGCACTGATCCATATCAGGACGCCCAGGCGGCCGGATGTGGATTACCGGAATTGTGCACTGGTAGGGAATCGGCGGAACTTCAAAAACAGCGGATTCCCGGACAGTGCACTGATCCATATCAGGACGCCCAGGCGGCCGGATGTGGATCACCGGAATTGTGCACTGGTAGGGAATCGGCGGAACTTCAAATAGGAGGGGCGACAAGATGAACGTATTGCAGAAATGTTGTTTCCGCTCCCTGAAGGAGAACCGCAAGCGCACGCTGGTGACGATTATCGGTGTGATACTGGCCACGGCTCTGATCACCGGAGTGGCCTGTCTTGCCACCAGCTTTCGGGCCAGCATAGTCGCCTATGAGAAAAAACAAAACGGGGACTGGTATTACACTTTTCACGGGGTAAAGTCGGAGAACCTGAAATATTTTGAGCAAAATCGGCATTTGGAACGCATTGCGCTGATGCAGCCTCTGGGTTACGCCGTTTTGGAGGGCAGTCAGAATCCGGATAAACCCTATGTATATGTCTGCGCTGTCGATGAGGACGCTCTCCCCACCTTTGGCCTGGTGCTGACTCAGGGAAGAATGCCGGAAAACGGCTCAGAGCTGGTCGTCAGCAGGCATATCCGGTACAATGGCATGGTGGAACTGTGTGTGGGAGATACCATCACCCTGGAGGTGGGGCAGAGGATGACAGGAGATTATCCGCTGCACCAGAATAATCCCTACACTTACGAGGAGGAGATGCTGACTGACAGGGAAAGCCGAACCTATACCATCGTGGGCATGATCGAGCGGCCCAATTACAATGTGGAGGACCGCATTGCGCCAGGCTATTCCGTGTATACTTATCTGGAAAATCCCATGGAGGCGGAGGTTTTGGATATTTACGCCACCTACACGGACTGGGGACTTAAGCATGCCGACCAGGTGAATGCGGCGCTGAGGGATCTGGCCGAGTCTGTGGATGATAACTATTATCTGCTGAAATGGCTGCGGTTCACCTTTTCTTCCCGTAGCATGGATATGGTCTATGCCATGGCGGCGGTGGCTCTGACCATTATTATTGTGACCAGCGTATTCTGTATCCGCAACAGCTTTACGATATCCCTGACGGAGAAGATGAAGCTGTACGGCAGACTGGCCTCCGTGGGAACCACCGCAAAGCAGCAGAGGAAAATTGTTTATTACGAGGCGGCATTTCTGGGATTGGTGGGAATCCCTCTGGGGATATTGAGCGGCGTGCTGGCGTCCGTGATCCTGGTTGGGTCCGTCAGCAGCCTGATGGAGGATGCCACAGATATTCCGCTGGTATTCGGCATATCCTGGGCGGCGGTGGTCCTCTCTGTCCTTCTGGCGTCCGTCACGATCTTCTTCTCGGCGTGGCAGTCGGCAAGGCGGGCCGCCAAAATATCGCCCATCAGCGCCATACGGGCCAACGCCACCGTAAAAATCCGCAGGCGGGAGCTGCGGTGTCCCCGCTGGATTCCCGGGCTTTTTGGCATAGGGGGAAAGGTGGCCTACAAAAATCTGCGCCGTGCCCGGGTCAAGTACCGCACCACAGTAATCTCCATCGTAGTGGGGGTGGCGGTGTTCATCGGCATGACTACATTTATGCATGTGGTTAAGCACACTTCCGACATCTACTATAAAGATATGCCATATCAGCTTAGAGTCACATGCTATGATTCCGACAGCTATAAGAAAATGCTGGCTGTGGCGCAGATGGAGGGAGTGAAGGAGGCGGAGGTGGTAAGAACGGGGAACTTTATTGCTCCCGGGCAGTCTCTGCCGCTGACGGAGGATTATCTGGAGCGGTATGGTTTTTCGGACAAAACGGGGGAGCATATAAGGGTATATTCTCTGGGGGAGGAGGCTTATGCCCGCTATTGTCGCCGGGTAGGTGTGTCTGCCAGCCAGGATCAGGCTATTGCTTTCGCTGAGTATGAATATATTTCCTATGATGAGGAGGATATAAGGCATGAAGCCACGGGCACCATCGCCCATTTTGAAAAGGGGGATGTGATTGCGGGAGAAGGTGAGGAGCAGCTCTCGGTGACGGTGGCGATTCAGACAGAAGTGAAACCCCTGTTTATGAGCGGGTGGAGCTATGAGGGAATCGTGCTGGTTGTCAGCGACAGCTGGATGGATGCGAATTGGGAGGCGCTGAGCAAGGGCAACAGTTTCGGAACTATGACGGACATCTATATAAAGTGTGAGGACGCCACGCAGCTGGAGGCGGATGTGCGGGGAAACATGAATCTGGTAAATTATACGATCACCAATTATGAGGAACACTATCGGGCGGAGAGGAGCACCCGGATTCTGATATCCGTCTTCCTGTACGGATTTATCACGGTGGTGGCACTGATCGGCGTTACCAATATTTTCAATACCATCACCACCAACATGGAGCTGAGAGCGCCGGAGTTTGCCATGCTGCGGGCTGTGGGCATGACAGGAAAGGAGTTCCGCCGTATGATCTGGCTGGAAAGCCTGTTCTATGGGGGCAAAGCGATGCTTGTCGGCATTCCCCTGGGTATTGGGATATCCTACTGTTTTCATCTGGCTGTGAGCCAGGGAATTGAGATGGAATTCCTCTTCCCCTGGGGCGGCATCCTCATCTCGGCGGCGGCCGTGGCGGTGCTGCTGTATGGGACCATGCATTATTCCATGGGAAAGATCAAGAAGAAAAACATTGTGGAGACGATACAGAACGAGAACCTGTAATCAGATAAAGTGATAGTAGGCCAGGGCCTGGCGGATGCCGCCCTGGCTGGCGGGGGCCGTCACATACTCCACCTGCTTCAAAAGACTGGCGGGGGAGGCGTTCCCCATAGCGATGCTGTGGGGAACATAGGAGAGCATGGGCAGGTCGTTGTTGCTGTCTCCCAGGGCATAGGCGTCCTCCAGGGTCAGTCCGTAATGTTCCAGCACAAAGCGTATACCGGAGGCCTTGGAGTAGCCGTAGGGCACAAATTCTCGGAAAGTGCCGCCCCTGTCGATACAGTCAAACCACTGGTCGCTGACCTGCCGGAAAGCGGCCAGCTGGGATTCCTCCTGATACCAGATCACGAATTTATCCGCAAAAAAATTAGGATTTTCCAGATGCTCCGGCATATGGTAATGTTGGTCTATGAAAGTCTGATAATGGCGCAGGGCTTTGGGATGCCGCAGGGGGCGGGTCAGGTCAAAGGCTACCAGAGAACGGGATTCAAAAAGGATATCCACAT
The DNA here is from genome assembly GCA_964383805.1 of uncultured Acetatifactor sp. Lineage (GTDB taxonomy): Bacteria > Bacillota > Clostridia > Lachnospirales > Lachnospiraceae > Acetatifactor. Next base: position 9,353 of record CAYLIM010000092.1, read on the forward strand.
CTGTCTGTCTGGCGGCCTCCAGGATGCGCATCATGGTGGCATGGGTCTGGGTCACATAGAGTACGTCCCGCCCGTCACAGTAGATATTGGTGCCGCAGCCACACACATAGCCGTCCCAACCGATATTGCGAAAGTGCGGGTCCACATTCCGAAAGCACCGGCCCGTGTTGATAAACATTAAATGGCCGTTTTCCCGGGCCTGAGCGATGGCCGCAGCCGCATCCTCCGGCACCGAGCCGTCAACCTCGGATGTCAATGTTCCGTCTAAATCAAAGAAAGCAATTTTTCTGGACATGTCAGTATTCTCCTTTGAATGAATTGAGTTTATCTTATTACAATTTTAAGCTGTATATCAGCACAGTGTAGGGTTGTCCGCTGCGGCTGTCAATCTTGGCCTCCGAGGCAATAAGCGTAAAGCCCTGCGATAGCGCCAGCCTGTTTGAAACTTCATTTTTCTCTCGCGCGGAGTAAATAAACTCTGTAGCTCCAAAATGTTCTCTGCAATACTGAATCAGGGCTTGAAGAATTTGTTTACCCAATCCCCTTCCCACATAATCGGGTCCCAGGCATATGCCGGTTTCCCCGTATACGGTAGGCGCCTTTTCTTCTATGGCTGCAAATCCAATGGGTCTGCCGCTTGACTTTTCATAGACCAGATAGGAGTCATGGTTTTTCTGAAATTCAATGGTTCTCTGAATTCTGGTCTTGGCATCGTTTTCATTGGTGGTAACATTCCAAAGCATGTATTTCGCGCTTTCTGGATGGGACCAGACATTGTGGTACATTCCCTCCCAGTCTGAGAATTTTGCCTTGTCAAGAATAAGGTCATCAGTTTCGATCATTTTTGTCTTCCCCCATGATTCAATTTACCAATCAATTTTATCATAAGCGATAGTTTATAACAAGGCATATTTGTCTTTGAAACCATCCGCTTATGTGATACAATGAGTAAAATGCCATGCGTTTAACTCTTTTGAACGGAATGTGCGCTGAAGCGCACGGGATTATGGTAAAATATTTATAGTAAACGGCATGACACATTTCGTTAATTATAATATATGATGCTTTTAGATGAGGAGGTATCGTATGACTAGAAAACGTCTAAATCGTGATAAGAAATGGGGTTTTCAGTTCTATCCATATTTTCAAATGAGGATGGAAAATGATATTTTTACAGGATTGGTCAGTTTGATTAGGCTGACAGACGGCGAATGTTTGTATTGGGATTTTTTCTCCTTGGCGGGCAAGGTGCCTGTGGCAGGGAAAGGCATGGCCTGGCTGCAGTTGATTCC
>CAYLIM010000093.1:0-10624 GCA_964383805.1 uncultured Acetatifactor sp.
GTCACCGGGTCCACCCACAGCCCCTCCTCCACCAGAGGAACGAACAGCGGACAGGCCTTTCCGTAGACAGTCACGTCCCTGTTAAGCTCTGCTATGTACTGGCTGTATATCCCGCTGCCGATGGTGGCCTCCGTGGCGATCACCCCGATCCGACCGTTGCGGGTAACTTCGCTGGCAGCCCTGGTTCCGGGTTTCACCACTCCGATTATGGGAATGTCGCTCTCCCGCTCCAGCTCATCCAACGCATAGGCGCTGGCCGTATTGCAGGCCACCACAATGGTTTTGACCTGAAAGGTGTTCAGAAAACGGACGATCTGTTTGGAAAACCTGGTCACCGTCTCCTTGGACTTACTGCCGTAGGGCACTCTGGCCGTATCGCCAAAATAAATGATTTTTTCATTGGGAATCTGACGCATGATCTCCCGAACCACCGTCAGACCTCCCACCCCCGAGTCGAAAACCCCTATCGGCGCATTTTTGTCTGTGTGTTTCCATTCCACCATCTCACTAACCCTCATCTGATCTAGAGTTCCATATATTCCTATTTCCAAAGCTTTTCCAGCAGCTCCAGCAGCTTACTGCGATAACGCACCTGCCCCGGCTCCGCCTCCTGCAATGCCCGGTACAACTGCTCCGCAGTCATCTGCTCAGCGCGTTTCAGCTGCTCCTCCTCCGTCTCATCCTCGCAGACGACGCTGCAGGTGTCCGAAGTTATCACCAGCTGAGGATACACCAGTCCCCACCAGCCCGCATACAGCCATACGCACAGGGCGAATCTTGCGATATAAGGTCTTTTCATAACAACACTCCATTCCCGATGCCTCTCCTTGGCGTAGACATCGCTACAATAGAGTTATTGCCGTTTTACCGCCCGTTTATACACAAACCGCTTGTCAGTGCTTTTTCTTCTCACTGCGAATCTGCGCAATGATCGCTTTCTTCTGATTATCTATATGCACATGAGCTGCCTGACTTGCCGCCTCTTTATCTTTTTTTACAATGCTATCATAAATCATACGGTGTTCGTCTATCAGCCTCTGGTGCTGGCTGATGTCCTTGATGTACTCAAAACGATACCGATACATCTGCTCCGACAGATTGTTGATCAGCTGTACCAGGCGCTGATTGCCCGTGGCCTGCGCAATGATGTCATGCAGTTCCACATCTGCCTGGGCCACCTTTTTGATATCTCTGGTTCTGACTGCCGCCTCAAAGGTTTCACAGGCCAGTTTCAAACGCTCTGTGTCCTCCGGCGTGATTCTCTCGCAGGCCAATTCCACGCACAGGGCATCCAGGGCTCTACGTACCTCCAGCACATCGTTCATACTCTTTTCCGTGATCTGAGCCACCTCCGCTCCCCTTCTGGGGATCATGGTCACCAGACCCTCCAGCTCCAATTTGCGGATGGCCTCCCGAATGGGGGTACGGCTGACCCCCAGCTTGTTTGCCAGGTGAATCTCCATCAACCTCTCACCAGGCTTTAGTTCCCCGGTCAGAATCGCCTGCCGCAGAGTGTTGAACACCACATCCCGCAGGGGCAAAAATTCATTCATCTGCATGCTAAAATTGTCCTGCATAATACCCTCCGTGTCGCCGCTTTGCTGCGACTAAAATCAGGAGACAGCGCGCTGCATCTCCGTCACAAAAAGCTCCCTGGCCAGTCCCTGTCTCTCCAGATTGTCCCGGACAGCCTGAGCCTGCTCTCTGCTGTCATAGATACCAAACACCGTGGGACCACTGCCGCTCATCAGACTGCCCCTGGCGCCGCCGGAGACCATCTCCCGCTTGATCCTGTCAATCACCGGGTACGCCTCTATCGTAACTGTCTCCAACACATTGCCGAGACGGGCGACTACACCGGACAGGTCGCCATTCTCAATGGCCCGGCGCATTCCATCGATATCCGGGTGCTGCCATGTATTCCCGGCGTCCAGGTGTTCATAGACATACTTTGTGGACACCTGAATATCCGGCTTGGCGATCAGCAAAACACACTGGGGGGCCGGCGGCAGCGGTGTCAACAGCTCTCCGATACCCTCCGCCAGCGCCGTCCCGCCCATAATACAGTAGGGCACGTCCGCGCCGATACGCACTCCCAGCTGCCGCAGCCGCTCCTTAGGCACCCCCAGAGCAAACAGCTCGTTCAGCCCCAGCAGCGTGGCGGCGGCATCGCTGCTGCCCCCCGCCATACCGGCGGCAATGGGGATATGCTTCTCCAGATGGATATCCACTCCCATACTCACATTGCCCTCCTCCATCAGCAGCCGGGCGGCCCTGTAGATCAGATTGTCCTCCCCCACAGGCAGTTCCGCGCTGTCGGTGGTAATCCGGATACCGCTCTGCGCCGCCTTAAAGGTCAGCACATCATATATCCCCACGGTCTGCATAATCATTCTCACCTCGTGGTAGCCGTTCTCCAGACGACGCACCACGTCCAGCCCCAGATTGATTTTCGCGTATGCCTTTCGAGTCAATGTATCTGTATGGTGGTTCATTAAATACCCCCCTATTAGAGGTTCTTTAGAACCTCTGTTTCGCATATTCCCCACACATTGTATTTAGGTTGCACTTTGTATACATGGATTGTACTAAATTATATACAATATTTATTCATTTGTCAATGTGCCGCGGCCATGCTTTTGCCTGATATTTGAAAATATCACAATTCATTCAGCCACAATGTCGCTCTGCTCTGGATCTTTTTCACGGTCTCCTCCAAGGTGGCGTCCCCCGCGTAATACATCTGCACCTCTTCCTGCAGAATAATGCGCAGCGGATTGCTGCTGTAACCACTGCCGGGATACTTATACACGGCACTTTCCACCATTTCCCTGATTGTGTCAAAATCCTCCTGCGTGGCTTTCTGGAGAAACTCCCCATAGAAGTAACCAAATTCCTCGCACTCATTCTCGGCACTCCGATAGGAATCCGCCATATAGCGCTCAAAACTGTCCTTCCTGACCGGAAATTGCCAGCTTATGCGGTTCTGCATCTCCTCAGACAGCAAAAACTCCAGGAAATCCCAGGCCCCCTCCTTATGCTCTGACGCGCTGTTTATGGCAAACGCATCCCTTGTCTGCATCACGTTTTCCGCGCCATTCCAGCCCGGATACCCGATCGGAACCAGTCCCTCCTCACGGGAATTTATGATTTCAGACGTATCCCTTACACCATTAAACTTAAATATCCATTCATCGTTTGCATGCAATGCTTCCACATAGCTTTGCGGAAGAATGTCCCCAACCTTGAGATCAGGCGGTGCGAAAATCGGCTCCGGATCTATCCAATCGTCGAGTCCCTCCAAAATCTGCCGAAACTCATCGCTGTCAAAGTGGCACTCCTTTTTCTCATAGTCTATAAAATAATCCGCTGTTTTCACGCCCATGCAGTAGTCCAGAAATGTAGACATCCTTTCTCCACCACTTGATATGTTTCTCCCATCCCCCTGCATCAGCTCCAGAAAACGCAGGGGCGTCCACTCCGCCGCGTCTATGTCCTCTCTGCTGTACATAGTCAACATTTCAAAGCAGGGAAACACCAGCACATTTTTTCCCATCACTACATAAGCCTCTCTGACAGGCTCCAGAATATCTTCCGCTTTCACCCTCTCACTTGATTCATAATAGTCTGTCAGATCCTCAAAGGCCCCCTTGGCCGCGAGATTGCTCACATCCAAACCCTTCACTTCAATGATATCCGGCCCTTCTCCGCGTATGAGCTGCAGTTCCATCGCACCCCGCAGCTCTGCTGCTTCCTGAAATGTTAAAATCTCATTGTCCGGTGAGAGCACCACCACTCTGTATTTCCTGCTCTGCCTGTTGTATCGCCGTACAAATTCCTCCATATTAGCCTCTTGCTCATAGTTCGGATGAAAAGAGGATCGGCTTATGGTCACTACCTCTTTTTCCGGATAATCCCGGCGGTCTCTGATGCCCACGGTGGCAAAGACAAGCGCTTTCACTTCCAGGTCACCTTTAACGGTCTCCCGGCATACCACGCTGACCTCTTCCTTTCCCCTGAACATATAGTCCAGCTGGGAAATATCTATCTGCACATATTCGTCATCCCACAGCCACAGCATCTGAGCCTCTCCGGTCTCCGGGGTATACTGCCACAGTCCTTCCCCGGTGCACAGATAAATCCCGTCCTCACAGCCCCCATATACCTGCAGAGGCCTGATGGGACATACGAAACTCGCCTCCGGCTCCCTCACATTCACAAAGACCGGCTCGTCTCCGGTGACACAATACCCATATATCTGTTTATCCTGCCCCTCCGCGATCCCTTCCAGCACATCCAGTTCTGGTGTATAACCTCCCGCGAGACTGCCGTCCGGCTCAAAAGAAAAGACACTGCCCCCGCTCCCCGCGTCATAGAGGTACACGCAGCCGTCCTCCGTGACCAGTCCGTCATCAAGTCTTGAGCCTTTGCCATACAACTCCGCCGCTGTGTATTCCTTTTCCCACACCAGCTCTCCGTCCGCATTATATTTAACCAGCGTTCCCTTTTGACTCATATCTGCGAAAAAGAGATAACAGTTATCTTCCCTGTCGGCCAGCAGCGTGATCAGATTATACCCCTCATGTACGACATATGGCCGCGGTTCATATTCATCCGCTATCTCCCCCCTGTACACATGCCATTCGGAGCACTGTTTTTCCCTGTTGTAATTGTGGGGACTGGCGGCATAAAACCAGTTTTCATTAGAGGTATACTTCCTGATATTCCCCAGCGAAACAGGCAGATCCATGTACTGCCACTGCGCCACCGGCACCGGGCCGCTCTCTCCCGAGTCCGAAAGGGATTCCGGGTTCTCCTTGTGTCCACATGCACATATCGTCAAAGATAAAAACAGCAGCGCCAGGCCGCAGACATATCGCTTATTACTGAACAGTCTCATACACTACCTCCCTCTGTAATATGTCAGGTGTTAATAGGTATTAAAAGTTTACCATTGAGACACATATATGTCAACAAAACCACCAGAGCGCAAGGGCAAGCGCAGAGCAGAAAATCTTTGACAAAACCGAGGCGCTGCCTTATCATAAACTGAGAATGAAACAGATAAGAATTATCCTAAAAACAAAAGGAGAAAATTTATGAAAAAAAAGTTTTATTATGTGCTGGCTATTGTGCTGGCCCTGTCTCTGGCAGGCTGCTCTTGGTCCGTGGGAACGGACTCCCGGAGAGATGACCGCTCCTACGATGAAATCTTCACCTGGGGCAACGAAAGCAAGGTTCATACCACAAAGACCTACCGGGTGGAGCTGGGCGAATACGGGGGCATGAACCTTATTCTGGACACCTCCCTGGGGCATAGCTTTGAACTGGACGGATCGACGAACACCTTCACAGTCACGGACAAGGAGGGGGAGACGACCGTTCTGGGCCACTTTGTGTCTCAGGAGAACTATGGCAATATCACAGCTCTGTATGACAATCTGGGCATCCGCAATGTCAACAACCGGGACCTGGCCGTGGTTTATGACGAGATTCTGGAAAAGCATCTCGCCTTTACATATCTGGCTGACTGCGGGCTGGACGTGGGACTTATGATGGAGGGCAGCGGCGATGACGCTTTCCAGTATCTCGCCTTCTCCGGGGAGGCTCTGCCTGACAGCTCTGCCGACATACACCACTATCTGGGCACTCCCGCGCAGGACAATGTGGAGCCGCAGCAGCAAAGTGAATACACCCGGGAGATCAGTTTCACAAACGGAAAAAGCTTTAACGTGTCAAAGTATGATCTGAAACTGGTAGACACCGACATGATTTCCAGTGTAAATACCTACGAAGTACAAACCGGCAGCTATGATACGCAGAATTTTTTGGAGGCTGCGCTGAGATTCGACACCACAGCCACAGAGCTTGCCGACTCGCTGGTAGAGAGCATCAAGGCCAGTTCCGGTGTTACTCCTGTGCTGGATATCCATGAGGAGGGGGTTTATCTCACCGGCCTCTACGAGGGGATGATCACACTGGCATTTATCACGGACGGCGCCGACAGCACCACCTATGTGTTGTGCCTGTACTCGTCAGATACAGAAAACTGTATTGACATTCTCAACTCCATCATAGACGACTTTCTGGCAAGCGGCATTGTTGAAAGCAGCGGCAGAACGGCGTACGGAGAGCTGGTGAATACTCCGGACAGCGAATCCGGCTCCAGCGATGGCACCCCGGCGGGAGGCGGCAATCTCCCTGAGCTTACAGTTCCCGCTGGTTACAGCCTCACCTATGAGGGGGAGTTTCTGATCAGCTATAGCAATGATACGACGGATATTTCTTTTTATGTCAATTCCGATGACGAATTCCTGCGTTTCCTGCACGGTGAGACCGATAACTATTACAATGTCTACCAGATGGCCGCAGTGGGCTCCTACGAGTCGGAAAACTATGGCGAGATCCACATTGCCGAAGGTTCCAGCGACAGTCTGTACAAATATTTTGCCGGAAATGAGAGTGGAACCGTCGTCATACAGTTTTCGAGCAACTATTGGACTAAGCTCTCTCTGGAAGAATGCGTGGAACTGCTGAAACAGTTTATCGAATAAAAAATGAATTTTTATAAAAAAATAATTTACATCTATAAATATTTCATTTTTTTTGCCGAAATATACCATACAAGTATCTCTATCCGGATATTCCTATCCGGAACGGCGCGTCACGGATGATGCGAACAAAACAGGCGCAATGGCGCCGGAAAGAAGGTCAATATGAATGTAAACGGAGTTACATCAACACAGGCCGCCTATGGCAGCTACACAGCTACCGCCAAGGAATCTACGGCAGCGGAGACCACCAAGAATACCTCCACAGCCGAGGATACAGGCGTGGTATACGAGCACTCTACGGAGACAGCGTCTTCCACCCAGAAGACCTACAGCCCCAACACCAATCTGATAAATCAGCTGAAGGCTGATGCGGAAGCCCGCACCTCCCAGCTGAGAAGTCTGGTTGAGAAGATGATGACCCAGCAGTCCACCGCTTACGGACAGGCCAACGATATCTGGCAGTTTTTGAGAAACGGCAACTTGAAGGTAGATCCCGCTACCAAGCTGCAGGCTCAGAAAGACATTGCTGAGGATGGCTACTGGGGTGTAAAGCAGACCTCCGATCGTATCCTGAGCTTTGCCACAGCCCTGACCGGCGGCGATCCCGACAAGATTGACGAGATGAAAGCTGCTTTTGAGAAGGGCTACAAGAAGGCGGAGCAGACCTGGGGCGGCAATCTTCCCAGCATCTGCCAGCAGACCTATGACGCTGTTCTGTCAGGCTTTGACAAGATGGCCGAGGACGCAGGCAAGTAAGGCATGCAAATAGTTTCACACCAACTGCCGGATTCTTTTGAGGTCTGGCAGTTATTTTTTGATTGGGAGGAAATATGGGATTTAAAAAAATAATTATGCTGATGCTTGCCGCATCAATATTATTGACAGGCTGTGCAAAGAAAGAGGGAGCGGAATCATCCCAGGACGAATATCTACAGTCGGTGCAGACAAAAGAAACCGTTGAAAGTATGGAAACCAGAACCTATGAAGCGGAAGAACAATATGTGAAGATGCTGGGGCGCACGCACAATGAGAATGGTATTCTGTGGCTGGCGCATTCTGCAAGCGGTGTGGAGTTTACGGTAAAAGGAACGCAATGCTCCGTGAAAATCATCGGGGACAGTATGATAGGTGTAGGGAATAATCAGGCGCGTTTCACCGCCTATGTGGATGGTGAACGCATCTTGGACGAGATGATAACCCAAAGCGAGACTGTATATGATATTTTTTCATTCGAGACGGAAGAAGAGGTAACCGTAACGCTGATGAAGGTATCTGAGGCCGCGAACTCCATTCTCGGTATTGACGAGATAACCGTTACCGCCGCGGAGGACATTGCGCCTACGGCAGAAAAGGATTTGAAGATTGAATTTATAGGAGATTCGATAACCTGCGGCTACGGCGTTGATGACGAAGACAGAGATCACCATTTCTCCACCAATACCGAGGACGCCACCAAAGCCTATGCGTATAAGACAGCGCAGCTTCTGGATGCAGATTACAGTATTGTCGCCTACAGCGGACACGGAATTGTTTCCGGCTACACCACACAAGGGATAAAGACGGCAGCGCAGCAGCTTCCGAACGAATATGAGTGTTTTGCAATGAGCAGCGGCAGCGGTCCCAACGGATTTAAAGCATCCGGGGTCGATTGGGATTTTTCAAAATTTGTTCCGAATATTATAGTCATAAATCTAGGCACAAATGATAATTCCTATACAGGCAAGGATGCGGAACTTATCAACGAATATGCAGAATCTTATACGCAATTCCTCAAGAAGGTACGCGAAAACAATGCGCACGCACATATAATATGCGCCCTCGGAGTCATGGGTGCAGATCTGTACGATGCGATCTGCACCGCTGCGGAGAATTACACCGCCGAAACGGGCGATGAGAATATTTCTGTATTCCGCCTTTCCACTCAGGACGGCTCCACAGGCTACGCCGCCGATTGGCACCCCACTGCGGCTACTCATGATAAAGCAGCCGCCGAACTGGCAGATTATATCAACACTCTGAATTACTGCCGAGCTTATTATAGCACTTAAAAAGAACCGAATCCTCTGCTAATTTGATAATTTTTGTTATTTATTGATTAAAGAAACTGCCGTTTCATGATTTTTCAATCACTGAAACGGCAGCCCTCTTTTATATTACCTACACTACTCCTTTAACCACCAATAGTTTCTGCCCCGGCGTCAGTTCGTCGCTGGTCAGCTCGTTCATCTCCCGCAGCCGCTCCACCGGCAGATAGTAGCGCTTGCCGATATTCCACAGATTGTCTCCGGGCTTTACAATATAGATAGTCATGCCGGGCAGCGCGCCCAGCTTATGCATATCCAGGGGAGCCGCTATCACGTCGCCGATGAGTTCCATCGGAATATTTCTAAAGACAATAGTGCCAAAGACCAGCACTGCCTTTACATCCATCTCCTCCCCGTCCAGCATAGTTACCTGCATCTGCTCCACGCTGCACTTGACGTCGCAGATATCCTCCTTTTCCAGCCCCGGAATCTCCAGGGTATAGTGATAAGGAATCTGGGCTGTGGTGCTGGCGTAGGGCATATCGTCCGCCCCGGTGATGTACAGCACCTTCACCTGCAGACTGCCCCACAATTCCAATCCCGCCTCCGTCACCTCCTGGCGGTCCGGCTGTATGGTTCCCTGGCTGTGCAGCAGCTGAAGAATTCCCGCGTCCCTGTTCTGAATTCGGACATGGTCGCTCATTTTCATCTTGCCGTTTACTCTGGACAACAGCCGCCGCAGAGACGCCGTCCGGCTGATGGTGGTCAGTTCCTTACTCACGCCGTAAATATCTGTCAGTATCTCCGTTTGCTCCTCCTCATAAAGCCGTATATCCACATCCAGCACTGTCTCCAGTCCGATGATCCTCTCCTCTCCGTCCAAGTCTGGCCGAATATCCAGCTCCTGCTGCCCCATCATAAAGTGAATGTCCGGTATCATCATATCCCTGCAGCCATGACATTCCATCATGCCGCTGAAGGGCAAGGTGGTCTCAAAGGAGCGCACCGGATGGTCCTCCCCCTCCCCCTCATAGAGCAGGAACAGATGCAGGTCTCCCTGGAGCGAAAGTTTTTCCTCCAGAGGCTTGCACTCCGCCTCGTCCAGAGTCAGACTGCTCCACAGAATCTGAAACATATTCGGATAGCTTGCGGGCAGAGTGATCTCTTCCTTTATCCGGAAAATATCGTTCTTGCAGATGGCAATCTGGGCCACCTCCACCGGAGTGCGGCGATACTCTGCGTTGTCCTCTCCATAGAGACCTATGGGGGCCTCCTCGTCATACAGCTCCTGCACCTGGGCCGTCAACATCACCACCGCCTGGACGCTGAGCTTGCGGGAGTTGATGATCCCCACTCTGAGGTCCTCCAGCGCATTCTGCACATGCACCATATCGCTGCTCTGAACGCCCTGCATATTGATTTTTTCCTCAAAGGGAATCTTGCCCTCCAGCGTCACCAGGCCGCAGCCCTCCTCCTGGGTATGGTACAGCACCGCAAAGCACATTCTTCCCCGCACCTGCACATAGTCCGTGTAGGGCTTTACCTCGTCCACCGTCACCGTGGCACGATCAAAACACAGGCTGCTTACATCCGGTTTCTGATCCGGGATATTTATATCCTCCTCCAACGTGATCTGGGACACTGCCTGGGCTTTGACGCGATCCATATGTATATTCTTCTTAATCAGTTCCACAAAAAAACTACCTCCCTATCCATACTTATTAGTATATCTATGAAGGCAGTTTTCATTTTATTCTTTTTAACAAACAAATTCTTTTTCACCAAAACTCCGGTCAAACTTTAGTTTGCCATCCCATACTCATACACATGGCTCCGGTTTCCAAGCTGGCTCTCATAAGTCAGAACATTCCCAAGAATATCAAAGGTCCATTCCTCCTGCTCAAGGAGCTTTCCCTCTGAATTATAGGTATAGCCCGTTCCCTGGTTCCGGTCCGGATCATACACATATTCATAGGTTCTTTCCAATTCCTCGTTCTCGCCGTAGTCCCAGCTTTTCAGGACTCTGCCCGTCTCATCATACTCTCT
>CAYLIM010000094.1:0-10587 GCA_964383805.1 uncultured Acetatifactor sp.
TCGTGGCCAGAGAGAACGAGAAATCCCGGCTGCGTGACACGGAGCCTTCGGAGGCTTATTTTAACTGTCATACGGACATTACCCTGCCCTATGACGAGCTGGGAGAACTGACAGCGGTGAGAAAGGACGGCAGCAGAATTCCCATTATCGCGGAGGGACGTTTTGTACTGCCGGGCAGCGAGGCGCTGAACGAGCCTCTGGAGCGCACCTGAAAAGGAACAGATTTTAACTGCCGCACGTAAAAATACGTGCGGCAGCGGTGTATTGTACATATAAATTACAAAAAGATAAACGAAAATTAAGAAATAGGCGACCACAAAATATATAAAAAGTCCTTGCATACCGACACTAAATCTAGTACACTATTAATAGAATGTCATGGCGGACGCGGCAGAGGCTTTACGGTATGCGGAGGAGTTGTGACGCTCAGACAGACGGAGGATGAGAGTATGGCAAAAGTTGGTATTGTCATGGGCAGCGACTCGGATATGCCCATTATGGCTAAGGCGGCGGATGTGCTGGAGGAGTTGGGAATTTCCTATGAGATGACTATTATCTCCGCCCACAGGGAGCCGGAAGTATTTTTTGAGTATGCCAAGGGCGCCGAGGAGAAGGGGTTCAAGGTGATTATTGCGGGAGCGGGTATGGCGGCGCATCTGCCGGGCATGTGCGCGGCGATTTTTCCTATGCCGGTGATCGGAATTCCCATGCACACCACTTCTCTGGGGGGCAGAGACTCCCTGTATTCTATTGTGCAGATGCCCTCCGGCATTCCCGTGGCTACCGTGGCGATAAACGGAGGCGCCAACGCGGCTCTTCTGGCGGCCAAGATACTGGCCACTTCTGATGCGGAACTGCTGGGAAAACTGAAGGAGTACAGCGAGAATCTGAAAAACCAGGTGCAGGCCAAGGACGCCAAACTCAAGGAGCAGGGCTACAAGGCGTATCTGGAAGGGATGAAGAAATAAGGCAGGGCTGACGCGGAACTCTAGATAAGGAAAGGCGGACAATATGGATTACAAGAAAGCTGGCGTGGATATCGAGGCGGGCTATAGATCTGTGGAACTGATGAAAAAACATGTGATGGAGACCATGCGCCCGGAGGTGATGGGCGGCCTGGGAGGCTTTTCCGGCGCCTTTTCTCTGGACGCAATCAAAAACATGGAGCATCCGGTGCTTTTGTCCGGCACGGACGGCGTGGGTACTAAGCTGAAACTGGCTATGGTGCTGGATAAGCATGACACCATAGGGATCGACTGTGTGGCCATGTGTGTGAACGATGTGGCCTGCGCAGGCGGCGAGCCTCTGTTTTTCCTGGATTATATCGCATGCGGCAAGAACTATCCGGAAAAGATTGCCACCATTGTGAAGGGTGTGGCCGAGGGTTGCAAGATGGCGGGAGCCGCGCTGGTGGGCGGAGAGACCGCCGAGCATCCCGGCATGATGCCGGAGGACGACTACGACATTGCGGGCTTTGCCGTGGGCGTTGTGGATGAGAAAGATTTGATTACGGGGGAGAACATCAAGCCGGGAGACAGCCTGGTAGCCATTGCCTCCTCCGGTGTACATAGCAATGGTTTTTCCCTGGTGCGCAAGGTGTTCGACATGACGGCGGAGAGCCTGAACACCCACTACGATGAATTGGGTCAGACCCTGGGAGAGGCGCTGCTGACTCCCACCCGGATCTATGTGAAGGCTTTGAAATCCGTGAAGGATGCGGGGGTGACTGTCAAGGGCTGCAGCCATATCACCGGCGGCGGTTTCTATGAGAATATACCCCGGATGCTGCCGGAGGGGATCAACGCCCATGTGGATATCGGCAGTTACGAGGTTCCCGCTATTTTCCGGCTTTTGCAGGAGAAGGGCGGCATTGAGGAGCAGATGATGTACAATACCTACAACATGGGTATCGGCATGTTGCTGGCGGTGGATGCGGCGGATGCCGAGAGGACTGTGGCCGCTGTGGAGGCGGCGGGAGAGAGAGCCTGGATCGCGGGAACCTGCGTGGCAGGGGAAAAGGGAGTAACCTTATGCTGAAGATTGTGGTATGCGTATCCGGCGGCGGCACCAATCTGCAGGCCATTATGGATGCTATAGCGGACGGAAAAATCACCAACACGGAAATTTTGGCGGTAATCAGCAACAATGCGGGAGCCAAAGCACTGGAGAGAGCCAGGAATCGCGGTATATGCGACATCTGTATGTCCCCTAAGTCCTACCCGGACAGAGAGTCTTTTAATCAGGCTTTTACGGATAAGGTGAAGGAGCTTGCGCCGGATATTGTGGTGCTGGCGGGTTTTCTGGTGAGAATCCCCCCTCAGATGGTTCAGGCGTTCAGCAATCGGATCGTCAACATTCACCCGTCCCTGATTCCCTCCTTCTGCGGCGTGGGCTATTATGGTCTCAAGGTGCATGAGAAGGTGCTGGAGCGGGGAGTCAAGGTGACCGGCGCCACTGTGCATTTTGTCAACGAGGGCATGGACGAGGGCCCCATTATCGCCCAGAAACCGGTGATGATAGAGCCGGATGACACCCCGGAGATTTTGCAGAGGCGTGTCATGGAGCAGGCAGAGTGGATACTGCTGCCCCAGGCCATTGACGATATCGCCAACAACAGGCTGGAGATTCGGGACAATCATGTGTTCAGACGTTGAGGTTTGGAGCTGCATAGTTTCTTTAAGTGCCCGTTTCAGTGGGCAGAGGGGAGTTAGTGAGACATGAAGGTATTGATTGTGGGCGGTGGCGGCAGGGAACATGCCATTGCAGTCAGCATGAAAAAGAGCAGCAGAGTGGAGCGGATATACTGCGTTCCGGGCAATGCGGGCATTGCTCAGATCGCGGAGTGCGAGCCTTCCATCGGCGTGATGGAGTTCGACAAGATTATCGCCTACGCCCGAGAGAAGGCGGTGGATCTGGTGTTTGTTGCGCCGGATGATCCCCTGGTGGGCGGACTGGTGGATGCTCTGCGGGAGGCGGGCTTTAGAACATTCGGACCGGACCGGAAGGCAGCCATACTGGAGGGCAGCAAGGCTTTTTCCAAGGATTTGATGAAAAAGTACAACATCCCCACGGCCGCCTATGAGACCTTTGACGATCCGGCGGCGGCGCTGCGCTATCTGGAGACAGCTAAGATGCCCATAGTGCTGAAGGCGGACGGCCTGGCGCTGGGCAAGGGCGTGCTGATCTGCAACACCCTGGAGGAGGCCCGGGCGGGTGTAAAGGAGATCATGCAGGATAAGCATTTCGGCAGTGCGGGCAACCGCATGGTGGTGGAGGAATTCATGACAGGCCGGGAGGTATCCGTGCTGTCCTTCGTGGATGGCAGGACCATAAAGCCCATGACTTCCGCCCAGGACCACAAGAGGGCCAAGGACGGTGATCAGGGACTGAACACCGGCGGCATGGGCAATTTCTCACCCAGCCCTTTCTATACGGAAGAAGTGGATGCATACTGCAAAAAATATATTTACCAGCCCACGGTGGACGCCATGGCGGCGGAGGGGCGCCCTTTCAAGGGAGTGATATTCTTTGGACTGATGCTGACGCCGGAAGGCCCCAAAGTGCTGGAGTACAATGCCCGGTTCGGGGATCCGGAGGCCCAGGTAGTGCTGTGCAGGATGAAGAATGACATTATGGATGTGGTGGACGCCTGTATTGACGGCACACTGGATCAGGTGAACCTGGAGTTCGAGGACAATGCGGCGGTCTGTGTGGTGCTGGCGTCCGACGGATATCCGGTGTCCTACCAGAAGGGATTTGAGATACGGGGCCTGGAGAATTTTGAGGGAAAAGAGGATTACTATTGTTTCCACGCCGGCAGCAAGTTTGACGCACAGGGCCGGGTGGTGACCAACGGCGGACGAGTGCTGGGAGTGACGGCCAAGGGCGCCACTCTGAAAGAGGCAAGAGCAAAGGCGTATGATGCTGCGGAGTGGGTTACTTTTGAGAATAAATATATGCGGCACGATATAGGCAAGGCGATAGAAGAGGTATAATAGTTATAGCAGGAAAATCTTGCGATATGCGGAAAGAGGTTAGTCATGGATTTCTTAGAAAAAGACAGATACCATGTGCCGTATACTTGCGAAGAATGCGGCGGCCAGATGATCTATAAAGGGGTAGGAGAGTATTGTTGCGAGCAATGCGATGCCGTGGTCTATGACGACTACGGGAAGGTCAGGATGTATGTAGAACAGCATCCCGGCGCAACCATAGCCGAGGCCGAGGCCGGTACGGGTGTGCCTCACAAGATAATACGTCAGCTGCTCAGAGAGGAGAGGCTGGAGGTGGCGGCAGGTTCCCGCACATTCCTGTCCTGTCGGAGCTGCGGCGCACAGATACGCAGCGGCGATTTCTGTCCGCAGTGCGCGGCGAAACAGCCCAAGGTGGAGGACCCCAGACGCGCGAAGATGAAGAGAGACATGATGGGTGTAGCGATAAACGATACTTCCGGACAACAGGGAGCCAAGAGATTTACTCGGGATAAATAAAGAGTAGGAAGGATTGCATATGAGAGAGACAGACAAAACACGTATCCAGTTAAAGGCCATGGCAATGATCGTGGCAGCGATGATGGCGATGGTGCTGATGTTCGGCTTTATGAAGATCGTCAGCCATGCGGAGGAGGTAACGGTGACAGCCACCTCCGTTAAGATCCGAGCCAGCGCCGACGTCAACAGCGGAATGATCGGCGGCGCTATGGCGGGAGAAAAATTGCAGGTTACGGGGGAAGTGACAGGCGCAGACAACTATACCTGGTATCAGGTCACAGGGGAGTTTGAGAATGGCGCCACAGTCGGTTATGTCCGTTCTGACTGCGTGAGCAAGACAGGCGGCACAGGTACGACGACTCCCACATCTACGACCCCCACCACCCCTACCACCCCGGCCACCAGACCCTCCACTGATGTGGTGGCTGTGCAGCCTGTCAGCGCTAAAGTAACTGGCGAGGCAGTGAGGGTGCGCTCCAATGCCTCCACCTCCGGCGATATTGTGAGTACGGTGAAAAAGGATGTGGTTTTGACTGTTGTG
Source organism: uncultured Acetatifactor sp. (assembly GCA_964383805.1). Taxonomy (GTDB): domain Bacteria; phylum Bacillota; class Clostridia; order Lachnospirales; family Lachnospiraceae; genus Acetatifactor. The sequence continues at coordinate 5,032 of CAYLIM010000094.1, forward strand.
GGTACTGCTCAGGACAGTGCGAACAAGACCTGGTATCAGGTGACATTCAGTGATGCCAACGGACAGGTGACAGGGTTTATCAGGGAAGATTTTGTATCGCTGGAGGGAGAGATTGTTCCTGCGGATCAGGTACCTGTAGAGCCGGAGACTCCTGTCGTTACGGATCCCGTGGAGCCGGCGCCTACACCGGTTCCGGTGCAGAAGGATTTTGACACGCAGGAGTATGAGGACGGCTGGTATCTGCTGGATCGCCCCGCCAATCAGATGTATCTTATCTCTGACCTGTTCGATACGGCGGCGAAGAATAAACAATTGTATGACGAAGGCCAGGCCCAGATAAAGTCCATGAAAATCATTATGATCATATTGGTAGTGGCGGTGATACTGCTGGCTCTGACAGCCACGCTGCTGTTCTTTAAGATCAGGGATATGATGGACGCCGCCTACTTTGAGGAAGTGGAAAAAGAGACGGTCCGCAAGAGACAGGGGCAGAGGAGTACGGGAAAAGCCAGTATGCCCACAGTGGGAGCAGGCAGTCGGCCTGTCGGTGCCAAACCCGCCGGAAACGGTCAGCAAAGACCTGCTGGCGGCCAGTCTCAGTCCAAACCCGCAGGGCAGTCCAAACCGGCCGGAAACGGCCAGCAAAGACCTGCTGGCAGCGGCCAGCCCAAGCCCAGACCCGCCGGGAACGGTCAGTCCAGACCCGCAGGCCAGTCCAAACCGGCATCGGGACAGGCCCGCCCGGCCCAGCAGGAGAGAACGGGTTCCGGAGGCGCCTCAGAGCAGCAGAACGCCTCCAGACAATCCAAGAATTTCATTGCGGATGACGATGAATTTGACTTCGAGTACCTGAACTGGGATGGTGAGGAAGACAACTGATAGAGTACAAAAGAGGAACCCTCAAGGAGAGGAGGGTTCCTCTTAAATTTCTATAAATTCCTTAATTAATTGGACCGCTCCACTTTGCAAATTACGGCGGTTGTGTTAAAATAAGTGGAACAGTGCGGTATATCCGGCCGGAAGTATGCATGGGAGGTGGATTGCGTATGATGATAGAGGTTGACTTTAACAGCGACGAAGCATTGTATCTGCAGCTGCGCAATCAGATTATTCTGGGGATAGCCACTGCACAGTTTAGAGAGGGAGATTCCCTGCCCAGTGTTCGTCAGCTGGCGGAGGTGGTGGGAATCAATATGCACACCGTCAACAAAGCCTACACCGTGCTGAAACAAGAGGGCTTTGTGAAGGTGGACCGGCGCAGGGGAGCAGTCATTGCCATCGATGTGGACAAGCTGCGCACTGTCGCGGAATTAAAAAAGGAACTTCGGGTAATATTGGCTAAGGGCAGCTGTAAAAATATTACCCGGGAAGAGATGCATGCGTTGATAGACGAAATCTATGAGGATTATGGAGGACTGGTGTGATGCAGTCACGTTTTACGGAAAAGGCTCAGGCCGCGCTGAAATATGCAGAGAGATGTGCCCGTTCCCTGAAACAGGGCTATGTGGGGACAGAGCACATTCTGGTGGGACTGCTGAAAGAGGATACGGGTGTGGCAGCCAGGGTGCTGGCTGACAATGGCGTGTCTCTGGAGCAGGTATTGAACATGATTCGGGAGCTGATCGCATTTGAGAGCGGTACGGCTATAAAGGAGAGAGAGGGCTATTCTCCCAGGGCGGAGAAAATTCTGGAGGAAGCCCACAGACAGGCGGAGCGTTTTGGGCAGTCCCGCACCGGCACAGAGCATATTCTGATGGCGCTGATCAAAGAGGGAGAGAATGTGGCGGTGCGCCTTCTGAACACCATGAGCGTCTCCTCGCAGAAACTGTATGTGGATGTGCTGACAGCCATCGGTGCCGATCCCAATCTGTACAAGGAGGATCTGAGCAGAAAGCAGGGTAAAGGCAGCAAGACTGCAACGCTGGATCAGTACAGCAGGGATCTGACCGCCCTTGCCAGAGAGGGCAAGCTGGACCCGGTGATTGGCCGGGAGGACGAGATACGCAGGGTGATCCAGATTCTGAGCCGCAGGACCAAGAACAATCCCTGCCTGATCGGTGAGCCGGGTGTGGGCAAGACTGCCGTGGTCGAAGGGCTGGCGCTGCGCATTGTGGAGGGACAGGTGCCTTTCACGGTGCAGGACAAGCGTGTGCTGACTTTGGATCTGTCCGGTATGGTTGCAGGCAGCAAGTATCGCGGAGAGTTTGAGGAGCGAATAAAAAAGGTGATCCGCGAGGTGATTGCCGCAGGCAACGTGATTTTGTTTTTGGACGAGATGCACACCATTATCGGCGCCGGAGGTGCGGAGGGCGCCATAGATGCCTCCAATATTCTGAAACCCTCTCTGGCCAGGGGAGAAATCCAGTTGATCGGCGCCACCACCATCTCCGAGTACCGGAAGTATGTGGAGAAGGATGCCGCTCTGGAGCGCAGATTCCAGCCTGTGAACGTGGAGGAACCCACGGAGGAGGAGGCTGTCCGCATTTTGGAGGGCATAAAGGAAAAATATGAGGCGCACCACCAGGTAAATATCAGCCAGGAGGCTGTGGAGGCGGCAGTGCGTCTGTCTAACCGCTACATCAATGACAGGAATCTGCCGGATAAGGCCATTGACCTGATCGATGAGGCCGCGGCGGCAGCCAGGCTGCAGCTGGCGAACATGCCCTATCGCCAGCACGAGCAGCAGCAGGAGCTGCTGAGACAGCAGCGGGAGCTGGACCGGGAGCTGGAGGAGGCTTTCCGCCGGGGGGACCCCGTGGGGGCAGGACAGCTGAAACACCGTCAGGACGAGGTGATGCGAAAACTGGAGCGCATGAAAAAGCGGGGAACCAGGAGCAAGGGAGAGCCGATTCCGGAGATCGGCGAGAGCGAGATAGCCGCAGTAGTATCCATGTGGACGCGGATACCCCTGCAGAAACTGGCGGAGAAGGAGAGCGAGCGGCTGCTGAGACTGGAGCAGACCCTGCACAAGCGGGTGATCGGTCAGGAGGAGGCGGTGAAGGCGGTGTCCAGAGCCATGCGCAGAGGACGCGTGGGATTGAAGGATCCGGGCAGACCCATAGGCTCTTTCCTGTTTCTAGGTCCTACGGGTGTGGGCAAGACCGAGCTTAGCAAGGCGCTGGCGGAGGCCATGTTCGGCTCGGAGAACGCCATGATCCGCGTGGATATGTCGGAGTATATGGAGGGGCACTCGGTGTCCAAAATGATCGGTTCTCCTCCCGGCTATGTGGGCTTTGACGAGGGGGGGCAGCTCAGCGAAAAGGTGCGCCGCAATCCATACAGCGTAGTGCTGTTTGACGAGATCGAGAAGGCGCACCCGGATGTGTTCAATATCCTGCTGCAGGTGCTGGATGACGGCCATATCACCGACTCCAAGGGCAGAAAGGTCAGTTTCAAGAATACCATTCTGATTATGACCTCCAATGCGGGAGCACAGCGGATCGTGGACCCCAAAAACCTGGGTTTTGCGGCTGACAACAGCCCTGCCCGCAACTATGAGAAGATGAAGGCCGGGGTGATGGAGGAGGTTAAGCGCAGTTTCAAACCTGAGTTTATCAACCGAATTGATGACATTATCGTATTTCATCAGCTCGACCACGAGAATATGAGAGAGATCATCCAGTTGTTGTCCGGCAGCCTGTGCAGGCGCTGTCAGGATCAGATGGAGATTCATCTGTCGCTGACCGGCGCGCTGAAGGAGCATCTGGTCAAAAAATACGCCGACCAGAAGATGGGCGCCAGACCTCTGAAACGGGCTATACAGTCCGTGGTGGAGGATGCGCTGGCGGAGGAGATACTGCGGGGCAATGTACAGCCGGGAGACACGGTATCTGCAGGCTACAAGCAGGACAAGGTGACTTTCACAGTCAAGAACCGCTAGTGTAAATTACGAAACATTCTCGGCAAGTGACGGGACTGGTCAATATAGACAAAAACGGGCTCCGATGCGGTGGCAAGTCGCCCTTATTTTGTCTATATTGCCCATTCCCTGTGTTTTGAAGGGGAGTTTCGCAATAGCCTAATAGTGTAAGAGTTACAAAGGAGCAGGGATGGCGCAGACAAAAAATAAATCAGTTTTTTACTGTCAGAACTGTGGTTTTGAATCCACAAAATGGATGGGACAATGTCCCGGATGCAAGGAATGGAATACCTTTGTTGAGGAAGTCGTAAATACGGCTTCCTTAAAAAATATGGGAAAAAGCCAGGGGGCGAGGAGCAGCCGGACGCCTGAGGTGCTGGCGAACATTACGATTCAGGAGGAGGACCGCCTACGGACGCATATCGAGGAGCTGGACCGGGTGCTGGGCGGCGGCATTGTGCAGGGATCGCTGACTTTGGTGGGCGGCGACCCCGGAATCGGCAAGTCCACTCTGCTGCTGCAGACCTGCCGCCGACTGGCCCAGGACGGCCACAAGGTGCTGTATATCTCGGGAGAGGAATCGCAGGTACAGATTAAGATGCGGGCGGACCGCATCGGCAATTTTTCGCAAAATATGCTGCTGCTGTGCGAGACTGATCTGGGCAGCATCGCGGAGGTGATTCGCCGGGAATTGCCCAAGGTGGTAATTATAGACTCCATTCAGACCATGTACAGCGAGAATGTGTCTGCCGCTCCGGGCAGTGTATCCCAGGTCAGAGAGTCCACCGGAATCCTGCTGCAGCTGGCAAAGGGCATGAATATCTCCGTTTTCATCGTGGGCCATGTGACCAAGGAGGGAACGGTGGCCGGGCCGCGGGTGCTGGAGCATATGGTGGACACGGTGCTGTATTTTGAGGGGGACAGGCATGCCTCCTACCGGATTCTACGGGGAGTCAAGAACCGTTTCGGCTCCACCAATGAGATCGGTGTGTTTGAGATGCGCCAGGAGGGACTTGTGGAGGTACACAATCCTTCCGAATACATGCTGGATGGCAGGCCGGAGGGAGCCAGCGGCTCGGTGGTGGCCTGCGCTATGGAGGGTACTCGGCCGCTGCTGTTGGAGATTCAGGCGCTGGTGTGCCACAGCAATTTCGGGATTCCCAGAAGACAGACCACCGGCACGGACTTTAACCGGGTGAATCTGCTGATGGCGGTGCTGGAAAAGCGTTGTGGCGTACAGATGTCCGGATGCGACGCCTATGTAAATATCGCGGGGGGCATGAAGATTCAGGAACCGGCCATAGATCTGGCCATTGTGCTGGCGGCGCTCTCCAGCTTTAAAAACCGGGAGATCAGCCCCAGACTGGTGGCCTTTGGAGAGGTCGGTCTCTCCGGCGAGGTGCGGTCCGTCAGCATGGCGGCCCAGAGAGTTGCGGAGGCCCGCAAGCTGGGTTTTGATACATGTATCCTGCCCGAAGTGTGCATGAAGGGGCTGAAAAGCGACGGGGCGATGAAACTCGTAGGAGTCAGGACGATTCAGGATGCGGTAAACGCAGTGCTGTGACGATGCGGTATTGCTGGTCACATTTTCAGAAACTCGTCAACAACGGTCTCTATGCTCGCAAACTGCGTGCGTGAGAGTTTCTTGACCTTCTCCATGAACGGGCGCAGCTCCGCCGGCTGCCTGGAGCCCGTGT